>NZ_JAXAXM020000001.1:0-345551 GCF_047500745.2 Stenotrophomonas sp. FR024
GCTTGCCCTCGCCACCGCCGTGGTCGCCGCCCTGCTGGCAGTGCGCCTGCGCACCATCGTGGGCATGCAGCAGATGCAGGGTGACGTTGGCCGCCGGGTGCAGGAGCGCACCCGGCGGCAGGCTCGGCAGTGGACCCACGCCATGCGTGGATGGCTGGGCCAGCTTCAGTGCCGACCAACGGTCGGCACCCACCGGAGCGGGCTTGGTAGTAGATCCACGCCATGCGCGGACGGCTGGGCCAGCTTCAGTGCCGACCAAGGTCGGCACCCACCGGGTGGGCTCGGTAGTAGATCCACGCCATGCGTGGATGGCTTGGCCAGCTCCAGTGCCGACCAACGGTCGGCACCCACCAGAGCAGGCCTGGCAGTAGAAGCCGCTCGGCAGTAGATCCACGCCATGCGTGGATGCGTTGCAGGAAAGCGCCCTAAAGCTCCAGCACCCGCCGGTAACTCAACGGCCCACGCCCATCGCGCAGGCCCAACCGCAGTTCAAGTCCGGTGGCCGGCAATACCTCGCCCTCGCTCGGCAACACGGCCCATCCCGTTCCAGGCTGCCACGCCCGCACCTCGAACCGCTGCACATCGCGCGCCACCGCAATGCCCTTCGACGGATCCGGTGCGGGCAGGGGATACCGGTCCGTAGCCGCACCACTGGCCCGCCACAGCGTGCTGCCCTGCCGCCACCAGCGCACCCGCTGCCAGTGCAGCCCATCGCTGCCCACGCTGCGGGTGATCTCCAGCGCGAAGCTGCCATCCGGGTGCCGCTCGCTCACCAGCGACGGGGGCAGCAATCGCTGCGGACGATCTGCCGGGCGCACCGCGCCATTCATCAGCGCATCGTCGGCACGCATTTCAATATCGCGCTGGAACTGCTGCAGCACGCGCAGCGCCGTCGTGGTCCCGGCATCGGCCTGGCGCAGGCGCTGGTCGCTGCTGGCCACGCTGTCCAGCGCACGCCAGCAGATCAGCGCCAGCACGCCCATGATGGTGATCGCGATCATCACCTCGATCAGGGTGAAGCCGCGTGCGGCGCGCCTCATTGCGCCGCCGTCCACGGCAGCTGCATCCGCGCCAGCGACTGTCGCGGTGCATCTTCGGCCACCACGGTCAATTCCAGTTGCGGCTGCCCGTCACTGCCAGTGCCCAGATGCTGCAGGACCAGAAAGCTGCCGCGTCCCTGCACACAGCGCTGCCGCGCATCCTGCGGCGGCTGCCCGGCGAGGCGCAGCTCCTGCCAGCGGTCCTGTGCACACAACAGCGCCAGGCGACGGTCGCGCAGCCGTGACTGATCGTCGGTCGCCACTGCCACCGAGCGCATCACCGCAGCCAGTGCAATCGATACGATCGCCAGCGCGATCAACACCTCGATCAGGGTGAATCCGCGCGCCGTCTGCTTCACTGCACGACCTGCAATTGTCCGCTGCCATCATCACGAAGACGCAGTGCGCGGCCGTCCAGCGACAGTCCAAGCTCCCAGGCGGTACCGATCCACTCCGGGCTCAGCTCGATGGCGTTGGTGGGCTGCACCGCGATGCCTGCAGCCTGCCACTTCTGTGGACGCAGCAGATCATCGCGTTCAACGGTGACCCAGCGGCTGCCTTCGAGGCGGCTGAAACGATAGCCGGCTGCGTCGGCCTGCCAACGCAGGGGGCGGCCATCGATGCGGGCCTCGTCGCGCGCCACCTGCAGGCGCTGCGCCAAGCGTTCGCCTTCCTGCCGCAGCTGGCGCGCGGGGTCGAGCAGACTGCCCAGGCCCAGGCCGATGCCTGCCGTGCAGATGCCGATGATCACCAGCACCACCATCAGTTCCAGCAGGGTGAAACCACGCGGGATGCGTCGCATCGACATTGCCTCCTGTCCCTTGCCGATGCGTGCCAGCGTAGGCCCGCATGATGAAACAAAAGCGTCAGCCGCACCTGCTAGCGTAGGCGGACACGAACGTGGCGATGATGTGGAACATGGACGGCAGGCGCTGGGATCGGAATCGGATGTTGACCCTGCTGGCGGCGACGCTGCTGCTGGCCGTGGTGGCCTACTGGAGCGTCACCCTGTCTGCGGTGGCGCCAGCGGCGGCCGCGAGCGAAGCGCATGCCGAGGCGCCGGTACGGCCGATGTTCGATGCAGTGGCCAGCCTGCCGTTGGTGCGGCTGCTGTCGCCCGGCGCGGTGCAGACCGAGGTGGTGGTGCTGGGCGTGATGGCGGGTGACCATGCGCCATTGGCCCTGCTCTCGGTAGATGGACGCCCAGCGGAAGCGTATGCGCCCGGCCAACGACTCGGACCCTGCACGGTACTGGCCAGCATCAGTGCCAGCGCAGTGGAACTGAACCAGGCCGGGCAATCGCGCAGCCTGCCGGTGCCCGCGCTGCCACCGGTGCCAAGCGATGGCATCGTGCCCGCCGGCTCCCTGTAGAGCCGAGCCCACGCTCGGCTGCGTCTGGAAGAACAGTCGAGCAAGGCTCGACTCTACAAAATCCAGTGGAGCATGGCTCGACTCTACAGAATCCTGCCGAGCGCGGGCCCGGCTCTACAGCTGCGCAGGCTCAACGCGCCGGACGCTGCGGTTCCACCGAACGACCAAAGGCATCGCCCATGCGCTGTCGTGTGCCTTCCAGGTTGTACTGCATCAGCTGGTTGCCCGGCTGCCGCATCAGGCGTTCGGCTTCAGGCAGCGCCGGTGACTTCGCCGATTTCGGTGCCGGGGCCAGTTTGCGTTGCAGGCACTCCCAGGCGGGGATGCGCTCGCCGTTGACCTGTACTTCGATGCAGGGTGCGGCATCGTCCTGCTTCTTCGTCTCTCCGGCCCAGGCCGATGGCAACGCCAGCAACAAGGCAAGGGCGAGGGCAGGGCGAAGGCCCGCCTTCAACGACTCACCCATCTTGAATCTCCTGCGAAAACCGACGCTCAGCAATGAAGACGTATGGCGAAGACAGTGTCCGCCTGCAACTGTTCCGGCGCTGTCAAAAGATGACAGCACTGTCACAAAACTATTGGCGGTTTTGACGCGACGTACACGTCCTGTTGATAGACCCACGCGCCGCTCCCTGGCCACTCCCTTCGATACGACGCGATGCCTTCGATGACTCCTGTTCCGTGCCGAGCCGTCCGCCTTCCGCTGCGCCTGCATCCGCTGGTGCTGGCTCTGGCCGCGATGCCGCTGCCATTGTTCGCGCAGGACGCGGCGCCTGCGCCCAGCGTGAACATCAATGAATACATCGTGCGCGGCAACACCGTGCTCGATCCGCGCCAGATCGAACGTGCGGTGGAGCCGTTCCTCGGCCCGGGCAAGACCCTGGCCGATGTCGAGAAGGCGCGCGATGCCGTCAATGCGCTGTACCAGCAGGCAGGCTACCAGTCGGTCTACGTCGAGCTGCCCGAGCAGCAGGTCAGTGGTGGCGTGGTGCTGCTGAAGGTGCAGCAGACGCCGATCGGGCAGCTGCGGGTCGTAGGCACGAAGCACGAATCGTCCGAACGCATCCGCGAACGCGTGCCGGCACTTGCCGAGGGCAAGGTGCCGGACTTCGACCAGGCGCAGAAGGAACTGACCGCGCTGAATGAAGGTGGACGTCGGCAGGTGATGCCGCTGGTGCGCGAGGGTCAGGTGCCGGGCACGATGGATGTGGACCTGCAGGTCGAGGAGAAGTCGCCGTGGCGTGCCAGCGCGGCGCTCAACAACGACCACAGCGCCGACACCGAGAAGCTGCGCCTGAGTGCATCGCTGGCCTACGACAACCTGTGGAAGCGCGGGCACAGCGCCAACATCGGCGTGTACCTGGCGCCGGAAGATACCAAGCAGGCCAAGGTGTTCTCGGCCTCGTACATGATGCCGTTCGAGGGCACGCCGTGGAGCCTGGAAGCGTCCGGCTACAAGTCCGACAGCCGCGTGCTGAACGCGGGCGGACAGGTCGGTACCGGCACCGGAACCAATGTGATCGGCAACGGCCATTCGATCGGTCTCAAGCTCAACTATCGACTGGCCGGCAGCAGCCAGTGGTGGCGCCAGCTCAGCCTCGGCGTGGACTTCAAGGACACCGAGGAAGACACGCAGATGGGCAAGGAAAGCCTGAAGACGCCGCTGAAGTACGCGCCGATCACCCTGGCGTTTGTCGGTGTGCGCCAGGGCGAGCAGGATCAGTTGAGCATCAACACCCAGCTGGTGGCCGGCACCCGCCGCCTGTTCGGCTATGGCAGCGATGCCATCGGATTCGGGCAGAAGCGCTACTGGGCGGACCCCAGTTTCATCGCGTTCAAGGCCGATGTGGCCAACACCCACACCTTCGGCAGCGATTGGCAGTGGTACGCGCGCGGCTCGCTGCAGGTGACCGACGCACCGCTGGTGTCGGCCGAGCAGTTCGCCGCCGGTGGCATGTACACCGTGCGCGGCTATCTGTCGGCCGAGGCGATCGGCGACTACGGCGGCCTGGCCAGCCTGGAATGGCGTACCCCGGCGTGGTCGCTGTGGAGCGGCACGGATCTGCGCGTCTACAGCTTTGCCGACGCCGCCTACCTGCGCCTGCGCCAGCCGCTGCCCGAACAGCGTGACAAGTACAACCTGGTCTCGGTCGGCCTGGGCGCGCAGCTGCGCCTGGGTGAGCACCTGCAGCTGCGCCTGGACTACGCCTGGCCCTATGCCGATGGCCCGGTCACGCGCAAGGACGACCCACGCCTGCATTTCAACATCAGCACCAGTTACTGACCCTTCCCTTGAACATGCGTTCTCCGGAGACCCTTCGCATGGACCGTTTGCTTTCCCGAGTGTTGCTGCTGCTGGCCGCGCTGGTTGCGTTGCCTGCTGCTGCGGCCGATGCCAATTGGTGGCAGGCCGAATGGAAGTACCGCAAGCCGATCACCGTCGATGCCGGCCCGCAGGGCGCGGGCCTGGCCGGTGACCCGGGCCGCACGCCGCTGCTGCTGCGCCTGCATACCGGCAACTTCGGTTTCGACGGTACCCAGGACGCGGGCAACGACCTGCGCTTCGTGTCGGGCGATGGCCGCACCGTGCTGGCCCATCAGATCGAACAGTTCGATCCCAAGCTGGGCCTGGCCCTGGTCTGGGTGGACGTGCCGGCAGTCAGCGCCGCCGCGCCGCAGACGATCTGGATGTACTACGGCAACGAGAAGGCCCCGGCCAGCGGCAACGGCCAGCAGGTGTTCGACCCGGACTACACGCTGGTCTACCACTTCGCCGAAGCCAATGCGCCTGCACGCGACACCACCGCCTACGGCAACAATGCCGGCGCCGTCGTGCCGCCGTCCGAAGGCGCGGTGATCGGTCGTGGCGTGCAGCTGGGCGCAGGCCCGCTGCCGTTGCCGGCCAGCGCCTCGCTGGCACAGGAAGCGGGCGCGCCGTTGACCCTCTCGGCCTGGATCAAGCCGGGCAGCAACAATGCGGCGCAGGCAATCTATGCCCGTCGCGATGGCGCCTCCGAGCTGGTGGTCGGTATCGAGAACCGGGTGCCGTTCGTGCAGCTCAATGGCCAGCGCAGCACGCCGGCACAGCCGATTCCGGAAGGGCAGTGGGCGCACGTGGCACTGACCGCGGAGAAGGGCGCGCTGCAGCTGTACCTCAACGGCCGTGTAGTGGCCCAGCTGAGCGGCGAGCTGCCGGCGATGGGTACCGCGCCGGTGGTGGGCGCCGATGCCCCGGGTGCTGCACAGCCTTTGGCCAACTTCGAAGGCGCTCTGGATGAGCTGCGCATCTCGCGGGTTGCACGTCCGGCGGCGCTGCTGCTGGCCGACGCCACCGCGCAGGGCGCCGATTCACGCCTGATCAGCTACGGTGCCGACGAGCAGTCGGCCGGCCAGAGCCACTTCGCCTTCATCCTCAAGGCGATGCCGTTCGATGCCTGGGTGGTGGTCGCCATCCTTGGCCTGATGATGCTGCTGTCGTGGGCGATCATGATCGCCAAGAGCCGCCACTTCGGCCGTACCAGCAAGGCCAATGCGGTGTTCACCGAGAGCTTCGGCAAGCTGTCCGGCGTGCCGCTGCGTACCCTGTCGGACATGGATCGCCAGGGCAAGGCACCGACCGCCATGCACGATGGTTCGTTGTGGCGCATCTACCAGGTGGCCATCGACGAAATGCAGCAGCGCCACCAGCGCGACGGCAACAGTGGCTACCTGAGCGGCGCCACCATCGCCGCGATCCGCGCCTCGATGGATGCGGTGATGGTGCGCGAGCAGGAAGCGATGGCGCGGCGCATGAACTGGCTGTCCACCACCATCGAAGGTGCGCCGTACGTGGGCCTGTTCGGCACCGTAATCGGCATCATGCTGGTGTTCGTGGTGGCGGCGATGGCCGGCGCGGTGGACATCAACTCGGTGGCGCCAGGCATGGCCGCGGCGCTGCTGTGTACCGCTGCCGGCCTCGGCGTCGCCATCCCGGCACTGTTCGGCTACAACTACCTGGGTGCGCGTGCCGAAGCGATCGGCGCGGACATGGCGGTGTTCATCGACGAGTTCGCCGCGCGCCTGGCCGAAGAGCAGGACGGGCGCGGCCCGGCCGCGGTCCAGGGCTGAGGGGCGCGCCATGGGCCAGAAGGCGAAGTTCGGCATCAAGAAGCGCGAGAAGGGCATCAACGTAACGCCCTTCGTCGACGTGCTGCTGGTGGTGCTGGTGATCTTCATCCTGACCAGCAACGCCTCCATCCCCGGCATCGAGGTCAACCTGCCGAAGGCCAGCAACAGCGTGGCCCTGGAAAAGCCGAAGACCAAGGCGATCACCATCGACCCCAGTGGCCAGGTGTTCCTGGATGCCTACCCGGTGACGATGGCCGAGCTGGAAGACCGGCTGCGTACCGAACGCGCGACCACACCGGATTTCCCGGTGATCGTGCGCGGTGATGCGCAGGTGCAGTACGCCCGCGTGGTCGAGGTACTGGACCTGCTGCGGCGCCTGGAGCTGGCCCAGGTCGGCCTGGTCACCGGCAAGGCGCAGGGCTGAGGCATGACGGCCCATCAACCCCCTCGGCCGGAGCCCGGCATGCGCGGTCGCCAGTTGCTGGTGACCGTGGCACTGGTGCTGGCCGCGTTGCTGGTGCTCGGCATCGCGGTGTGGTGGCTGTTGTTCAAGGACACCGCCAGCACCCGTCGGCCGGTGGTGCAGCCGCCGATGCTGGCGCTGCCACCCCCTCCGCCGCCGCCCCCGCCGCCCCCGGAAAAACCACCGGAGCCGGAGACGCCGCCGGAAGAGACGATGCCCGAGCCGGAGCCGCTGGATCAGCCGACGCCGGCCGAAGAGCCGACGCCGACGCCGGACAACGCCGATCCGGTAACGATGAACGCCGATGCGCAGGCCGGTGGTGACAACTTCGGTATCCAGTCCGGCAGTGGTGGCGGTTCGTCCGGCGTTGGCCGTGGTGGCGCCGGCAACGCTACCTACGGCCGCTACCTGGGCTACCTGATGCAGCAGGCGATCTCGCGCGACGACAAGGTCAAGCGCCTGGCGTTCCAGCTGCAGGTGAATGTGTGGCTGGCCAACGACGGCCGCCTGGAGAAGGTCGAGCTGGTACGCGGCAGTGGCAACGAGGAGGCCGACGCGGCCGTGCTCGATGCCCTGCGTCGCATCGGCAAGGTTGACCAGGCACCGCCGCCGTCACTCGATTTCCCCGCCCGCGTCCTGATCCAGGGCCGCCGGCCCGGGGCCTGATTCCCGACCTCCGTGATTTCCCTTCTTTCGATGAGAACCGTGATGAACGACCACGTCCGCGCACGAACCGACTCCCGCCGCCCGCGGCCGGCCCGACGGGCGCTGCTGTGCTGCGCCGTGCTGCTCAGCCTGGCCGCCCCGGCCGGTGCGATGGCCGCCGAAACCACCATGGTCAAGCTGATCAAGGGCCTGATCGCCAGCGGTGCGCTGAAGCCCGAAGATGGCCAGGCATTGCTGGTGCAGGCCGAGGCCGAAGCGGCGGCCGCACAGCGCACTGCAGCCACGGGCAGCACCGCAGCGAGCGGTGGCGTGGCACTGGAAGCCGGTGACGTGCGCGTGCCGTACGTACCGCAGAGCGTGCGCGACGGTATCCGTGACGAAGTGCGCCAGGACGTGATGGCGCAGGCGAAGTCGGAAGGCTGGGCGGCACCCAACGAAGTGGCCGAGTGGACCAAGCGCATCAAGGTCACCGGTGACATGCGTGTGCGCAGCGAGTCGCGCTTCTACTCCGAGCGCAACAGCGACATCGTGAGCAACTGGTCGTCGATCAACGCCGGCAACGGCTTCGACACCAACACCAATACCAACCTGCAGCTGCCGCCGCTGCTGAACACCCGCCAGGACCGCCGCAACCTGTGGCGCATCCGTGCCCGCCTGGGCATCGAGGCAACCATTGGCCAGCACACCACGGCCGGCGTGCGCCTGGCCAGCGGCAGCAGCAATGGCCCGGTGTCGACCACCGAGCAGCTCGGCGGCGGCCTGAGCAAGAAGGACGTGTGGCTGGACCAGGCCTGGCTGGCCTACAGCCCGGCGGACTGGGTGACGGTGCGTGGCGGCCGCTTCGGCAATCCGTTCTGGACCAGCGACACGCTGTTCTCCAACGATCTCAACTTCGATGGCCTGGCCGCCAACCTGAAGTATGACTTCGATGGTGGCGACCTCGACCTGTTCGGCAACCTCGCGGTGGTACCGCTGGAGTACACCTCCGACAGCTCGCCGAGCCAGAGCAAGGTCAAGACTCCGAACGAGAACAAGTGGCTGTCCGGTGCCCAGGTGGGCGTGAACTGGCACTTCAACGATGACAACGCGCTGCGTGCTGCGCTGGGCTACTACGACTTCAAGAACATCAGCGGTCGCCTGTCCTCAACGTGCTCGCTGTATTCGGGTGCGGTGGGCTGCGACACTGACTGGTCGCGCCCGGCGTTCATGCAGAAGGGCAACACCCTGATGCTGATCCGCAACATCGCGCGCAATCCGGTGGATCCGGCCGGTACGCCGACCCCGCAGTATGTCGGCCTGGCCTCGGCCTTCCGCCTGGCCACGCTGAACCTGCGCTGGGATACACAGCTGGCGCAGGGCATCGGTCTGCGCCTGGATGGCGACTACATCCGCAACCTGGCCTACGACAAGCAGGCCATGTTCAGTCGTGCCCAGAACGGCATCGTCAACAACTACGGCGCCGGCGATACTGTCGGCATCGATACCTTCCGCAGCGGCGACACCGCCTGGATGCTGCAGGCCACCTTCGGTGCTACCGAGCTGAAGGAGAAGGGCCAGTGGCAGGCACTGCTGGGCTACAAGCACATTGAGGCCGACGCGCTGCCCGACGCCTACAACGATCCGAACTTCCACCTGGGCGGCACCAACGCCCGCGGTTACTACGTGGGCGGTGCCTACGCGCTGGACGCGCGCAGCTGGATCAGCGGCAAGTGGATGGCGGCCAAGGAAGTGTCCGGTGCGCCGCTGTCGATCGACGTGTTCCAGCTGGAGTTCAACACCGGCTTCTGAGTGGCGACGTGATGCGGATCACGTAGTGCGTGGCGGGGGCGCAGCGATGCGCCCGTCTAAGGAAAGGAGACCACGCGTTGTTCAAAAGGAGGAGTGGATGAGCCGTCGCAAACTGTTCGAGAGTCCCGAACCGTCCAGCCAGATGCTGGGTGTTGGACCGGCCTATGTTTCAGTGGAGGGCCTGCGCCAGCACCTGGCCGAGTTCCTGCTGTATGCGGGCCGGCCGGTGGTGATCATGCGCGGGCGCAGCGAAGTGGGCTATTTCCTGCCGGCGCGCTGCTGGCGCCAGCGTGACGATGATCCGCTGGCGGCGGCTGCCGCCGACCAGCTGCTGGATGCGGCCGGTTTCCAGGCCGAGGACATCCAGCAGGTGGAGCAGGAATTCAACGCGATGCGCCAGCGCACCGTGCTGCATTCGCGGCGCTGAGCCTTCCGTAGAGCCGGGCCCATGCTCGGCTTTTCGGGCGGTTGCACGCGACGTTGGCAACAGCCCCTGTCGTTGTCTTCGCCTTTACAGTAGATCCACGCCATGCGTGGATGGCACACACTCGGCCGCAGCTACAACGCCAGCACCTGTCCCGGTTCCAGCGCCTGCAGAAACGCGTCGTCATGCGACACCACCACCAAAGTGCCCGGGAACATCCGCAGCACCTGCAGCAGGTGCATCCGCAGCGTCATGTCCAGGTTGTTGGTTGGTTCGTCCAGAACCAGCAGCGCTGGGGGCTTGGCCGCCATCAATGCCAATGAAAGCCGCGCCCGTTCGCCACCGGACAATGCGGACACGGGCGTCTGCGCCGTGGCATCGCCGCGGAACAGGAAGTCGGCCAGGTGCAGCCGGCACTGGGTCTGGCTCCAGTCCGGCATCTGGGCAGACAGCGCCTGGAGAGGCGTGGCCTGCATCGGCAGGTCCCGGTAGTGCTGGTCGAGCAGGGCGATCTGATCAGCTGGCGGCAGCAACCAGTCACCATCACGGCGGATGCTTGGGTCGCCGCACAGCGCGCGTGCCAGCGTGGACTTGCCGCTGCCGTTGTCACCGGTGATCGCCAGGCGATCGCCGACATCCAGGCGCAGATGCAGTCCACCCAGCACCGTTTCCGTGGCATGCGCCACGCTGGCGTCGGTCAGCTGCACCACCACTCCCTCACGTCGCCAGCCGGCCGGCAACGCGAAGGCAGGCTCGATGATGGTCTCCCGCTGCAGGTCATTGCGACGAGCCACGATGTCTTCCTGCTGCTCACGGATCAGCAGTTGCTTGCTGCCGGCGGTGGTATTGCCACGGCCGAGCTTGGTGGCTGAACGCACGCCGCCCCACTTGCGCTGTTCCACCTTGCGCACACCGCGTTCCCGCGAGCTGGCAGCGCGCTGCTGTTCGCGCATCAACGCCTCATGGGCCTGGCCGCGCTCCTGATCCAGCTGGCGCAGCTGCCGGTCGCTGGCCTCGCGTCGCTGCTGCAGGTCCGCCCGATAGTCGCGGTAGCGGCCGCCGAAGTGGCTCACGCGCCCGCCACGTATGTGCCAGAGCTCATTACAGAGCGCATCGATCAGGGCTTCATCGTGGGTGGCCACCAACAGCGCGCCATGGAACTGGCGCAGGCGCGCGATCAGCGAGCGGCGTGCACTGCGGTCCAGGTGATTGCTGGGTTCATCGAGCAGCAGTACGTCGGGCTCGGCATCAAGCGCGCGGGCGAGCGAATGGCGCATCTGCTCGCCGCCGCTGCGAGAGGAGTCATCCGGTACGTGCTGCGGCACGTAGGCGATGCGTGCGCCATCGCGCCGGATGATGGTCCCGCCACTGGGCACCAGAGTACCGGCCAATATCTGCAGCAGGCAGCTCTTGCCGCTGCCGTTGTCGCCGATCAGGGCGATGCGGGCACCTGAGGGCAGGTGCAGGTTGACGTCGGCCAGCAGGGCGCGGCCGTTGAAATCCAGATCCAAAGCATGGGCACGTAACATCGCGTGCGGTCCTCCTGTTGCTGCGCGCTCACTGCATCCGAACGCGGACGCGCAGCTTGGAACAGGGGCGAGGCCGGAACAAGCGAGGAACCGGCCAAGATCCGCCGCAGGTGGGCCAGACCTCCTTCAGCCGCGCTCACTGGTGATGCGCGCACCTTCGCGCATCACCAGCGTCACCGGGGTCTTTTCCACCACCTCCAGCAACCGCTGCCACTGCGCATCGCTCAGCTCGGCGCTGGCATGCAGCACGCGGTGCACGTGGAAGCGTCCATCTTCGTCGCGTTCCGAGCGCAGCTCGGCATGGAACTCGCCCAGCTCCCAGCCCTTGCGTTGCGCATACATGCGCAGAGTGATGGCGGTGCAGGCCGCCAGCGAGGCCAGGTACAGATCGAAGGGCGCGAAGCCCTTGCCCTGACCGCCCAGCGAGGCGGGCTCGTCCGCATCCACATCAAAGCTTCCATTGCTGATGTGGTGCAGGTAGTTGTCGCCGGTCGAAACAATGCGCGCGTAGGCCATCACATTCTCCATCTGTCTCTAGCGTCGAGCCACGCTCGACCAAACCCACTGTAGCGTCGAGCCATGCTCGACTGCTCCAAAAGGCGGCGTCGGCCAGGACCGGCGCCGCCACCCGATCACTCGGTACGATCGTACGAGAACTGGATGCCTGCCGTACCACCGGTTTCGATGAAGAGGTTCATGAACGCCGGCACCGTTTCTGAGCGGGCCCAGTCGCGCTGCAGCTCGCAGAACAACTGCGGCACGCTGATCAGCTGGCCCCCGGCCTGTTCGATGCGGCGCAACGCGGCATCATGCGCCGCCAGCGAAGTGCCGCCAACGGCATCGACCACCACGTACACCTCATAGCCTTCCTTCAACGCATCCAGGGCCGGGAAAGTCAGGCAGGCTTCGGTCCACAGTGCGGTCATGATCAGCTTGCGGCGGCCGGTGGCCTCCACCGCCTTGCGGAACTCGACGTCTTCCCAGGAATTGATGGTGGTGCGGTCGTAGGTGGGGTAGTCGCCCAGCACCTTGCGCAGCTGCGGAATCGGCGGCTTGTTCAGGCCGGTCTTGACGTTGACCGTCGAATGCACGATCGGCAGACCGTAAGCCACAGCGGCCTTGGCGGTGCCGACGATGTTGTTGACCAGCAGCTGGCGGTCCATCGAGGCGATGGAGTTTACCTGCACCGGCTGGTAGTCGATGATGATGAAGGCGGAATTCTGCGGGGTCAGCAGGTGGTCGCTGGCCGGGTCGCGGATCGGTTCACTGGACATGGTGGGTCTCCGGTTGGGAGGGGGCCGGCGGCTGGCCGGCACCCCGGGGGCAGCTCAGCTGCGCTGCGAATCCAGCTGCTCCTGGTTCTTCTGCACGTCCTGCGCCTTCAGGTAGCTTTCGATCAGCAGCTGGTAGTTCGGGAAGATCTTCGTGTAGACCTCGGCCCACTGCTGGGCATCGTCGCGGTTCCAGCTGCGCTGGATTTCCGAGGCCACCGCGGCGGTGTCCATCGGCACCACGCCGGCCTGCACCACGCGGGCCAGGGTGATCTCCTCGGCCATCTTCGAGTAGGTGCCAGACGCGTCGATGACCGCGAACACCTGGTAGCCATCGGCAACGGCGGCGATCGATGGGAAGGCCATGCACACGCTGGTGATGGTGCCGGCGATGATCAGCTGCTTGCGGCCGGTGGCCTTCACCGCAGCAACGAATTCCGGGTTGTCCCATGCGTTGATCTCACCCTTGCGCGCCACGTACTGGGCATGCGGGGCCGCGTCGTGGATCTCCGGGATCAGCGGGCCGTTCGGGCCCTGCGGGACCGAGGCGGTGGTGATCACCGGCATCTTTGCCAGCGTGGCCATCTTCGCCAGCGCAGTGGCGTGGGCGCGCACGCTGGTGAATGGCATGTCACCGATGGTCTGGAACAGGCCGCTCTGGTGGTCGATCAGCAGCATCGCGGCGTTGTCCGGATCGATCACCGGGCGGGCACCATTGAAGTTGGCGGGGGTACTCATGGTCAGTCTCCTGGGGAAGGTGGGCGATGGCCCATTGGCGCGGCGGGTCATCACCCGCCGCGCGGAAGCGCTCAGTGCGCGATCCGGCCGAAGCGGCCGCTGTTGAAATCGTTGACCGCCTGGCTGATCTCGGCCTGGCTGTTCATCACGAACGGGCCATAGCCCACCACCGGCTCGTCGATCGGCTCGCCGCTGAGCAGCAGCACAGTGGCGTCGCTGTCGGCGTCGACGAACACGTCCTCGCCGCTGCGGTCGAAGGTGACCAGCTGCGCCTCGCCGACCGGCTGGCCGCCGTTGATCCGGACCTGGCCCTTCAACACCACCAGCGCCAGCGTGCGGCCATCGGCCACCGGCAGTTCGGCGTGGTGGCCCTGCTGCAGGCGGATGTCCCAGACATCCATCGGCGTGTGGGTACGCGCCGGGCCGGCGTGGCCGTCGAAGCGGCCGGCGATGACCCGCACGCGTCCGGCGCCGTCGGGCAGATCCACCGAGGGAATGTCTGCATCGAGCAGGGTCTGGTAGCCCGGCGCACCCATCTTGTCCCGGGCCGGCAGATTGACCCACAGCTGCACCATGTCCAGCGTGCCACCGCGCCTGCTGAATTCCGGCGTATGGAACTCCTCGTGGAGGATGCCGGAGGCGGCGGTCATCCACTGCACGTCACCCGGGCCGATGGTGCCCCCGGCCCCGGTCGAATCGCGGTGCGCGACCTCGCCCTCATAGACGATGGTGACCGTCTCGAAACCGCGGTGCGGATGCTGGCCGACCCCACGCGGGGTATCGCTGGGGGCGAAGCTGTACGGGCCGGCATAGTCCAGCAGCAGGAACGGGCTCAGGTGCTGGCCGTGGGTGTTGTAGGAAAACATCGAGCGGGCGGGGAATCCATCTCCCACCCAGTGCGGGCGGGGGGCGCTGTAGGTACCGGTGACACGCTTCATGGCGATCTCCTGGCCGGGGCTGCCGGCCGCTGTTCTTCGTTGCAGGAGACGATATCGCCGCGACAATGGGGCCGGTAGACGCCAACATTTGCCGTCATAGTCCTATCTGGTGAACAATGGCGGCAGGCCGTGGGCCGCAGGAGATCGCCCCGTGTTCATCGCAGATATCCGCCGTTGTGACCTCAACGACCTGTTCTATTTCGCCATGGTGGTCGAGCACGGCGGCTTCTCGCAGGCCGGGCGGGCGCTGGCCATGCCGAAGTCGAAACTGAGCCGGCGCATCGCGCTGCTGGAAGAACGGTTGGGCGTGCGCCTGATCCAGCGCTCGACCCGGCGTTTCTCGGTCACCGAGGTCGGCCAGGACTACTACCGCCATTGCAAGGCAATGCTGGTCGAGGCCGAGGCGGCCGAAGAAGCGATTGCGATGTCACGCGCTGAGCCGCGCGGCACGATCCGCCTTGCGTGCCCGATCGCGATCCTGCACGCGCGCATCGGCCCGATGCTGGCCGACTTCCTGGCCCTGCATCCGCAGGTGACGGTGCAGCTGGACGCCACCAACCGCCGCGTGGACGTGGTGGGCGAGGGTGTGGACGTGGCGATCCGGGTACGGCCGCCGCCGCTGGAGGACAGCGACCTGGTGGTGCGTGTGCTGGCGCGCCGGGTGTGGTGCACCAGTGCCAGTCCGGCGCTGCTGCAGCGGCTGGGCACGCCGCAGGTGCCGGCCGACCTGGCGATGATGCCGACCGTCGATCTGGCCTCGCCCAGTCAGCAGCATGTGTGGGAATACAGTGGGCCCGGCGAGATCCAGGCCAGCGTGCATCACCGCCCGCGCCTGGTCAGCGATGACATGATCGCGCTGCGCGCAGCCGCGGTGGCCGGGGTCGGGCTGTTGATGCTGCCGCGGATGATGATCACCGATGAGCTGGAGAGCGGGGCGCTGCTGCCGGTGCTCCCCGAGTGGGTGCCGAAACACGGCATCGTGCATGCGGTGTTCCCTTCGCGGCGTGGGCTGCTGCCGGCGGTGCGTGCGTTGATCGATTACCTCGCCGAGCGTTTCGAGGCGTTGGACGAACCGTAGGCTCCGCATCCACGCATGGCGTGGATCTACTGGATCCGGCGCCGCCTGGGAGATCCACGCCATGCGTGGATGATCCTGGTGCCGCGCGACGGGCTTTCGCTTGCCGCCTGCGGCCGCGCAGCCCACAATCCATGTCCGGACCGTCGCCATCACGCCCATCATTCCCCGGTCCGGCCTTGGCACCTATGTCTCCCAATGCCCTGGCGCTGGTCGAGCTGCTGATCCGCGAGCGCCGTGCGTTGTCTCGCTTCATCGCGCGCTATCTCGACCCGGCCAGTACCGAGGACACCCTGCAGAACCTGTACCTGAAGGCCAGCAGCGTGCCCGGTGATCCACCGATCCTGGAGCCGCGCGGCTATCTGTACCGGATGGCCTATCACCATGCGCTCAACCGCAGCCAGGCCGACGCCCGCGAGCGGCGCGCGATGGCCGAGTACGCCGCCGACATGGCCGAGGCGGGTCACGACGGCGAGGCCCAGGCACTGGACCAGGCACAGCTGCGCGAGATCACCCAGACCATCCTCGCGCTGCCAGCGCAGGTCCGCGAGTGCTTCGTGCTCAACCGCTACCTGGGCCTGAGCGAGCGCGAGATCGCCACACGGCTGGGTATTTCCAAGAGCCTGGTCGGCAAGCATGTGCTGCGCGCGGCACTGTTGATCCAGCAGCACCAGCAGGGAATGCATCGATGAGCGGCGATTGCAGTGGGCAGATCGCGCCCGCCGTTGTCACAACAGGAAAGCGCACCCGTTCGTGGTGCGGCAGGCCACAACCATGACCACGTCCGAACCCTCGCCGCGTCAGGCCAGGCAGGCGTTGCGCTGGGTGATCCGGTGCAGTGCAGGCCCACTGCCGGAACGCCAGCAACGAACCCTGCAGCGCTGGCTGCAGGCCGATCCACGCCATGCGCTGGCCTGGCGCCAGCAGACGGCGTTCTGGCGGGGGCTGGATGCCGCCGGGCCCGAGGTGCTGGCGGCGCTGCCTGAACTGACCGCCGACCGCCAGGGATTGCGTCCGGTCGCACCGCGCCGTCGCCTGCCATGGCTGTTGGCCAGCGCCGCCGCTGTGGTTCTGATGGTCGCGGCCGCACCGCAGGCGCTGTTGCTGGCGCGCAGTGACCTGCGCAGCAGTGATGCGCCGCGCGTGGTGCAGTTGGAGGACGGCAGCACTGCCGTGCTCGATGCGGGCACCGCATTGGCGGTCGAGTTCGATGGCCAGCAGCGGCACCTGCGCCTGCTGCGCGGCCAGGCCTGGTTCCAGGTGGCGCACGAGGCGCGCCCGTTCCAGGTCGAGGCGGTGGGCGGCCTGGTACGTGACATCGGTACCGCCTTCAGTGTGTCGATGCTGGATACCACGGTCACCACCCAGGTCAGCGAGGGTGTGGTCGAGGTGCGTCCGGGCGATGGCAGCGTACAGCGCCTGCATGCGGGGCAGTCACGGGCGTTCCGTGACGGTCGCTGGCTGCAGCCTGTGCGGCTGGAAGACCCCGAGACCATGGCGCCCTGGCGGCGAGGTGAGGTCGCGATCGACAATCTGCCGGCCGCGCAGGCCATCGCCGATCTGGCCCGCTATCGGCGTGCACCGGTCTGGGTACTCGGCGGGCAGGGCGCGAACGTGCGGGTCAGTGGCCTGTTCCACCTGCAGCAGCCGGAGACCGCCATTGATGCCGTGGCCGCACAGGCAGGACTGCGCGTGCAGCGCTTGCCCGGTGGCGCGTTGGTGCTGTGGTGAGGTGCCGCCGGTTCATGGCGGAATACGCTGCATGAAAAAAACATGAAAAAACCGTGGGCACCTGCAGTGTCCCGCTGTCTATAGAGGTATAGCCAGAGCGAAACACCGTTTTTCCTCAAGCCAGACACACCATCGGCACCGGATGTGCCCGTGGTCCAGCCACGCTTGAGGAGTTCCTGTCCATGCCGTCCACGGCATCCGCCTGTCATCGTCGCGCCACCGTTCTGGCCCTGGCCGTTTCCACCGCATTGCTGCCGCTGGCCTGGGTGCCGGCCGTGCAGGCACAACCGGCGATCGTCGCGCCGGTGCGCCAGTACGCCATCCCGGAGCAGCCACTGGCTGATGCCGTACGTGCCTTTGGCCGCCAGGCCGATGTGCAGGTGGTGTTCCGCAGTGACCTGGTGGAGGGCCGCCGCTCCAGTGCGGTGAGTGGCGAGTACAGCCAGATGCAGGCCCTGCAGCAGCTGCTGCGCGGCAGCGGCGTGCGCGCACAGCGCGGCATGGACGGTACCTGGAGCCTGCGGGCCGCAGCGGAGGCGGGTGAAGGGGAGGGGGTGCGGGTGACCGAAACACTGGACGTGGCCGGTCGCCTTCAGTCGGAAGGGGGTGAGGCGCGCGATCGGCGCGGCTACGATGATGTGTTCGCGCTGGACCTGACCACGGCGTATTCGGGGCGCGACCGGGTGGAGCGCTATCGTGGTTCCAATCCGGCCGACGTGGTCAAGGATCTGGTCGGCGTGTTCAGCGGCGATGCGCGCAACAGCGGCGCGCTGGACGTCAACATCCGTGGCATCCAGGGGCCCGGGCGGGTGCCGGTCAGCATCGACGGTGGCGAACAGGCGCTCACGGTCTGGCGCGGCTACAACGGCGTCAGCAACCGCAACTACATCGATCCCAACCTGATTGGTGGCATCCAGGTCATCAAGGGGCCAGGGCTGGTGCGCGATGTGCACAGCGGGATCGGCGGTGCGCTGGTGATCAAGACCATCGACGTTGACGACATTGTTGCTGCCGGCGAGCGCTTCGGCGGGGAGCTGAAGATCGAAGGCAGCAGCAATGCGGTGGCACCGCGCCTGCCGAGGCTGCACACCGGCGAGGATTACCGCACCGTGCCGGGGTTCCCGCAGGGCTCGCCGAACTCACCCTATGACGACCGCACCCTGGTGGTGCCGGTGAAGTCGCGCAGCGGCAACAACCCCTTCGATGGCGAAGACCAGGCCTGGCGGTTGGCACTGGGCGTACGCGGCGACAACGTCGACCTGATGGCCGCCTACGCCTGGCGCAAGCGCGGCAACTACTTCTCCGGCAGCAAAGGGAGCGCGTACTACGACCAGGACCGGCGCGAGCAGTACGAGTACCAGGGCATCGACTACATCACCACGCTGGCACGTTACTTCAAACCGGGCGATGAAGTGCCCAATACCTCCAGCGAACAGGAGTCCTGGCTGGTCAAGGGCAGCTGGCAGATCAACGACGACCAGCAGCTGAAGGCCACCTGGCGGCGCACGCTGTCGCACTACGGCGAGATCATGCCGTCGCGCATCCTGTCCGCGCCCGACTACGGGCGCATCCAGTGGCCGCTCAGCCGGGTTGCGTCCGATGCCTGGAACCTGGAATACCGCTTCCAACCGGCCGGCAGCCGCTGGCTGGACCTCTACGCCAACCTGTGGCGCACGGAGACGGACAGCGATACCTACAGTGCTGGCGGCTTCCCGAACTTCGCAGTGGGTAATCCGGCATGGAACCCGGACGCCAGCCCGATCCTGCGCAACACCGCGCTGGCCAACGCGCGCAACGACCGCACCGGCCTGATCCTGAGCAACCGCTTCGCCCTGCATTCGACCCTGGACCTGACCGTGGGCGGCAACTGGCAGTACGAGAAGCTCGGCTCGAGCGATCCGTACTTCGGTACCACCGATGGCTGGCGCATGTTCCCGCGTGCCGGGCGCCGGCAGGAGGGCGAGGGCTACCTCACCCTGGAGTGGCGGCCGGTCGACTTCCTTACCCTCAATGCAGGCGTGCGCTACAGCCGCTACTGGGCCTTCGACGATTTCCTCGAGGCGCACCCCGAGCTGCTGACCAAGGGCGTAGGTGGCAAGGAAGCGCAGTACACCGTGAACGAGTTGCCGCCCCGTCCCGCCAATCTGCAGGCCCGCATCGACGCGTTGGAAGCACGCCGCGCCGTATGGGAAAAGCGCGGCATGGGCTGGTTCATCGATGACAGCATCCGTGCGTTGCTGGCGCCGTACGAGACGCCGCGTCCGGTCAGGTACACGCGGCCCTGGCTGCCCGATGCCGATGGCAACTACACCCGCGCCGGCAATCCCTGCCTCAATGGCGAAGTGGCGGCCATTCCCGGCGTGCAGCCGGTGTTTGCCGGCAGCGACCAGGTCTGCAACATCGGCAACAGCGTACAGTCGCAGCCGGTCGATGCACGCAACAGCCGCCGCCGCGACCATGCCTGGCTGCCGACCTTCTCGGCCACTGCACACCTGTCCCCGGCCGCCCGTGCCTACGTGCGTTACAGCGAAGCGGTGCGCTTCCCGAGCATGTTCGAAAGCACCATCGCCTTCTCCGGCAGCCTCAATCCGCTGCATGCGCTCAAGCCCGAGCACGCCTACAACTACGAAGTGGGCTACGTGCACAACCTGTCGGCCCTGTTCGGCAATACCGCCGATGCCGACGTCAAGCTGGCGTACTACGTGCACAAGACCCGTGACGTGATCGAGCGCGATGGCAACTTCCTGTTCGACAACATCGACAAGCAGACCATCCGTGGCATCGAGTTGCAGGCGCGCTTCGACAACCGGCGCTTCTTCACCGATCTGGGCATCACCCGCACGCTGGAAAACGAGGTGTGTGACGAGAGCACGGCGGTGCTCCTGGATGCGAACCGCGGCCTGGTCCCGAACTGCGTGCAGGATGGTTTCGTCGGTGGCTACCTGCTGACCCAGGCCATTCCCAAGCTGTCGATCAACTGGTCGCTGGGCACGCGCCTGTTCGATGAGCGCCTGGAGCTTGGCAGCCGCATCGTGCACTACCAGCGCCACGAGAACCCTGATCTGCAGGCCTACCGTGACCGCCTGCTGAGCGGTGGCAGCGGCCTGCTCTGGCAGAACGCGCCGTTCACCTGGGGAAACATCACCACTGTCGATGCCTATGCGCGCTGGCGCTTCAACGAGCATGCCAGCGTCGAACTGGTCGGCAGCAACCTCGGCAACCGCTACTACGTCGATCCAGCCACGCGGTCCACGCTGCCGGCCCCGGGTCGCACCCTGAAGCTCGGCGTCACCGCACGCTTCTGATCTCCCACCTTCAAGCGTTGTACCCGTAGTTCCCTCAACCAAGGAGCAATACCATGAAAATGATCTCCCGTTCGGTTCTCGCCGTTGCTGCCTCGCTGGCTCTGGTCGGTGCCGCGCATGCTGCCGATATCGTCGGTGCCGCCAGTGCCAAGACCGATGCCGAGCTGTATGTGGCGGTTGGCGAATCGCAGGTCAATGGCGGCCCGCACCGCGCTGGCAAGGCCGGTATCGGTGTCGGTACCGTGTCCCAGGCCAAGCCGGTGGACTTCCAGGGTCTGAGCGCCTACTCGGCACCGACCACCGTCAATGGCGTGACGGTACGTACCCTGGCCATGCCGATCACCGGCGCACCGGGCAGCCACGCCGGCATGGGCCACTTCAACTTCGTCAAGGTCGGCAGTGGCGATGTCTGGTTCGGTGAATGGTCCAAGGATGGCGCCGCCGGTGGCTTCAACAACCGCCAGGTCTACTTCGTTGGTGACCGCGCCGGCACCACGCTGCCCGCCGGCGTGGCGTCCTACACCGTGGCTGGCCTGAACAAGTTCAACGGCAGCAACCTGCTGAGCGGCACCTTCGACGCCGACTTCGGCGCCGGCACCCTGGATGGTGCGCTCTCGGGCAACGGCCTGAACCTGGCCATCGTTGCCAACATCAACAGTGCCGACGCATCGTTCGCCGGTTCGGCCACCGCCAACGGCAGCGTTGCCGGCACCACCCAGGGGCAGTTCTTCGGCGCCAACGCGGCCGCCCTGGCCGGTATCGCCACCTTCAGCGGCAACAGCCAGTACGACACCGCCTTCGGCGGCAGCAAGAACTGATTGCCACGCCCCTGACGGGGCAGGGCAGGGACAAGCCGCGATCCGCCAGTCCCTGCTTCGGCCCGCTGCATGCACCACCACGGATCGACCATGCGCCATCCCATCTTCCTTGTCGTACTGCTGCTGGCGGCTGCCGACGTGCGCGCCCAGCAGGACGATCTTCGCCGCGTGCTCGAACAGGGCACCGACCTGCGCCACCAGCAGCAGGACCAGCAGCGCCTGCAGCAGGCCGAGTCGGAGCGACCGACCATCACCATCGACGGCCAGACCCTGCGTGTGGAGCGCACGGTCGACGATCTGGGCCAGGCGCTGTACCTGTCGCTGCAGCATCAGCAATGGGGCGCCGCGCAACGCTTCCTGGATGAATACATCGAACTGCCTGGCCACGACCCGTTGCTGCGCCACTATGCGCAGGGCGGCCTGGCGCGGGTGGCCGGCAATCACCATCGCGCGGCCAACGAGTACGAGGCGCTGCTGGAGGCACAGCCGGATTTCCTGCCGGCCCGCCTTGAACTTGCGCGCGTCTACGCCGAAGACCAGCGCGATCGCGATGCGGTGGCGTTGTTCACGGCGATCGCGGATGGCATCAGTGCCGATGACCCCGCCACCGCAGGTGTACGCGGACGGGTGGACGCCTATCTGGCTGCGCTGCAGGCGCGCCAGCGCTGGAAAGGCGCGCTGTCCGCCGGCCCGGCATGGAGCGACAACATCAACCGCAGTTCGGCCAGCCGCACCTGCCTGTTCGGGGTAGGCGACACCTGCATCATCCAGCGCAATCTTCCCGAGGCCCAGCGCGCCATGGGCCTGGACTATGACGGTAACCTCGAACGTCGCTGGGCCTTGAAGGGCCACCATGGCCTGTACGTGCGTGGCCTCGCATTCGGCCAGGCATGGCGTGGGCACAGCGCCTACAACGAGCTCAATGCCAACGTGCAGGCGGGTTACAGCTGGCGTAGCGCACGGCATACCCTGCAGATCGCCCCCAGCTATGACTATCAGGGCCTCGGCAACCGGGCCCTGCAGGGCGGCAGCGGGCTGCATGGCGAATGGCAATATGCGCTGGACGCGCGCAGCCTGCTCAAGCTGGAGGCCGACTGGAAGCGCCAGCGCTATCGCCAGCGTGGCCTGGCCAGCAATTACGACGGTGAGCTGGCCGCGGTGTATGCCACCTGGTTCCGTGCGCTCAACCCGCGCTGGACCCTCTTTGCCGGGCTGGACCTGAGTGACAGCAGCGCTGCCAACCCAGCCAACGGCTATCGCCAGCGCGGCGTGCGGCTGGGTGCGGCGCGCCAGTGGACGGGCACCACCGCCACCGTATTCGTCTCGTTGCGCGAGCGCGACTACGACGCGTGGAGTCCGCTGCTGGAGGCGCGGCGTGAGGACAGCGAACAGAACCTGATCGCCATCGTGCGCAGCGAGCGCCTTGCCGTGGCCGGGCTGGTACCCAGCCTGAGCCTGCGCTACGCGCGCATCGACAGCAACGTTGGCTGGCTGTACAGCCACGACCGCAGCCTGCTCAGCCTGAAGTGGGAGCGGGCCTTCTGAACACGCCGCTGCAATGCCGCGGTGAACGGGCCGTGGCCGCGATCTTCATCCATCATCACGCGCTCTTGTAGCCCGGTTCGCGCATCCTGCGGGCGTTGCGGCAGAGCTGGGCCGCGTGTATCGAGGAGCGCCGGTCGTGCTGGAAGCGGGCAACAAACCAGAGGGCCTGAAAGGGCTGCGTGTACTGGTGGCAGAGGATGAATTCGCCATCGCGATGTTCCTGGTCGACTATCTGGAGCTGAAAGGCGCACAGGTGGTGGGGCCGGCCGGTGACCTGCAAGCGCTGGGGCAGCTGGTCGATACCCATCCCATCGATGTGGCATTGCTGGACATCAATCTGGGCGGTGAGCAGGTCTATCCGCTGGCCGATCGGCTGGCCGAGGCGGGTACGCCCTTTCTGCTGACCTCCGGTTACGACGACAACCTGCCCAGCCGCTTCGCCAGCGCGCCGCGCTGTACCAAGCCTTATCACATCGAAACCCTGGTGCAGCAGCTGGCCGGGCTGGTGGCGGCGCCGCAGGTCTCTGCGGGCATCGCCTGATTGCGCGGCATGTCGCGCCGTCCTGAAGGCATCCACGCCGCCAAGCTGCGTGGCTCGATGCCGCCTGCGCCGCACCTGCATGCGCGCCACGATGGCATGGCCGCGCGCATCGCCCGCCACGACTGGTCGTCCACGCCATTGGGTGCCTGCGAGCAATGGCCGCCCCACCTGCGCGCCACTGTCGACCTGATGCTGGCCCATGGCTTCCCGATGATCGTGCTGTGGGGCGAGCAGCTGGTGCAGCTCTACAACGATGGTTATGCCGAGATCCTGGCCGACAAGCATCCCGGCGGGCTCGGCCAGCCGACCCGCGAGTGCTGGCCCGAGGTGTGGCACATCAACGGGCCGCTCTATACCCGGGTTTGGCAGGGCGAGACGCTCACCTTCGAAGACAAGCTGTACCCGCTGGTCCGGCGCGGCCGGCTGGAAGACATCTGGTTCACGATCACCTACAGCCCGATCCGCGGCGAGGAAGGGCGGATCAACGGCGTGCTGGTGACCATGTTCGAAACCACCGCCGCGCATCTGGCGCTGGCCGCGCGCGAGCGCGAGGAACTACGGCGGCGCGAGAGCGAGCGGCGCCTGGAGCTGGCCTTCAGGATGCTGCCGGTCGGCCTGTGCATTGTTGATCTGCAGGGCCGCATGCTGCTGTCCAACGATCAGATGCGCGCCTATCTGCCCACCGGCAAGGTGCCTTCCAGAGACGCCGACAACCAGCATCGCTGGCACGGCTGCCATCCCGATGGCACCCCCATTGCACCGGACGACTTCGCCATCGCCCGCGCAATGCGCGGCGAGACCGTGGTGCCGGGGCTGGAGTTCCAGTACCTGCATGATGATGGCCGCGCGCGCTGGACCCGGGTCGCTGCCGCGCCCCTGCGCGATGGCGACGGTGAGGTCAGCGGGGTATTTGCCATCGCGGTGGACATCGACGACCTCAAGCGTGCCACTGAGCGTCAATCGGTATTGCTGGCCGAACTGCAGCACCGGGTGCGCAACATCATGTCGACCATCCATGCCATTGCCTGGCGGACCCGCGAGTCGGTCAGCAGTGTGGATGAATACGCTGAACGGTTGTGCGGGCGACTGATGTCGCTGGCACGCACGCAGACCCTGCTGACCCGTGGTGCCAATGCCGGCGTCTGCCTGCGTGGCATGCTCGAAGAGGAGATCGCTGCGCAGACGCCTGCAGCGGCCGCCTACCGCCTGCAGGGCGAGGACGTGCTGCTGCCGCCGAAAGCAGCCGAAGTACTGTCCCTGGCGATCCACGAATTAGCGACCAACGCGCTGAGGCATGGCGCGCTCACCCATGAGGATGGCCGGATCGAGGTCACCTGGAATCTGCAGGTTCAGGCCGGCCAGCCATGGCTGGGCCTGCACTGGTGCGAGCGTCATGCCGAGGTGGAGGACTGGGAGCTGCCACGCCAGCGCGGCCTGGGCCGGGCGCTGATCGAGCAGCGCGTGCCGTACGAGCTGGCTGGCAGCGGGGAGCTGCGCTTTGGCCCACAAGGCCTGGATGCCTGGATCCGCTTCCCGCTGCGGGAGCGCGACAGCCTGCTGCAGACCGATGCGCCGGGCGCGGCGGCGGAGGGTTCCGTCAGGTAATGGTCCATTTATCCCCAATTGGGCCAAATTGGGCATAATGGCCTCAACTATCCCCGTCTGGAGCCGTGCCATGACCCTGCCGCTGGATCTGCCTGGCCTCGAAAAGGCCCCGGCCTCGTCGGTGAAGACCCGTGGCTGGCCGAGCCTGATGCGCACCGTGCGCGAGAAGCAGGCGCTGGTCATCACCAACCATAATCATCCCGAAGCGGTGATCGTGGATATCCGCACGTATCAGGAGCTGCTGGCCAAGGCCGCCGGCGGTGACGCCGGTGAGCGCAGTGAAGAACTGCTGCGCCTGCGCGGTGAGTTCGACCAGACCCTGGCCAGCCTGCAGCGCGGTGAGGGGCTGGGCAAGGTGCTGGGCCAGCCGATCCGCCGTGGCCGCAAGGTCACCCTCGGCCGTCCGCTCTGAACGATGGGGCGGATCCTGGTGCTGGCCGGCGTCAATGGCGCCGGCAAAAGTTCGCTGCTGGGTACCTGGCTGGAAGCCGAAGGACTGAGCTGGTTCAACCCCGATTCGTTCACCCGCCGCCTGGTCGAGGCTGGCTGGCCGCTGCCCGAAGCCAATGCCGAGGCCTGGCAGGAAGGCACCCGCCGCCTGCGCCAGGCCATGGCCGATGGCACGGACTTCGCCTTCGAAACAACGCTGGGTGGCAACACCATTCCGCGCCTGCTGCGCGAGGCCTGCGAGCACCATCACGTCGCGATCTGGTTCTGTGGCCTGGCCACGGTCGAGCTGCACATCGCCCGCGTGGCGGCGCGGGTAGAGGCCGGTGGCCACGATATTCCGGTGGAAAAGATCCACGCCCGCTTCGATTCGGCGCGCGAGAACCTGTTGGACCTGCTGCCGCACCTGGCTGAGCTGCATGTCTACGACAACAGCGCGCCGGCCGACGCAGAAGGCTGCGTCGCGCCCCTCCCGGTGCTGGCGATGGAGCGCGGCCAGCTGCAGTACCCGGTCTCGGTGGCCGAACTGCTGCACACGCCGGACTGGGCCAAACCCATCGTGATGCGTGCGATGGAGTTGGACACCCCGCAGTAGATCCACGCCATGTGTGGATGTCTTTCACGCATCGCGCGAAACCGCGCCGTGCACGACTGGGCGCCACCGGAGCTGCGGTTAGACTGACCGCACACTCATGGAGGACGACATGCACGGACCTGCGACGTTCCGCTCCACTTCGATCTGCCTGGTGCTTGCTGCGCTGGCGCTGTCCAGCCTGACGGCGACGGCCGCGCCTGCCGCGTCCAAGCGGGTGGCGCCGCCGCCCAGCCTGGTACAGGCCTACCACGCCGCCGAAGCCAACCTGCGGCTGATTCCCGGCGACGACATTGAATCCGATTTCCGTCCGGTGTGGACCGCTGTTGCCGACCTCGATGGCGATGGCCGTGCCGAGGTCGTGTACTTCTATACGTCCACCTACACCGGCGGCAGCTTCGCGCAACGCAATGTGGTGGCGGTGATGACGGCGCTGACGGCAAACGATCCGCGCGGCCAGGAGAACCCGAACAGCCTGTCGCCGGTGGAAGCAGAGGACTATGCCGCCATCCGCCAGTATGGCTATGGTGACGACGCGGTTGAACAGATTCCAGGCGCCATCCGCGCGATCCGCATCCAGGGTGATCGCATCATTGTCGATTTCACCGTCAGTGCCGGGGCGACGGTCTGCGAATGGAAGAGCCCGAACCGCCACGTCTGTCCGCCGGACGGAAACTACACATGGACGCTGCGTTGGACGCCGGGGAAGCTGACCCGCATCAAGAGATAGCGCCAGGTAGCGCCGGGCGTATCCGCCCGGCGCCACTGGCCCCATGTAGATCTACGCCGTGCGTGATGCGTGGATGGCATTTCGCGGCGAGCCTCAGGCCGGTTTGACCTGCTCGGGCTCTGCAACGTCCGGCAACGGCGGCAGGCTCGGGTCCACCGTCACCGGCGCATCGCTCTTCAGCAGCGCAGCCGCTTCCCTGTCGCTGCCGACGGCCGGCGGTGAACCACGCAACGGCAGGCCGGCGGTTTCCTTCACGAACAGCATCGTGATCAGGCCGACCACCGCCGCGCCCATCAGGTAGTAGGCCGGCACCAGCGGGTCGCCGGTACGTTCCACCAGCCACGCGGTCACCAGCGGCGTGGTGCCACCGAACAACGATACCGAGACGTTGAAGGCGATCGACAGCGCGCTGTAGCGCACCGGGGTATAGAACAGCGCCGGCAGCGTGGACGGCATCGAACTGGTGAAGCACACCAGCGCCAGGCCCAGCAGCATCAGGCCAAGGAAGATCATCCAGTCGTTGCCGCTGCCGACCAGCAGCAGGCATGGAATCGCCAGTACCAGCAGCGCGATGCTGGCGCCGATGATCATCGGGCGGCGGCCCAGCCTGTCACTGAACAACCCGCCGACAATGTTCAGCGGCATCATCACCAGCATCACGATGATGATCAGCAGCAGGCCCTTGCTCTCGGCGTAGCCCATGGTGACGCTGAGGTAGCTGGGCATGTAGGTCAGCAGCATGTAGTCGGTGACGTTGAACACCAGCACCAGGCCCATGCACACCAGCAGTTGGCGGCCGTGCACCTGGAACAGCGCGGCCAGCCCGGGCCGGTCGTGCTCGCGCTTCTCGGCTTCCTCGGCGAAGGCGCGGAATGCCGGGGTCTCTTCCAGCTTCATTCGCATGTACAGGCCGAGCAGGCCCAGCGGGCCAGCCACCAGGAACGGAATGCGCCAGCCCCAGTCCAGCATCTGTGCGTTGCTCAACAGCATGTGCAGCGCGGTCACCGTACCGGCGCCGGCGATGTAGCCGCCCAGCGTGCCGAACTCCAGCCAGCTGCCCATCAACCCGCGGTTGCGGTCGGTGGAATACTCGGCGATGAAGGTGGCCGCGCCGCCATATTCGCCACCGGTGGAAAAGCCCTGCACCACGCGCGCCAGCAGCAACAGCACCGGCGCCCAGATGCCGATGCGCTCATAGGAGGGAATCAGGCCGATCGAGAACGTGCCCAGCGCCATCAGGATCATGGTGAACGCCAGCACTTTCTGGCGCCCGTAGCGGTCGCCGAGTGGGCCGAACACCAGGCCACCCAGCGGGCGCACAAGGAATGCCACGGTGAAGGTGGCGAAGGCCGCGATCACCTGCGCGGTGGGATTGCTCGATGGGAAGAACACCTGGCCGATGGTGACGGCCAGATAGCCGTAGACACCGAAGTCGAACCACTCCATGGCATTGCCGAGTGCAGCGGCACCGACGGCGCGCTTGAGCATGGGCTTGTCGACGACGGTGATCTCATCGACCTTCAGGTGGCGGCGGCGTTTGAACCAGCCGAAGTGGGCATGGGAATCGGGCGTGTCCTGCATAGGGGCTCCCTTGTAGGTATGGAATAGGGGAATGGGTGCTGTGGTGTGTCCCGGAAATCGGAAACGGCGATGCAGGCGCAAGTGGCGCAGGGGCATCGGAAGGCGGCGTGGGGGCCGGAGAATGTGTGCAGGCGCAACGCCACGCGCACGGCAAAGCACCGCCGCAAGGGCGGAAACGCGGCAACGGGATCACAACGGCCGCGCAGTTGGCAGCCGCGTGTCACATCAGCGTGTGGGGAAGGCAGGCCGTGGGCCTGCGGGCGTCATCCGCCGGGATCCAGCGCGAGGCGATGGAAATGCAGGGCGGGAGCAATCGTGGCAAGCGAAGCGCCGGTCGGCAGTGCTTCCCACGTAACAGGTGCGCCCGTCACGTAGTGGGTCGTGTCGATCATCCGTTCATCATAACGGCACCGGCGTGAGCGTGCAGCGAAGCGGGCTGATCTGCACGCTGTGTTCCACGTCGCCTGTTCAGAAGGCTCAGGCCGACTTCGCCAGCAAACCGAACACCGTGCAGGCCATCGCCAAGGCGCCCGGCAGTGCCAGTTTCCGCGTGACCAGTGCGGCGCCGATCATCGTGAGCACCGAGAGCATGATGGCCAGGGCGAAAAACGGTTGGCCCTGCAGGAACTGGTGGATGCATCCGGCGCAGCCGGCAATGGCCAGGCTGGTGGCGAAGCAGACGTGGAACAGTGAGCCAGCGTGCACAGAGGTTCCTCGCGATGATGGAGGCCATAGCGGCAGGCCTCCCGGTAAATTTAGGGCGGATTCCAGATTGCGATGACGGAATCACATCCTGTACGCGCTCTGGTGACATCGGCGTGCATAAGGTGGAGCACACACCCACTTTTCAAATTGATGGAGGATGCAATGGCGCGGACGATTCCCGAAGGAACGCTGATCGTGGTAGCCGACGGTGGTTCGGCACGGGTGTTCACCAACGTGGGCAGCAACCATCAGTTGACCCTGAAACAGGAGGGCGAGCTGCGCCTGCAGGACATCAGTGAGCAGGGCGTGTCCGGGCAGGGGCCTGCGGGTGCCGTGCCGAAGGACATGTCGGTCTCGCAGCTCAACGAGGCGACGTTCGCCAAGCAGGTGGCCGAACAGCTCAATGAGGATGCCTTGAAGAACCGCTATGCGCACCTGGTGTTGATCGCCGACCCGACCACGCTGGGTCGCATCCGTCCGCTGCTGCATAAAGAGGTCCAGGCGCGCCTGCTCGGCGATATCGCCAAGGACCTGACCAACGCACCGTTGGCGGATATCCAGCAGGCACTGGCGGCGTAGCGCTCATGCCGTTCATGCGTGATCACCTTCCGAACGAGCCCACCTCTGCGGGGGTGGCGGCGCAGGCTGGGTGGCAGGTGCTGGAGTTCGGTGCGCCCTGGTGCGGTCATTGCCAGGCCGCGCAGCCCGCGTTGCAGGCCTTCGTCGAAGCGAACGATCTGCCGCATTGGAAGATCGAGGATGGCAAGGGAAGGGCATTGGGGCGAGCGTTCAAGGTGAAGCTGTGGCCGACAGTGGTGCTGCTGCGCGATGGAGAAGAGGTCGCGCGGGTGGTAAGGCCGCTGCACAGCGCGGACCTCATGTCGTTGCAGAACGCGCTTCCCGGTTGACGATTGAACCCGGCGCGGGACACCGGGCAGTCGCACTGCAGCATGCGGCGTGACAGGCCCGGTGCTAGCATCCGGCTACCACCTGAATCGATCCAAACGCCGATGCCCACGCTGGACCGTCGTCTCCTGATCGCTGTCGCCGCCACGGCAATGCTCGCTTCCGGCCTGACGTCGGCCGCTCCCGCCAAAACCGCCGCCGACAAGGCCTACGCCTCGGTCGACCCGTTCATTGGTACTGGAGGTGAAGGCCACACCTACCCGGGTGCCACGGTGCCGTTCGGCATGGTCCAGCTCAGCCCGGACACACGCATCCAGCCACGCGAAAAGGCCTATGGCTGGGCAGCCGGCTATCGCTACGACGACAGCAGCATCGTCGGCTTCTCGCACACGCATTTTTCCGGCACCGGTCATTCGGACCTCGGCGACATCCTGCTGATGCCGTTCACCGGCACTCCCGGCCTGGAGCGCGGTGATCCGGAGAAGCCGCGCAGCGGCTATGCATCGCGCTTCCGCCACGCGGACGAGAAGGCCGAGCCGGGCTACTACGCAGTCACCCTGGATGACTACAGGGTGCGCGCCGAACTGACCACCAGTGCGCGCGTGGGCGTGCACCGCTATGCCTTCCCCAAGGGGACCGACGCCAAGGTGCTGCTGGACATGCGCACGAGCATGTACGACTACCCGGGCAAGGTGCTGTGGTCGCGGGTGCGGGTGCGCGCCGATGGCACGGTGACCGGATTCCGCGAAACCCGTGGCTGGGCGCCAGGCCGCCAGCTGTATTTCGCGATGCGCTTCTCGCGGCCGCTTTCCGGGCATGAGCTGCACAACACCGAGCAGGACATTGTCTACAAGGGCTTCCCGCCGCCGGGCGAGAAGGATCCGGCGCAGCGCGCACAGATCGAGGGGCGCCAGCTGGTCGGCACCTTCGCCTTCGGCAAACTGGATGCACCGCTGGTGGTCAAGGTGGCGATCTCGCCGGTCAGTGAAGCCGGTGCCATCGCAAACCTCGACGCGGAAGTGGCCGGCTTCGATTTCGACCGCGTTCGCGCGCAGGCAAAGCAGGAATGGACGCAGGCGCTGTCGGTGCTCGATATCGACGCCCCCGAACATGCCCGGCGCAGCGCCTACACCGCGCTGTACCATACGATGCTGGGGCCAACGCTGTTCATGGATGCCGATGGCCAGTACCGCGGCTCGGACAATGCCGTGCACCAGGCCAAGGGCTACACCAACTACTCCACGTTCTCGCTGTGGGATACCTACCGCGCGCTGCATCCGTTGCTGACGCTGGTGCAGCCGGAGAAGCGCAACAGCGATTTCGTCAATTCGATGCTGGCCCACCATGAGCACAGCCCGTACGGCATGCTGCCGGTGTGGTCGTTCCACGGCCTGGAAGACTGGTGCATGATCGGCTATCACGCGGTGCCGATGATCGCCGACGCCTACGTGAAGGGCATCCGCGGCTTCGACGCCGACAAGGCGCTGAAGGCGATGGTCGAGACCGCCAACTACGGCCCGTACGATGGCATCTCGCAGTATCGCGAGCTGGGCTATGTGCCGATCGACGAGGAAGGCGAAGCGGCCAGCAAGACACTGGAGTACGCCTTCGACGACTGGACCATCGCGCGCATGGCACAGGCGATGGGCAAGACCGATGTTGCGGCCACCTTCGACAAGCGCGCCGGCAACTGGCGCAACGCCTTCGACAAAGACACCGGCTTCATGCGCGCACGCAAGCGCGATGGCAGCTTCCGCACGCCATTCGACCCCAGCGCCAGTGGATACGGCACCGACTACACCGAGGGCAATGCCTGGCAGTACTCCTGGTACGTGCCGCAGGATGTGGCCGGTCTGGCGGCAGCGCACGGTGGCAGCGACAAGCTGCTCGCACGTCTGGACGAGGTGTTCAACGCCAAGGTCGATCCGTCCATCTTCGAGCACATGGAAGACATCACCGGCCTGATCGGCTGGTATGCGCATGGCAACGAGCCCAGCCACCACGTGGCCTACCTGTATTCGTATGCCGGCCAGCCATGGCGCACGCAGGCGCGCCTGAAGCAGATCATGGATACCCAGTACGCCGACCGCCCCGATGGCCTGGCCGGCAATGATGACGTCGGCCAGATGTCGGCGTGGTACGTGTTCACCGCCTTGGGCTTCTACCCGGTGGCGCCGGGCTCGGGCGAGTACATCCTGGGTCGCCCGTTCCTGCCGAAGACCGCAATGCGCCTGCCGAACGGCAAGACGTTCACCATCGTGGCCGATGGGCTGGATGACAGGCACACCTATGTGGGCAATGTGAGCCTCAACGGCAAGCCATTGCAGCGCACCTTCCTGCGCCACGACGAGATCCTGGCAGGTGGCGAACTACGCTTCAGCATGCAGGCCGAGCCGAACAGGGACTGGCCGGGGCAGGGCGCGCAGGCGCCGTATTCGATGAGCCGATGATGATGGGTAGGCGCCAACCAAGGTTGGCATCTACCGGGATCCGCCGGAGGGGTGCCTTTGGTAGGTGCCAACCTCGGTTGGCACGCGGGAGGACAACGGCGCCCACCAAGGTGGGCGTCTACCGGAATCCACCGGCTGGGGTGCTTTTGGCAGGTGCCAACCTTGGTTGGCATGCGGGAGGTCAACGGCGCCCACCAAGGTGGGCATCTACCGGGATCCGCCGGCTGGGGTGCTTTTGGCAGGTGCCAACCTTGGTTGGCATGCGGGACGTCAACAGCGCCCACCAAGGTGGGCGTCTACCGGATGGCGTGACCGGGTAGGTGCCAACCTCGGTTGGCACGCGGCACGTCAGCGGGAACGAAACCGCAACCCCACCCGCGCGCCACCGATCGGGGCGGTATCAATCATCAGGATCGCGCCATGCCGCTGCGCGATCTCGGCCACGATCGCCAATCCCAGTCCGCAGCCGTCGCCTTCTGTGCTGGCCCGGTAGAAGCGTTCCGTGACGCGCGTGCGCTCGGCTTCGGCAATGCCGGAGCCGTCATCGTCCACCCACACCTGCACGCTCTCGGCACCCTGCTGTAGTCCCAGGGTGATCACGCCTGGCACGGCACCGTAGCGCAGCGCGTTGTCCAGCAGGTTGCCCAACGCCTCGCGCAGCAGCTGCGGATCGCCCTGTACCTGCACGCCGTCGTCGGGCCCGTCATAACCCAGGTCCACGCCTGCAGCCAATGCGCGGTCCGCATAGCGCTCCACCACGCTACGCGCCAACGCGGCCAAGTCCACTGGCTGCAGCGGCAGTGCGCTGCCATGTGGATCTTCGGAGCGGCTCAACATCAGCAGTTGGTTGACCAGATGCTGCAAGCGGGCCAACCCGGCCAGCGTGCCGGACAGCGCCAGCTGCTGGGCCTGCGGATCATGCTGGCGCAATGAGCTCTCCAGCTCCACCTGCATGGCCGCCAACGGTGTGCGCAGTTGATGTGCGGCGTTGCTGACGAAGCGCCGCTGCGCATCCTGCATCGCGTCCAGGCGCTGCAGCAGGGCGTTGTACGCCTCAACCGCCGGCCACAGTTCGCGCGGTGCCTCCTGCGCCGGATCCAGCGGTGCCAATGGATCCGGCCGCGGGCTGGCCAGCTTCCGCGCGACCAGGTTGGCGTGGCCTGCGGCGGCGCCGGTACCGGACCATGCCAGCCACGCCGCCAGTGCCAGGATCGCGGCCTGGAACGGAACGCTGGTCAGCAGCAGCTTGCGTTCCAGCCGGTGGCGCTTGCGCAGTGTCTCGGCCACGCGCAGCCGGATGTCATGGCCCGGGCCGGCGCTGACCACCACTTCGACCATGCGCACCGGTTGACCACGCAGGCGGGCATCGTAGTAGACCGCATCGTCATTCGCGGCGGCGCTCGCCGGACGCGGCAATGCCTCGGGCAGGTCGCCATACAGGCGCCCGCCATCCGCATCGACCACCTCGCCATGCACTTCGTCGGCGGTGTCCCAGGTGAACATGCGTGATACCGCCGGGGTGATCTCGATGGATGCGCGGCCGTCCTGCACCGTCACCAGCTCGGACAACGACATCGCCGAATCCAGCAGCCAGCGGTCGTAGACCTGGCCGGCATAGAAGCGCGCCAACGCGAATGAACCCACCGCACTGCACAGCAGCAGCACCAGCAGCGGCAGCCACAGGCGCCGCAGCAGCAGGCCACGCAGGCTGTGCACGCGCTCAGTCACCCATGGCCTCCAGCCGGTAGCCGAGGCCGCGCAGCATGCGGATGCCGACGCCGGCACGCGCCTGTTCCAGCTTGCGGCGCAGGCGGCTGACATGCACCTCGATCACCGACAGGTTGGCCTCGTGGTCCCAGCTGTACAACGCATCGAACAACCGCTGCTTGGTCACGGTGCGGCCAGGGTGCTGCATCAACGCTTCGACCAGCGACAGCTCGCGCGCGGTCAGCTCGATACGCTGGCCGTCCACCTGCACTTCGTTGCGGATGCTGTCGAAGCACAGCCGGCCCAATCGCTTCTGCGCCGGTGCGTCACTGCGGCGGCGCGACAACGCACGCAGGCGCGCTTCCAGCTCGCCCAGCGCGAATGGTTTTGCCAGATAGTCATCGCCGCCACGGTCGAGGCCAAGGATGCGATCCTCCACGCCATCGCGTGCAGTGAGAATCAGCACCGGCAGGGTGGCGCCATCGTTGCGCAGGCGCGACAGCAGGTCGAGGCCATCCACGTCCGGCAAGGAAAGGTCCAGCACCATCACGTCATAGGGTGCACTGGCCAGCGCCGCAGGTGCGTGCAGTCCGCGCGAGAGGTGGTCGCACAGATGGCCGGCACCCTGCAGGGCGCGGATCAGTCCATCGGCCAGGGCGGCATCGTCTTCGATCAGCAGGATTCGCATTGCAAGCTTCGTGCAAGGTTGGGGCAAGTTTGGCGCAAGTCCGTCACCTTACCGTGACGTGCATGAATTTCTCCTCTCGTCTTGCGGCCGTGCTGGCCACTCTTCTGTGCGCGCCTGTGGCTTCGGCGCTGTCCCTGCAGGACGCGCAGCGCGCAATGGACGCACACAACCCTGACCTGCGTGCGGCGGCACTGGAGCTGCGCGGTGTGCAGGGCGATGCGCAGACGGCGGCATTGCGCCCGGCCACCGAGCTGTCGCTCGGTACCAGCAAGATCAGCCCCAAGCATGGCATCGGCCCGGGGCGCTGGCAGGACAAGCGCGTGGACAGCACCGTGGGCCTGGGCTGGACCTGGGAACGTGGTGGCAAGCGTGCGTTGCGCATCCGCCAGGCCGACGCGCTGCTGGAAGTCGCAGGGCTGGAGATGCTCGATACCCGTCGCCGACAACAGGTGGCACTGCATGAAGCCTATTTCGGCCTGAAGGGCGCGCAGGAGCGGGCCCAGATTGCCGACGCCAACCGGCAGAGTTCGGCCGAGCAGATGGCGGCGGCGGATAAGCAGGTTGCGACAGGGGCGATGGCACCGGTGGATCGCGCGCGCCTGGCGGTGGACGACCTGGCTGTGGCGGATGCGGCGCGCGAGGCAGCACTGGATCTGCGTGACGCGCGGAGTGTGCTGGGGATGCTGCTCGGACGTGACGACAGCCATGACCTCAGCGCCGATGATCCGTGGCCAGACCCCGCAGCCAGGGCCGATGAGCGCGCGTTCGATCCGCAGCAGCGCGCGGATCTGCGCGCTGCACGCTCGCGCCTGGCAGCCGCCGATGCCGGCGTGGCCCTGGCGCGCAGCGAGCGCCATCGCGATATCCAGCTGGGCGTGGAGGCCGAACGAGAGCCGACCGACATCAGCGGTGTTACCTGGGGCGTGTCGTTGACCATTCCGCTGGGGGGGCCGTCGCGCGCGCGCGGCGCGATCCAGCGTGCCGAGGCCGACCGTGACAGGGCCGCGCTGGAGCTGCAGGTGCTGCAGCGCGAAGCACGCGCCGAGCTGGACCAGCTGCAGGCCAGCGCGCAGTCCGCCGCACAGCGCCGCAGCGAGTATGAGGGACTGCAGTCCGACGCCGCACGCAAGGCGGTGCAGGGCATCGAACTGGCGTACCGGCGCGGTGCCGCCAATCTGACCGATCTGCTGGATGCGCGCCGCAGCTGGCGCGACTTCGAGGCCGCACTGATCGAGGCGCGCACCGACCATGCCATTGCACTGGCGCGCTGGGAAGCCGCCACATCCGTTGCCGAAGGAGAATCCCGATGAAGTCCACCGTCGCCTATCGCCCGCAGGCGCGATACGCCGTGCTGCCCGTCTTGCTGGCGCTGATCCTGCTGGGCGGCTGTGGTCGAGAGCCAGCTTCCTATCTTGAGGACGCACCTCGGGTCAGCGCCGGCCAGATTCAGTTTCCTTCCGACAGCCGCCAGCTGGACGTGCTGCGCAGCGAGACAGTGAGTGCCGGCGCCAGCGCCAGCCTACAGCTGCCGGGCCGGGTGGTCTGGGATGAGACGCGCTCCAGCGCACTTCACACGCCGCTGTCGGGGCAGGTAGCGCGCATCGAGGCACAGCCGGGGCAGAAGGTGAAAGCCGGCCAGGTCATCGCCTGGATCACCTCGCCCGAGTTCGGCCAGGCTCAGGCTGAAGGTGCCCGTGGTCGCGCCGAGCTGCAGCAGGCACGCAAGGAACTGGACCGTACCCGCGAACTGCATGCGGCGGGAGTGGCGTCGGGTCGTGAACTGGACGAGGCCGAGGCAAACTTCGCTGGCAGTCAGGCTGATCATGCACGCGCGGCCGCCTTCGCCAAGGCCTATGGCAACGGCCAGCGCGTCGACCAGCGCCTGCCGCTGCGCGCTCCCATCGATGGCGTGCTGGTGGAGCGGCGAATGAGCCCGGGCATGTCGGTCAGCCCGGACAGTGAACAGCCGTTGGCAGTGATCGGCGATCCGGACCGCCTGTGGCTGTTGCTGGACATCCCCGAAAGCCTCGCCGGACGCTTGAAGGCGGGCATGCAGGTGAGCGTGCCCGGCGCCGATGGGCAACCACTGCAGGCGACCCTCCAGCACGTGGATGACTTCGTCGACAGCGAACGCCGCGTGGTGCAGGCGCGCGCCGAGCTGGACAATCGCGCACGCGGCTTCAAGGCCGGGCAGTACGTGCGTGCCCAGGTGGCGTTGCCGGCCGAGGGCGGTGTCTCGTTGCCCGATGCGGCGGTGCTGCTGATCGACGGCAAGCAGGTGGTGTTCGTGGAAGAGGGCAAGGGCCGCTACTTGCGCCACGCCGTGCACGCCGAGGAGCTGGGTGACGGCCGACAGTGGGTGCGTGACGGTCTGGCGGCTGGCAGCAGGGTGGTGGTCGAAGGCGGCCTGCTGCTGCAGCAGCTGGTCGACAGCGCGCCAGCGGCCGCCAGCACCGGCGCGGGGCATGCCGCCCCATGATCGATCGCCTGATTGCCTATTGCCTGCGCCAGCCGCTGATGGTGATGCTGGCACTGCTGTTGTTCATCGGCGCCGGCATTGCCGCGTTCCGCGTGCTGCCGGTGGAGGCGTTCCCGGACGTCTCCGACACCCAGGTAACGGTGGTGTCGCTGCACCCGGGCCGCGCCGCCGAAGAGGTGGAGCGCGAAGTGACGATGCCACTGGAAGTGGCGCTGTCCGGCATCCCGCATTCGGTGCGGGTGTTCTCGCATACCCAGTTCGGCCTGTCGATGATCATCCTGACCTTCGACGACAAGGCCGACGACTATTTCGCGCGCCAGCAGGTGCTGGAGCGCTTGCAGGGTGTGGAGCTGCCAGAAGGGGTGACCCCGGAGCTGGAGGCGATGAGCTCTGCGGTGGGCGAGATCTACCGCTACGTGCTCAAGGGCCCGCACATGACACCGACCCAGCTGCGCACCGTGCAGGAGTGGACGATGGAGCGCAGCCTGCGCACCGTGCCGGGCGTGGCCGATGTGATCAGCTTCGGCGGGTTCGCGCGCACCTTCCAGGTCAAACCGGACCTGGACAAGCTGCGTGATCGCGGCATCAGCCTCGGTGAATTCGCCGAGGCGCTGGAGAAGGGCAGCTCCAATGCCGGCGGCGGCTACGTGGAGCGTGGCCAGCAGCAGTTCCTGATCCGCGGCGTGGGCCTGATGCGTTCGCCGGGTGACATCGGCAACGCGGTGGTGGCGCAGCGCGGTGGCACGCCGATCCTGGTGCGCGACCTGGCCGGCATCGCCGATACCGGCCTGCCACGGCAGGGCCTGGTCGGCCAGGACGACAATGACGATGCGGTGTTCGGCATGGCGCTCATGCGCAAGGGCGAGAATCCGTCCGACGTGCTCGACGCCCTGCATGCGCGCATCGCCGAGATCGAAGCGAACCAGCTGCCGGCCGGGGTCAGCATCGAGCCGTTCTACGACCGTTCGTGGCTGGTCACGATCACGCTGAAGACGGTCTTCCGCAACCTGCTGGAAGGTGCGGTGCTGGTGTTCCTGGTGCTGTGGCTGTTCCTGTACAACGCCCGCGCCGCGCTGATCGTGGCGGCGATGATGCCGCTGGCGCTGCTGTCGACCTTCCTTGGCCTGCACCTGTGGGGCGTGCCGGCCAACCTGCTGTCCTTGGGTGCGATGGACTTCGGCATCATCATCGATGGCGCGGTGATCGTCACCGAGCACATCGTCTCGCGATTGTCGAAGCTGCCACCTACGGCCGACCGGAAGACGCGGTTCTCGACCATTCTTTCAGCCGCATCGGAAGTGGGCCGGCCGACATTCTTCTCGATGCTGATCATCATCGCCGCGCACATTCCGATCTTCACCCTGCAGCGGCAGGAAGGCCGCATGTTCGCACCGATGGCGTACTCGGTGACCTCGGCCCTGATCGGTGCGTTGATCCTGGCGCTGACCGTGGTGCCGCTGTTCTGCTACTGGTGGCTGCGACGGGACCGCATGCGAGATGGCAATCCGCTGATGGACCGCCTGACCGGCTGGTACCGGCCGATCCTGGAGCGTGCGTTGGCCAGACCGCGTGCGGTGGTGCTGACCGCGGTCGCATTGCTGGTGGGTACGTTGGCACTGGGTACCCGCCTGGGCTCGGAGTTCCTGCCCGAGCTGGACGAGGGCTCGATCTGGCTGACCGCCACGCTTGACCCCAGCACCAGCCTGGCCGAAGCACAGCAGCAGTCGCGGCGCATCCGCGAGCTGGTTGGAACCTTCCCGCAGGTATCGACGGTGGTGGCCAAGCTGGGGCGGCCGGAAGACGGCTCCGATGCCAAGGGCGCCAACCAGATCGAGGCGCTGGTGGCGTTGAAGCCGGAGAAGGAATGGCCGAAGGGGGTGGACAAGCGGCAGCTGGTCAGTGACCTGCAGCGCACGCTGGAGCAGCGCATTCCGGGGCCGGAGTTCTCGATCTCGCAGCCGGTGCGCGACAACATCCTGGAAAGCATCTCGCAGATCAAGGGCCAGGTGGTGATCAAGGTCAGCGGTTCGGATCTGGACGTGCTCAACCAGCACGCCCAGGCCATCCTGGGCCAGGTGCGCGGGGTGGAGGGCGTGGAGAGCGCCTTCATCGACCGCGATGGCTCGTTGCCGCAGCTGCAGATCGAGATCGACCGCGACCGTGCAGCACGCTATGGCCTGAACGTGCGCGACATCGACGAAGTGATCGAGACCGCGCTGGGCGGGCGCCAGGTAGGCGAGCTATGGGAGGGCGATCGCAAGTTCCCGATCTCGCTGCGCCTGGACGATGCCGACCGCGACCTGCAACGGCTGCGCACGGTGCCAGTGGGTATCGGCGATGGCCACACGGTGACATTGTCCGACGTGGCCGACTTCCGCATGGCCAGCGGCGCGATCAACATCTCGCGCGAGAACGCACAGCGGGTAAAGGCAGTGAGCATCTTCATCGCCGGGCGTGACATGGGCAGCGTGGTGGCCGACATGCGCAAGCGCGTGGATGCCAGTGTGCAGCTGCCGGAAGGCTACCGGTTGGAATGGTCCGGCGAGTTCGAGAACCAGCAGCGTGCGATGAAGCGGCTGGGCTGGGTGATTCCGCTGTCGGTGCTGCTCATCTTCGTGCTGCTGTTCGACGCCTTCAAGGACATCAGCAGCGCAGCACTGATCCTGGCCAACGTGCCACTGGCGATGATCGGCGGCATCCTGGCTCTGTGGCTGACCGGCATTCCACTGTCGGTGTCGGCGGCGATCGGCTTCATTGCATTGTTCGGGCAGGCAGTGCTGAACGGGGTGGTGATGCTCAGTCGCTTCGCCCAGCTGCGCGAGCAGGGCATGGACCTGCTGCAGTCGGTGGTGCAGGGCTCGCTGCAGCGCCTGCGCACGGTGCTGATGACCGCATTGCTGGCGATGTTCGGCCTGCTGCCGATGGCGACCTCGCATGCGATCGGTGCAGAGACCCAGAAGCCGCTGGCGGTGGTGGTGATCGGTGGCCTGCTGTCGGCGATGCTGCTGACCCTGCTGGTGCTGCCGACGCTGTACTACTGGGTGCACCGGCGCCGCGAGGCCCGCGCCGGATGACGACGTGTAGAGCCGAGCCATGCTCGGCTGCGACCCGGCCGCCAGGCATGGCCCGGTAGGTGCCCACCTTGGTGGGCACGCGGCGACGCGCCCACCAAGGTGGGCGACTACCTACACCATCCCGCCATTGGCGCGCAGCACCTGGCCGTTGATCCACCCGCCATCGGCACCGGCCAGGAAGGCCACCGCACCGGCGATGTCCTCCGGCGTACCCAACCGTTCCAGGGGATTCATCTTCGCCAACCGCTCGATCAGTTCCGGTGACTTGCCCTCCAGGAACAGGTCGGTGGCGGTCGGGCCGGGGGCCACCGTGTTCACCGTGATGTTGCGCCCACGCAGCTCCTTGCTGAGGATCGCTGCCATCGTTTCCACCGCCGCCTTGCTGGCCGCGTACACGCTGTAGTTCTCCAGCCTGATGCCGACCACGCTGGTGGACAGGCTGATCAGGCGGCCGCCGTCGCGCACCCGTCGTGCACTTTCGCGCAGCACGTTGAACGCGCCCTTGAGGTTGATGCCGATCACCCGCTCGAACAACGCGTCATCGCTGTCGGCCAGCGGCGCCAGCTGCAGCACGCCGGCGCTGTTCACCACCACGTCGATACCGCCGAAGCGGGCCTCGATGGCGTCGAACAGCTGGCGCACCGCCTGCGGGTCCGCCACATCGGCCTGCAGCGCGATGGCCTGCGCGCCAGTGGCCGTGAGTTCGGCGGCCAGTGCCTCGGCATCGTCGCGGCGGCCGGCGTAGTTGATCGCCACGGCATGGCCGTCGGCGGCCAGGCGGCGCGAAATGGCCGCGCCGATGCCACGGGAACCGCCGGTGACCAGGGCGACGCGGCGGGCGGAGGAGGTGGGCATGGTTGGTTCCAGCAGGGCGCGCCGGACTGGCGCAGTGCCATCTTCGCCATCTCATCAGTTCGGATAATCATGCATAATCCGCCAACATAATCCGGATTGCCGAACAATGGACCGATTCACGGCCATGCGTGCCTTCGTCCGTATCGTCGAGCGCCGCAGCTTCACCCGGGCCTCCGAGGACCTGGGCCTGCCGCGGGCCACGGTGACCGATGCGATCAAGGCACTGGAGAATCGGCTGGGCGTGCGCCTGCTGCACCGGACCACCCGGCTGGTGGTGCCCACCCTGGAGGGCGAGGCCTTCTATGGCCGTTGCCTGCGCCTGATCGCCGACATGGACGACGCCGAAGCCGCGTTCCGTGACGTGCCGCCGCGCGGCCCGCTGCGGATTGAAGTGCATGGCACGCTGGGCCGGCACCTGCTGTTTCCGCATCTGCCGGACTTCCTGCAGCATTACCCCGAGATCGAACTGGAGGTCAGCGAAGGCGACCGCTATGTCGACCTGCTGCGCGAAGGCGTGGATGCGGCGTTGCGGGTGGGGACCCTGGCCGACAGCGATCTGGCGGCGCGCCGGTTGACGATGTTGCGGGAAGTTACGGTGGCCGCACCGGGCTATGTGCAGGCGCACGGTGTGCCCGAGACCATCGAATCACTGGAGCAAGGCCACCAGATGGTCGGCTATCGCTCCAGCGCCACCGGCCAGCTGATTCCGCTTGAGTTCCAGCAGGGTGGGCAGGTGCGCTATGTGCCGCTGCCCGCGCGGGTGAGGGTTTCCGGCGCGGACGCATTCCTTGGTGCCGCCTTGGCGGGTCTCGGCATCATCCAGGCACCGCGCTACCGGATGGCCCCCTACATCGCGAGCGGGCAGCTGGTCGAGCTGTTGCCGGACGCGCCGCCGACACCGAGTCCACTGAGCCTGGTCTACCCCCGCAACCGCACACCGTCGCCGCGGCTGCGGGTGTTCATCGACTGGGTGGCCGGGGTGTTCGACCAGATGAGGTAGTGCCGGCCGCTGGCCGGCAACTGCAACACGCGTGATGTGCCAAGGTTGCCGGCCAGCGGCCGGCACTACCGGGCTGATGCGCTTGGCAGCACCAGCTCGAACACGGTGCCGGTTTCATCGGAGGTCACGCTTACCGTTCCGCCATGCGCCTGTGCAATCGCACGGGTGATCGCCAGGCCCAGTCCGGCACCTTCGTGGCGGCCACGCTCGCCGCGATAGAAGCGATCGAACAGGCGCGGCAGTGCTGCTTCGGCAATCGGCGGGCCGAGATTGTGCACGCTGACCCTGCACACGCCATCGCCCTCGACCAGCTGCACCCGCACCTCGCTGCCCACGGCTGCGTGCTTCAACGCATTCGACAGCAGATTGGCGATCGCCCGGTGCAGCATCAGACGGTTGCCTTCCACGCTCGCCACGCCGTCGCGGCGCAGGGTCAATTGCCGGTCCTCGGCCAGCAGGTCATAGAACTCCAGCAGCGAATCCACCACCGCATCCAGCGCCACCGGCTCACGCGAGGGCAGTGCGCCCGGCGCTTCGGCCTGCGCCAGGTACAGCAGGTCGCCTACGGTCTGCGCCAGCTGCTGCAGCTCCTCGGCACACGACGCCAGCGTCTCGCGGTAGGCCTCGTTGCTGCGCGGGTGGGCCAGCACCACCTGTACCTGGGTCAGCATGTTGGTGATCGGCGTGCGCAGCTCATGGGCCAGATCACCAGAGAACTCGGTCAGGCGCGCGAAGTCCTGCTGCAGGCGCGCCAGCATGCCGTTGAGTGTCTGTGCCAGCTGTTCCAGTTCGGCCGGTGCCGTGCGCGCGCTCAGACGCCGCTGCAATCGACCGGCGGTGATCTGCCGGGCTTCATCGGCCAACGTGCGCAGCGGTCGCAGCGTGCGTCGCACTACGTAGCCGCCGAGCAGGCTGCTGGCCACGGCGGCGCCGATGATGGCGATCGCCAGAAGATGGCGGAAGCGCTGCAGGAAATCGGCATGGCGGTCGTCATCGATGGCCAGCAGGGTGACCAGCTGGCTGCCGTCGGCCAGGGTCTGCCGCAGGTGCAGGGCATGCATGCAGCGACCATCGTCGAGAATCCAGTCGTGCCGCCGTGGCGCGGCGTCGATGGGCTGGCTGCGTGCGTGCTCGCGCAGCAGTGCAGGTGCGGTCGAGAACAGCACGGCTCCGTGGCCATCGACAATGTGGAAGGCGATATCGGGATGATGGCTGAGCGCCTCTGCCAACCGCGGGCCGCGTGCGGCGGCGGGCCCATTGCCAGCAATATCGCTGATCAATGCAACCTTGTTCTCCAGTTCGATGAAGTCCTGGGCGACAAGGTCATGGCGGGCGCTGACATAGATGGCCACGCCCAATGCGGCCAGCACCAGCGTGGCCACGATGGCGAACAGCAGGGTCAGCCGCACCGCGATGGAACGGCGCAGGCTCATCCGTTGCTCACAGCGCCGTCGTCTGGTGCTTCGAGCACGTAGCCCATGCCGCGCACGGTAATGATCAGCTTGGCGTCGAAATCATCGTCGATCTTCGCGCGCAGGCGGCGGATCGCCACATCAATGACATTGGTGTCGCTGTCGAAGTTCATGTCCCACACCTGCGAGGCGATCAGCGAGCGCGGCAGCACTTCGCCACGGCGGCGTGCCAGCAGCTCCAGCAGGGTGTACTCCTTCTGGCTGAGCGCGATGCGCTGGCCGCCACGCTCCACCCGGCGGCGCTGGGTATCCACCACCAGGTCGGCGATGACGATGCGTTCGGCCTGCGGCAGCGCCTGGCCACGGCGCAGCAGCGTGCGCACGCGTGCCAGCAGCTCGGCGAAGGCGAACGGCTTGCCCAGGTAATCATCGGCCCCAAGCTCCAGGCCCTGCACGCGGTCGGCGATGCTGCTGCGCGCGGTCAGGAACAGTACCGGCACCTGCCAGCCGGCCTCGCGCAGCCGCGACAGCACACTCCAGCCATCCAGACCGGGCAGCATCACATCGAGAATGACCAGCTGGTACTCGCCGCTACCGGCCAGGTGCAGCCCGTCGACGCCGTTGCAGGCGAGATCGACCACGTAGCCGGCCTCGATCAGGCCCTGGCGCAGGTAGTTGCCGGTCTTGGGTTCGTCTTCGACGATCAGCAGTTTCATGGTGCGCCCATCATCGCAGCTTGGGCGTGGGCTGGCTGCGCAGTCTCATGCCAGCGGATCCAGCGTGCCGAGAATCGCGACACAGGCCAGCACCAGCAGCGCCAGTACCGATTCGCAGGCCAGGCTGTGGCGCAGTGAACGCAGCGGCCTGGGCTGCCAGCCACCCCGGATGGAGACCGCCAGCGCCGGCACCAGCCGCCAGCGATGCAGCGCGGCCAGGCCCAGCATGCCACCCACCAGTGCCAGCTTGAGCAGCAGCCAGCGTCCATGCGCGGCGCCGGTCAGGGTCTGTATGGAACCGCCGAGATCGACATAGGTATAGGTGCCGGTCATCGCCAGCAGGGCGACGATGATCGTGCCGGGCAGGGCGAAGCCGTGCGCGGCCTGCCATAGCTCGTGGGTGCGTTCGCGCAGGCGCAGGCCCTGGCGGCGCAGTGCCAGCTGCACGATGGCGGCGATCGCACCGATCCAGGCACCGGCCGCCAGCAGGTGCACGATGCCGGCAGCAAGACGCAGCCGGCCAGCGACCCCATCGCCAGCAGCGGCGTGGCCGTTCCAGGCGAGGCTGGCCAGGGTCACCGCCGAGAGTGCCAGCAGTGCAGGACGGCGCAGGCCCTGCACCGGGCGATTGACTGCCAGCAGCGGCAGCATCGCCAGCAGGGCCAGGATGCGCAGCAGTCCCGCCTCGCCCACCGGCGTACCGGTAAGAAACCAGCGCGCTGTCTCGCCATCGATGTCGACCGGTGATATGCCAAGCACGCCGGACAATCGGGTGACCGCATCGATGCCGACCAGCACCAGTGCCACCAGAACGAGGGCCAGCGAGACGCTGCGCGGCAGTCCGGGGCGGACGAACAGCATCCGCCCGAACAGCAGCATCAGGGCCAGATACAGCGCCAGCCGCAGCGCGTATGGCGAAAGCTCGGCCACAGCGATGGCCTTACTTCACGGTGAAGCTGTAGGTGCCGGTGATCGGATGGCTGTCCTGGCCGACCGCGCGCCACTGCAGTGCGTAACTGCCGGCGGGCAGCGGCTTGGCAAAGCGCGCGCGCAGGGTGTGGCCGTCCTCGGAGATCTCCTGCGCCGTGGTTGGCATCGCCATCTTCATGCGGCCGTGGTCCATGCTCAGTTCGATGCGGGTGGCACGCGGCATCACCTTCTCACTGAACTGCAGCTCGATCTGGCTGGCCGGGGCCACGGTGGCATCGGCCGCTGGCGTCGAACGCACCAGGCTGGGATGGGCCAGCGCCAGCGGCGCGGCCGAAAGGCCGGACAGCAGCAGGGCGAGCGGGGCGACGCGGAACAGGGAGCGGGTCATATGCGGATCACCGATGAGGAAGTGGCCTGCAGGGTGACGTCCACCGCCTTTCGAGGCCCTGACCTGGACATTACCAGTTTGTAATGTTGGCGGCCGGCCAGCGGCCGGCACTACCGGGCCCGTGACTGCGCGATCCATGCTGACGGCGAACAACCGACCACACGCCGGAACGCCGCGCTGAACTTGCTGGGATTGGCATATCCGCTGGCCAGCGCAACCTCGGTGACACGCCGGCCCTGCGCGAGTTCGGCGCGCGCCCGCTGCATGCGGTGCTCGGTCAGGAACGCATAGGGCGGCAGGCCAGTGGCCGCACGCAGCGCGCGGCCGAACGTCGCGGCCTCCATCTGCACTGCAGCGGCCAGCTGTGGAACGGTCAGCGCCTGGCCGTGTTGCGCGTCGATGTAGGCCTCCAGTTGTCGCAACCGTCGGGCCGACAGTGGGGACACCGTGCCACGCGCCTGGCGCGGCTGACCGGCAAGCTGACCCAGGCGGTGCAGCAGCACCTGCGCGCCATGCTCGAGGAGGCCGGGCAGGCAAACATCAGCCTGCGCGCTGCACCACAGCGCCTGCAGCACCGAAGTAATCACCGGGTCGTGGTGCAGCCGCGCCGCCAGCGGCTGCAGCTGTTGCAACTGCTGCGGATCCTGCGGATGCAGGTGGGTATCGATGGCGATGCCGAGCAGATCGACCGCGGGGCTGGCATAGGTGCCGGTGTCTCCCGGCAGCACCAGATTGAACTGGCCGGGCCGCCACGGCGCCTGCAGAAGACCGCTGAGGGTGTGCTGCTGCAGCCGACCGCCGCCGCCCACGGCCAGGCCCAGGCGCAGTTGCTGCGGATGTCCCATCTCACCTTCGCTGGCATCGAAGCGATGGCGCAGCAGCACCACCGCACCATCGTGGCTGGCGTAGGCCGCAGGGGCCTGCGACCGGGTTTCCTGCAGCAGCTGGTCGGCGAGGGCGGGCATCACGGATCCGGGAATGGAGCGGCGCTGCCGGAAATGGAGTGGCGGCAGGACGCGAATGTTACAGGATAACACTCTTGTCCCGCGCTGCCGCCGCCCGCGCGTCCGCCACTCCATCCGTCGAGGTTCCCGCTTTGAAGTCGTCCACGCCTGCTGCCGCGCTCATCGCAGCATCCCTGCTCGTTCCTGCCTTGCCCGCCCTTGCCCAGCAGGCCGACCCGGCCACGCTCGACGGTGTCCGCGTCACCGGTTCCAAGCGCGATACCCCATACCTGAAGAGCGATCTGTCGGTGACGGTGCTCGACAGGCAGGCGCTGAAAGAAGCGGGCGTCATCGAGTTCCGTGACCTCGACAAGCTCGCGCCCAACGTGAAGTTCAATGCGATGGGGCAGCTCAGCAACATGTTCATCTCGATCCGCGGCATCGAGTCCAATCCATTCCTGGTCAATCGTGCCTCGGTCTACATCGATGGCATTCCGTTCCGCGAGCTGAGCAATGCCGTGCTCAACCAGGTCGAGTCGGTGGAGGTGCTGCGCGGCCCGCAGGGCACGCTGTACGGCGCCAACAGCGAATCCGGCCTGGTACTGGTGCGCACACGCGGCCCGGCTGATGCACGCGAGGGCGAGATCAATGTGCGCAGCACCTGGTTCGGCAACGGCAATGGCACCGCTCTCGATGGCTTCCTGGCAGGGCCGCTGAACAAGACGGGCAGCCTGTCCGGCTCGGTGGCGTTCATGGGCTCCGATGAGGACGCCTACCTGAAGAACCTCACACCTTCCGGTGCGCGCGGCAAGGTCGGCGAAGGCTACCTGCAGGGCAAGCTGCGCTGGCGGCCGAGCGATTACGTTTCGGTGAACGCGCTGGCCTATCATCTGCGCACCCGCGCGCCGGGCATGTTCGAGTATGAATACCTGCCGCTGGATACCGGCCTCTACAACCGCACCTACGGCACATCGCTCAATGGCGGCCGCCGTGCCGGTGACTTCACCTACATCAACGATGCCCCCAAACGCACCGAAAAGGACGAAACGGTGGCGGGCCTCAGTGCGCAATGGCAGCTGCAGGCCGGCACGCTGGACGTGGCCGCTTCCTGGCGGGACGAGGAGGTGACCTCGGCCGGCTACGACTTCGACATGACCAACAGCCCGGCATTGGCCGGCCGCATCTACGACAGGAAGAAGGAATGGACGGCCGAGGCGCGCTTCAGCTCGCCCAGCGACCAGGCGCTGACCTGGATGGCCGGTGTGTCGACCTACCGCAACAGCAAGGATTCGATCCTGGGCACTTTCGTCGGACCGGCGCTGCATGGGCTGGACAGCTACAACCTGGCGCCGCGGCAGACCTCCAAGGGCGAGGACTACAGCGTCTTCGCCACCGCCAGCTATACCTTCCCGGCGGTGCCGAAGCTGACGGCCAGCGCCGGCCTGCGCCATGAGCAGGCACGGCGCTCCACCGAACAGCGTGCCGGTGCGCTGGACCTGGGCGCCGGTGGCCGCGTGCTGTACCGCGATGCAGCGCTGGCGCATACCTTCTCGGCCACGCTGCCGCGGGTGTCGCTGCGCTACGACGCCACTGACGACCTGTCCTTCTACGCGGCCTCGGCAAAGGGCTACATTCCGGGTGGCTTCAATCTGGCTGCGGCGCAGAGCGATGTGGTCAACGACAAGGTGCTGCGCTACGAGTCCGAGCGCATGTGGAGCCATGAGCTGGGCTTCAAGATGAACCTGGCCGGCGGTCGTGGCCACATCGGCGGCGCGCTGTTCCACATCACCTCGGACAACTGGCAGGAGATCCAGGTGGCCACCGATGCCAACGGCCGCCCGATCTCGTCGGACTACGTAGGTTCGGATGCCTCGATCCGTTCGCGCGGTGCCGAGCTGGAGGGCGTGTTTGAAGTGCTGCCGGGCTTCACCCTGATGGCGAATGTGGGCTACGTCGATGCGAAGTACACCAAGCTGTGGGTCAGCGTGGACCAGAACCTGGATGGCAAGCGGGTCAAGCTGACCCCTCATTACACTGGCTATCTGGCGGCGCGCTATCAGTTCGACTCAGGCATCCATGCACGGCTGGAATCGCAGTTCACCGGCTCCAGTGCACTGGATGAACGCAACCGCGCGTTCCAGCCCGCAGTGGCCGTGCTCGGTGCGCAGCTGGGCTATGAGACCGGGCCGTGGAGCGCGCGGGTGTTCGTGCAGAACCTGACCAACAAGCGCCGCATCAATGGCCTGATCTTCGACAACCTGGCCTTCGGGCGCGACGGAAACTACTACGGCCCGGTCGACAGCCCGCGCATCTTCGGCGCGGAAGTGGGTTACCGCTTCTGACGAATCCACGGTAGATCCACGCCAAGCGTGGATGGCGGCACCCCGCCGGGCATGGCCCGGCGCTACCGTGGGCCGTGCAATGCCCGCCGGTTGCCGATGTGCGCGCATGCCAGCAGCACGCCACCGCAGGCGGTGGCCACGCCATGCCACAGCAGCGATTCCTTCAGCGGCAGGTACAGCGACGCCGACACCAGCAGGATCGCGCCAACCACGGCCAGCCGCATCGGCAGCCAGCGCCCATGCCGGTACAGCCCGGCCGTGGTACTGGCCAGCGCCAGAGTCGAGGCCATCAATGCAAACAACCATTCCCAGCGCGACATCATCAACAGCAGCGTCATCACACCGTGGCCGGGGTGCTGGAACGAGCGCAGCGCCATCATTGCCGCCGGCACGAAGGCCAGCAGCAGGGGCAGGGCGATGCAATGGGCGGCGCAGGCCAGCGACAGCCAGGCGCCGGCCAGATCGAAACGGGGATGCCAGCGTGCCGAAGTTGGCGGCTGGGCCAGAGCCCTTGCGGGGGTCGGGGGGATGTGGTCCATTATGTTACATAGTAACAATTGGAGTCTCCCCCATGAAGCTTCCTGCTGCTCTTTTCCTGCTGCTGGCTGCCAACGCGGCTCAGGCACACGATGTCCGCCAGCACGCGCCACACGTGCACGGCCAGGCCACTGTTGATCTCGCTCTCGACCAGGGAACGCTGGAGTTCGCCCTGCAGGCGCCGGGCATCGGCATTCTTGATTTCGAGCGACCGCCCGCCAACGCGACCGAGCAGGCGGCACTGTCGCGCGCCACGGCATTGCTGAAGGGCGGCAGCTGGGTCACCCTGCCCACCGCCGCCAACTGCCGCCTGGCCAGCAGTGACGCCAGTGCCGAAGGCTTCGCTGCGACCGCCGCTGTGCCAGCGGCCGGGCAGCATCGCCACGCCGGTTTCAGTGCCAACCTGCAGTATCGCTGCACGAATCCGAGTGCATTGCGCGCCCTGGTCGTGCGCCTGCCGGTGCTGTTCCCCGGGTTGCACGAAGTCATCGTCAACAGTGCGACGGCCAACGGCCAGGACCGCAGCGTGCTGAGTGCCGACAACCTGCGCGTGGTGCTGGCGCCGTGAGCACGCCAGCGGTGATCGCCCTGGAGGATGTGCAGTTCGGCTACGCAACACGCCTGGTGCTGGATATCCCGCAGCTGCTGATAGAGCAGGGCAGCAGCGTGCTGTTGCGTGGAGTGAGCGGTGGCGGCAAGAGCACCTTGCTCGGCCTGCTGGCCGGCGTCCTGCTGCCCGGCAGGGGGCGCGTCGAAGTGGCGGGTCACGCGCTGCAGATGATGCGGGGTGCCGCGCGTGATCGCTTTCGTGCCGATCACCTGGGCGTGATTTTCCAGCAGTTCAACCTGCTGCCGTTCCTCAGCGTGCGCGACAACATCGCGCTGGGCCTGCGCTTTTCTCCGGTGCGCAGCGAGCGCATCAGCGGGCCGCTGGACGATGAGATCCTGCGCCTGCTGGAAGCGCTGCAGCTGGATCCGGCGCTGTCCAAGCGTGCGGCCGGCACCCTGAGTGTCGGCCAGCAGCAACGCGTGGCCGCTGCACGTGCGCTGATCGGCCGGCCGGCGGTGCTGCTGGCCGACGAGCCGACCTCGGCGCTGGATCGCCAAGCCGCGACCGCCTTCCTGCAGCTGATGTCCGCACAGTGCCGGGCCGCCGGTACCACGGTGCTGGTGGTCAGCCACGATGAAAGCCTGCAGCCCTTGTTCGACCGCACCATCGCGTTGTCGCAGATCAATCACGCAGGTGGCACCCATGCTTGAGCTTGCCTGGGCCAGCCTGCGCAGCCGCGCATTGAGCGTCAGCCTCACCGTGCTGGTGATCACCCTCAGCGTGGTGCTGCTGCTCGGTGTCGAGCGCGTGCGCGCGCAGGCGCATGAAGGTTTCGCCAGCACCGTCTCAGGCACCGACCTGATCGTCGGCGCGCGATCAGGGCCGGTGAACCTGCTGCTGTATTCGGTGTTCCACATCGGCGACCCGACCAACAACGTGTCCTGGCAGTCCTACCAGGAGCTGTCCTCGCTGCCGCAGGTGAAGTGGGCGGTGCCATTGTCGCTGGGCGATTCGTGGCGCGGCTACCGGGTGGTCGGCACCAGTGGCGGCTACTTCGAGCACTATCGTTACGGCGCGGGGCATGCGCTGGCGTTTGCGCAGGGGCGGCCGTTCGACGATCTGTACGACGCCGTGATCGGCGCAGAGGTGGCGCACGCACAGAAGGTCGGCATCGGCGATGAGATCGTGCTGGCGCACGGCACCGGCGCAGTCACGCTGGCCACGCACGCCGACAAACCGTTCCGCGTGGCCGGCATCCTGCAGCGCACCGGCACGCCGGTCGATTCCTCGGTGCTGGTCTCGCTGCCGGCCATCGAGGCGATCCACGTCGACTGGCGCTCCGGCGTGCAGCTGCGCAGCCAGAGTGTCAGCGCCGAGCAGGCGCGCCATCTGGACCTGACCCCGACCAGCATCACCGCCTTCATGCTCGGCCTGAATTCGCGCATCGCCACGTTCTCGGTACAGCGCAGGATCAACGAGTACCCGGACGAGGCGATGCTGGCGATCCTGCCCGGCGTGACGTTGCAGCAGCTGTGGCAGTCACTGGGCACCGCCGAGCGGGCACTGCAGCTGATCAGTGCAATGGTGGTGCTGCTGGGCATGGTGTCGCTGGTGGCGCTGCTGGTCTCGACACTGCAGGAGCGCCGGCGCGAGATGGCCGTGCTGCGTGCCATCGGTGCACGCCCGGGCTATATCGCCAGCCTGCTGGTGGTGGAGGCGGTGGCGACCAGCGCGCTTGCCTGCGTGCTTGCACTGGCTGCACTGGTGGCCGCCAGCATTGCCGGGCGTGGCTGGGCGCTGGCCAACTTTGGCCTGTCGATCACCCATGTGTGGCCGGATGGCCGCGAACTGACGTGGGTGGCGGGTGTGCTGGCGATCAGCGCGGTGGCCGGCCTGGTACCGGCGCTGCTGGCCTATCGGCGCACGCTGGCCGATGGCCTGTCACCCGGGGGCTGAGCATGCGCTGGTTACCGCTGTTGCCAATGTTACTGGTGCTGAGCGCCTGCGAACGCCCGGTCGATACCGGCGTGCAGGCGCTGCCACCGTCACCGGTGGTCGATCGCGATGCCCCGGCAGCTGTCGAGGAGCAGGAACTGGACTGGTTGCAGATGATGCCGAAGGAAGAACTGGCGGCGCTGGAGCGCGGCGAGGGCCCGGAGGTCGAGCACAACGGCAACCGGCGCATGCCGCAGTTCGGTACGTTCCGCACCGTGGATACCGTGCTGCAGCGGCCGGTGCGCTTGCCGGGTTACGTGGTGCCGCTGGCCAACGCGCAGGACGGGCGGCTGACCGAATTCCTGTTCGTGCCGTACTACGGCGCCTGCATCCATGTGCCGCCGCCACCGCCGAACCAGATCGTGCACGTGGTGCTGCCGCGCCCGATCGAGATGCCGGACATGTATTCGCCGTTCTTCCTGGCCGGCACACTGCGTGCCGAACGGTTGGATGACGATCTGGCCGGCTCCGCCTATACCATGCGTGACGCACAGTTGAGGCCTTATGAGCCGTAGTCATCTGCTGTTGGTGCTGGGATGCGTCTGGTTGGCAGGCTGTACGTCGCCGGGCGACGATGCCGTCGTGGTCACGCCGCAGGGCAAACCGGCGCCCTCCGCCACGACCGAAGCGCCCATCGCTCGCTGGGACGCGTTGCGGCCCGACGAAGTGACCTACCAGCGTCCGCCGCCGCAGATCGGCCTGTCACGCAATGGCATGGACGGGGTGGGCGGGCTGATCGACGACACCGGCTCGGGCACGCCACCGGGACAGGAAATCGACCATTCCAGCCCGGATCGCGCCAAGCAGTTCGGCTCTTCGCGCGTGGTCGACGCTGTCGACGGTCGCGCGGTGGATCTGGATGGCTACGTGGTGCCGCTGGGCACCAACGACGCGGGACTGGTCGAGGAACTGTTGTTCGTGCCGTTCTACGGGGCCTGCATCCATGTGCCGCCACCGCCACCGAACCAGATCATCCATGTGACCCTGGCCACGCCGATCGCACTGGGCGACCTGTGGGATCCGTACCGGTTGGCCGGTCGCCTGCAGGTCAAGCGCTTCGATGCGGATATCGCCAGCGCGTCCTACGACGCGGCTGCGGCGACACTGACGGCGATCCACAATTGAAGCGCACGCGTTGGATCATCGTTGCGGGCGTGTTGGTCACCAGCGTGGTGTTGCTGGTGTGGTGGCACCTGCGCGTCGACGTGACCGAGCCACCGGCGATCGCCTTCCCGGCACCCGCGACCGATGCCAGCCAGCGCATCGAACAACGCCTCGGCGAAGACCACGCTTTTCGCAACGACGTGCTGTTCCTGCTTGCGGCAACGTTGCGCGACCGCTGCCAGCCGGCACAGACGGGGCTGCTGGCGCGCATGGCCAATCGTGCATCGCTGCCGGTGTTGGCGGCGGTCAGTGCGGTGACCCAGCAGGATCCAACGCTGGACCGGCCGATCTACCAGTACATCCAGCATCGGGCCGACGCCACGCGCTGTGGCCAGCCGCTGCAGATGCCGTTGGCCGGCGGGCGCAGCATGCAGGTGGACATCGAACAGTACGCGCGCACCTTCCCGGACAGCTATTTCGATCCGCAGCGCAGCAGCGAACCGCGTGATTTCGGCGGCCTGTCGCTGCAGCAGCGGGCCGGTAACGCCTGCAACAGCGTGGTGTATTCGGTGTTGCCGCTGGGTGGCACCGATTGGCGATGCAGCAGCCTGCGCGCCAATGCCCGTGCGCGGGTGCGCGGGCTGTGCGAGGACGAACTGCGGCGCCAGCATGGGGGAACGGGCGGGGAACTGGACATGGCCGTGGGGCAGGGCATGCAGGGTGCGGTGGTGTCGGCGATTGCCGCGCTGCCGGAAGACTGCCGATAAGCGTTTACCAGTAGAGCCAGGCCATGCCTGGCTGGCGGTTCAGCCAAACAGACTTGCCCCTACAGACCCTGAACTGGTGGATTCCGAAGATCATAACTATACAGGATATCCGGTATAGTTATGGCCGTACTCGATCCCACCAGGTTCTCCCATGGCTTTGTCCCAGCCCCTGGCCGGTGCTCCGGCCCTGTCGCGTGCCCGTCGCTGGGCGCTGCTGTTCACCGTCGCCGCCGGCCTGCTGCTGGTTACGCTCGACAACTCCGTGCTCTACACCGCACTGCCCACCCTGACCGAGGAACTCTCGGCCAGTGCCGGCCAGGCACTGTGGATCATCAACGCCTATCCGCTGGTGATGGCCGGCCTGCTGCTGGGCGCGGGCACGCTGGGCGACCGCATCGGCCACCGCCGCATGTTCCTGATCGGCCTGGTGGTGTTCGGCATCGCCTCGCTGGCAGCGGCGTTCGCTGGTACAGCGGCGCAGCTGATTGCCGCGCGCGCGTTCCTGGCGATCGGCGCGGCCGCGATGATGCCGGCCACGTTGGCGTTGATCGGCCTGAGCTTCCACGAAGAGAGAGAGCGCAACATCGCCATCGCGATCTGGGGCTCGGTGGCCATCGTCGGTGCAGCGCTGGGTCCGATCATCGGCGGCTGGCTGCTGCAGCACTTCTGGTGGGGCTCGGTGTTCCTGATCAACGTGCCGGTGGTGGTGGTCGCATTCGTGGCCACGCTGCTGCTGGCACCGGAAGGCCAGCGCGATACCTCGCGGCCGTGGGATCTGGTGTCTTCGTTGCTGGCATTGGCGGCGCTGTCCGGCCTGGTGCTGGCGATCAAGTCACTGATCGCTACGCCGCCGTCGTATGCGCTGGGTGCCGGTGCGCTGTTGCTGGCCGTCATCAGCGGCGCGGCGTTCGCACGTCGCCAGCAGCAGTTGCCGTACCCGTTGCTGGACTTCGCGATCTTCCGCAATCCGGCGTTCCTGGCCGGCACGCTGTCGGCGGTGTTCACCCTGTTCGCGATGGCCGGCCTGCAGCTGGTTACAACCCAGCGTTTCCAGCTGGTGGCAGGCTTCACACCGCTGCAGGCAGGCCTGCTGGTATCGGTGGCGGCGCTGGGCAGCCTGCCCAGTGCGCTGCTGGGTGGCAGCATCCTGCACCGCGTGGGCCTGCGCCCGCTGATCTGCGGCGGTCTCGCCGCAGGTGCGTTGGGTGTCGGCGTGGTGGCGTTCGGCTTCCCGCATGGCCTCGGCTGGGTGGTGGCTGGCATGGCCATCACCGGCTTTGGCATGGGCTCGGCCATCTCGGTGGCGTCCACTGCCATCCTCAACAACGTACCGGCGCACCGCGCGGGCATGGCCTCGTCGGTGGAAGAGGTGTCCTACGAATTCGGTGGCCTGCTGGCGGTGGCGATGCTGGGCAGCCTGAGTGCGGCAATGTACGGCGCCTTCCTGCCGGCCTCGGCCGACATGCCCGAGCTTGCCCGCGAAGGCTTCACCCAGGCGCTGCACGCGGCACGCGAAAGCGGGCAGGGCGAGTGGTTCGCACTGGCCACGGCCGCGTATGACCGCGGCTACCAGATCGTGCTGCTGGTGATCACGGTGGTGCTGGCAGTGGGCGCGGCGATCATCGCGCGCCTGCTGCGGGGGCGCGTCGGTGGCCGCGAGGGTGCGGCCGATCGCGTAAAATGACGCGATGAGAACCAGCAAGCGTGACCGCATCCTCGACGCCGCCGTCAACGTGATCAATCGTGACGGCGTGCGCGCGGTGACCTTCGAGTCGGTGGCGGCCGAGGCCAAGCTGACCCGTGGCGGCCTGCTGTATCACTTCCCGTCGCGCGAAGCGCTGCTGCGCGGTATCGACGAGCACCTGGTGCAGGCCTGGGAAGCGTCGATGGAGTCGCTGCTGGGCAAGACCGCAGGCGAGGCCACGGCGCTGGAGCGCTACCAGACCTTCGTGCGTGTGTCGGCGCAGAGCGCCACCCGCGCCGAGCTGATGTTCATGCTCGAATCGGCCGACCCGGACGCCGACGAGCGTCCGTGGGGACCGGCAGTGCGGCGCTGGGCACCGTTGCCGCCGTCGGCCGCGGAACAGGATCCGGCCGCGCTCGACAGTTTCGTAGCGCGGCTGGCGGCCGATGGCCTGTGGATCTACGAAGCGATGTACGAAGGGCAGCTGGATGAAAGCGTGCGCGCCCAGGTGGCGGAGCGTATCGCCGGGCTGCTGGCGAAGTCTGATGGGACGTCCAGCTGAGCCGTCGACCGACGCGGGGACGCCGCTCTTGGTAGAGCCGACCGCTGGTCGGCTGCTCACGAAAATCCCGCGCTTCGCGCGATAGTCGACCAGCGGTCGACTCTACCCCTCTCCATTTACTCGACCTGCGCTGCACTCGCAGCCAACCACGCCCTCGGCGAAGCCCCCAACCGCTTGCGGAACGCCTTCGACAACGACGCGGTATCGGCAAACCCCACCTCGATCGCCACCTGCTTGACCGCCACACCTGCCCGCAGCTGCGCGCAGGCCAGGCTCAGCCGCCAGTCGAGCAGATAGCTTGCCGGCGTCGCCTGCATCACCTCCTTGAACACGGCTGCGAACGCGCTACGCGACATGCCGGCGGTCGACGCCATGCGCGGCAGCGTCCATTCGTCCTGCGGCGCCTGGTGCATCGCCACCAGCGTGCGTGCCAGCCGCGCGTCGGACAGCCCGCGCATCAGCCCGTGGCTGACCCCGGCCGCATCGGGATGATCCACCACCCAGCGCAGGATCTGGATCAGCGCCACTTCGAACAGCCGGTTGGTCAGCAGCCGCGAACCGCAGCGTTGGCGGTCGGCCTCGGTGAACAGCAGATGCAGGGTGTCGTCCAGTTCGCTGATCGCGGCCAGCGGCACCACCATCACCGGCGGTAGCGACTGCACGATAGGGTTGCGCGCGCCACCATCGAAGTCGAGCGTGGCGCAGGTGAAGTCGGGGCCATCCAGCGGCGCATTGAAGAACACGTGGTGCAGTGGCTGCGGGTACAGCAGCAGGCTGGGGGTGTCGATCTTCAACCGTGGCAGCGCGGTATCGCCATCGGGATGGCGGACCTCCATCTCACCCTGGCGCAGGATATGCAGGAACGCACGACCGGGCTGCGGCTCGAAGACATGGCGCCCGCACAGCGGACCGCTGTGGAACAGCGCGGCCTGCACCCGGAAGCGTTCCAGCAGAGAGGAGAGGCGGTCGGGCGCGGTGGTGTCGAGGGAAATGCTCATGGACGTATGGACAAAAGATGTGGCTGATACGGCCTGATTCGTCCAATAAGTCTACCTAGGATGAGCGGGTCGTCCAATCCCGGGCGCTTTCCCAAGGAGATCCACCATGTCCCGTGTCCGCCTGATCGATGCCGCCAACACCACCGCCGACCGCCAGGCCCTGCTGGGCCAGGTCCACGCCGCCTTCGGTGCCACCCCGGCCATGTTCCGCGCGGTGGCCAATTCGCCGGCCGCCCTGCAGAGCATGTGGGGCTCGTTCGGCGCACTGGGCGGCGGTCGCCTGTCGCCGCTGCTGGGCGAGCAGATCGCCGTCGCCATCGCCAACCGCAATGCCTGCGAATACTGCCTGGCCGCGCACACGGCGCTGGGTCGCAAGGCCGGCGCCAGCAGCGAGCAGATGGCCGCCGCGCAGATCGGCCAGTCCAGCGATCCGGCCACTTCGGCGGCGCTCGACTTCGCGCTGAAGGTGGTCGAGCAACGTGCGCAGATCGCCGACAGTGATGTGCAGGCGTTGCGCGCAGCCGGCTTCGATGACGAGCAGATCGTCGAGATCCTCGCCCATGTGGCGCTCAACCTGTTCACCAACTACGTCAACGTGGCGTTCGACGTGCCGGTGGACTTCCCGAAGGTGGCGCTGCGCTGAGGTACGGTCTGGCCCGGGTGGCAATGGGCCGCCCGGGCCGGTCGAAATGGAGCAGACGGGGTGATCGGCGCTACCTGTCGTCCGCCTGCAGCCGCTCGGGGTGCGTATACACATTGAACCCGCTCTCCCGCGCGAATCCGACCAGGCACAGTCCGGCACTGCGAGCCAGGTCGATCGCCAGCGCGGTCGGCGCCGACACCGCTGCGAGCACGCTGGCACCCGCACGTATCGCCTTGCTGACCATCTCATAGCTGGCGCGGCTGGAAATCACCAGCAACCCACCGTCGATGGCATGCTCGTTGTGATGGAGGGCGCCGATCAGTTTGTCCAACGCATTGTGACGGCCCACATCTTCGCGCACCCAGCCAATCCGCCCGCTGGCATCGGCCCAGGCCGCGGCGTGCGTCGATCCACTCACCGCATTCATCGGCTGATGTTGTGCCAGCGTGGCCAGTGCCCGCTGCAACGCGGCATGCGGATAGGTGCGACGCTCGCGGATCTGCGGCAGCGGGCGCAGCACATCCTCCAGCTGGCGCGTGCCGCACAGGCCGCAGCCACCGCGACCGGGCAGCAGGCGCCCATTGGCCGGATCCAGATCGGCACCTGGTGCGTCTTCGGAAACGGTCATCTGCAGTTCGATGCCCTCCAGCTGCGGGCGGACCTCGATCGACAGCAGTTGCGAGGGCGTAGTGATCAGCCCCTCGCTGAGCGAAAAACCCAGCGCGAAGTCTTCCAGGTCGCAGGGCGTGGCCATCATCACCGCGAAGGCGGCCTCGTTGTAGCGCAGTGCAACCGGCACTTCCTCGGCCACCACGTCGAACTGCTGCTGGTGCCCCTCGCTGCGCCAGCGCTGCAACGGGCGCTGGGCCGTACCGGCAGGCGGGGTGTGCGGCGGGGTCGAGTCAGGCATGCAGCGCGTCCGGGCAAGGGAAATACGCAGGTGGTGGACCACCCACGGCTTCGAGAATAGCGCAGTGGCCGGGCGCTGACGCGGGTGTAACCGTTGTCATGGCAGGCTGCGCTGAAAACAGCTTTTGCCTCTGGCGAAGCGGCCTTGTCCGTGCTTGACTGCGGGGCTGGCCGCGCTGCAGAAGCCGCATCCGGCCCATCCCGCGCCGTTGATTGTTGTGTTCCTCCCGCCAGGTTCCCGAACATGTCCGAGCAGAAGCCGCCGCGTTACAAGCCCTACAACCAGCCGGCCGGTGGCTGGGGTGCCGCCGGTGCCACGGCCAAGGTGCTGTTGCAGCAGAGTGTGATCGGCAAGGGCTCGAAGGCGCTGCTGGCAATGAACCAGCCCGGTGGCTTCAAGTGCCCCAGCTGTGCGTTCCCTGATGCCGACGAACGCAAGAAGCTGGAATTCTGCGAGAACGGTGCCAAGGCGTTGGCCTGGGAAGCCACCCAGTTCCGTGCTGGCCGCGAGCTGTTCGCCCAGCACACGGTCACCGAGCTGATGGCGCAGACCGACTACTGGCTTGAGATGCAGGGCCGGCTGACCGAGCCGATGCGCTACGACGCGTCCACCGATCATTACGTTCCGTGCAGCTGGGACGAGGCGTTTGCCTTGATCGGCCGTCATCTGCAGGCGCTGGACAGCCCGCACCAGGCCGAGTTCTACACCTCCGGCCGTACACCCAACGAAGCCGCGTTCCTGTATTCGATCTTCGTGCGCGAGTTCGGCACCAACAATTTCCCGGACTGCTCGAACATGTGCCACGAGCCGACCAGCCGCGGCCTGCCGCCGGCCATCGGCGTGGGCAAGGGCACCATCGTGCTGCAGGATTTCGAGCACGCCGAGGCGATCTTCGTGATCGGCCAGAACACCGGCACCAATTCGCCGCGGATGATGAGCAACCTGGTCGAGGCGCGCAAACGCGGCATCCCGATCGTGGCGGTCAACCCGATGCCCGAGCGCGCGCTGATCCGTTTCGCCGAACCGCAGGACATGGTGCAGATGGCCACGTTCGGTTCGACCGAGATCACCAGCGAGTTCGTGCACATCCGCATCGGCGGCGACCTGGCCCTGATCAAGGGCATGATGAAGGTGATGTTCGAGCGCGAGGCGCAGGGTGAGCGCGTGCTCGACCATGAGTTCCTGTCAGAACACACGGTGGGCCTGGAGGCGCTACGCGAAGACGTGCTGGCGCAGGACTGGGACGAGATCGTGGAGGTCTCCGGCATCACCCAGGCGCAGATCCGCCGCTGCGCCGAGATCTACATCCGCTCCAAGGCCACGGTGATCTGCTATGGCATGGGCCTGACCCAGCATCAGTACGGTTCGACCCTGCTGCAGCAGGTGGCCAACCTGCTGTTGCTGCGTGGCAACTTCGGCAAGCCCGGCGCAGGCATCGGACCGATCCGTGGCCATTCCAACGTGCAGGGCGACCGTACCGTCGGCATCGACGAGAAACCCAAACCGGCCTATCTGGACCGCGTGCAGCAGGTGTTCGGCTTCGATCCGCCGCGCGAGCACGGTCATCACGTGGTCGAATCGATCGAGGCGATGCTGGACGGCAGCGCCAAGGTGTTCATCGGTATGGGTGGCAACTTCATCCACGCCGTGCCCGATACACCGCGCGCGTACGAGGCCATGCGTGGCCTGGAGCTGACGGTCGGCATCGCCACCAAGCTCAATCGGGGTCACCTGGTGCATGGTCGCGATGCGCTGATCCTGCCGGTGGTCGCGCGCTCGGAGCGCATCGTTACGCCTGCCGGCGAGCAGTTCGTCACCATCGAAGACGCGATGTCGAACGTGACCGCTTCGCGCGGCGTGCTCGAGCCGGTCAGCACGGACGTGCTCCCGGAGGTCGAGATCGTCTGCCGCATGGCGATGGCAACATTGCCGCACAGCAAGGTCGACTGGGCGGGGTGCATGCATGACTACGCTCCCATCCGCGAGCTGATCGCGGCGGTGTACCCGGAGATCTACACCGGCTTCAACGAGCGCATCCAGCAGCCGCACGGCTTCCATCTGGACATTCCACCGCGCCGTCGGGTGTGGCCCACGCCCAACGGCAAGGCCAACATCCTGGTGATGCCGGGCCTGGACGTGGACGCGCCGGTGGACGACCCCGGGATGCTGCGGTTGGCCACAGTGCGCTCGCACGACCAGTACAACACCACCATCTACAGCTACAACGACCGCTACCGCGGCGTGTACAACGATCGCATGGTGCTGTTCATGAACATCGAGGATCGGCTGGCGCGCGGGCTGGAGAAGGAAGCGCTGGTCAGCCTGGAGACGATCAGTGGCGACGGCGTGAACCGGCGCATCGAGGGCCTGACCGTGCTGGACTACCCGATGCCGCGCGGCGCGCTGGCCGGTTACTACCCCGAGTTGAACCCGCTGCTGCCGCTGGACTATTACGACCGGGTCAGCGGCACGCCGGCGGCCAAGTCGATTCCGGTGCGGATGCGGGCGATGGCCGAGGCAATTGCGTGATGCGTTCATCGGCTATCATCGTCCGGTGAACCTGCCTGGCCTGCTGCTGCGATGGATGCTCCTCCTTGCCCTGGTGCTGAACGCACCGGCGCTTGCGATTGCCTCATCCTCGTACGCGGCGCAGTCCAGCGCGGAGCATTGCGCCGCACCGCATTCGGCGGCCATGGCCGGATGCTGCGACGAGGCAGCATCAACGGTCTGCCAGAGCAATGAGTGCGAATGCCCGCCGGCCAGCCTCGGCATGCTGGCCACCCTGAGCGGAACGCCAGCGTCACCCTGGCGTGAGGCGCCTTTGCCAGCCAGCACCCAGCAACGCGCACCGCCGCCGTTGCCGGATCCGCTACGGCCTCCCATCGTGTGATTCCCTGCAGGCCTCAAGCGCCTGCCGTAGCTGCTCGACTCATTCTCGACTCTGCCTGTGCCTTCGATGCGCAGGCAGCGGGCCGCGTTGCCCGCATCTGCAAAGGAATCAACACCATGAACCGTTCTCTCTCCCTCGGCCTGCTGCTGGGCACCGTGCTGGTCAGCACCGCCTGCGCACGTGCAGCTGAAGAATCGCCTGCCGCACCGGTTGCCAGCCAAGCCCCGGCGGCACCGATCAAGGCCAGCCCGTCGCAGGTGGATCCGGCACTGCCCATCGCCATCGTGCACAAGACCGCAAGCTGCGGCTGCTGCGGCATCTGGGTCGACCACCTGAAGGCCGAAGGCTTCCAGGTGGATGTACGCAATACCGATGACATGAACCCGATCAAGGTCCGGCTGGGTGTGCCGGTCGGCAAGGCCTCCTGCCACACCGCCGAGATCGGTGGCTACGTGGTTGAAGGCCATATCCCGGCCGAGGACATCAAGCGACTGCTGGCGGAGCGGCCGGCAGCGCGCGGCCTGGTGTTGCCGGGCATGCCGGCCGGCTCGCCGGGCATGGAAATGCCGGATGGCTACGTGCAGCCGTACACCGTTGAACTGGTGCGCAACGATGGCACCACCGAGCCGTTTGCCCAGCACGGCCAGGGCGGCTGATGGTCGCGGGTGCCGGTCGTCCTGACCGGCACCCTTTGGAGAGCCGAGCCCACCCTCGGAGTGCTCTTTGTAGAGTCGAGCCATGCTCGACTGCTCTGCTTCAGTCGAGCAAGCTCGACTCTACAGAATCAGCGGGCGCGGGCTGTTTCCTTGGCCAGCTGTGCGTCGAACTTCTGTTCGGCCGCATCCGCGTAGGCCTTGCAGGTCAGTGCCTTGGCGCTGGCCTTGCTGCCGGAGGCGTAGTCCCAGTTGCTGGCACCCGGATGAGGGGTCAGCAACACGTCACAGGGCAACGCCCGCACCGTCGCGAAGCTGCGTTTGTAGTCATCGACCAGGCGCGGATAGCGCGCATTGCCCTGCAGCTGGTAGCCCGGTGCACTCAGGCTGTCGGCATAGGCGATGCGCACCGGCTTGCCCTCGCGGGTATCGCTCCAGGTCCACGCGGTGCTGCCCGGGGTGTGCCCGGGCATGAAGTGCGCTGTGAATTCGATGCCGCCCACCTCGACCACCTCGCCATCCATCACGATGCGGTCTGCACTGGCTGGCGGATAAGTGATGTCATCACCGAAGTGCAGATCGTCGCTGCCACCGCGCGCCAGCAGCACCGCCGATTCGGCGTTGGCCGCTACTTTGGCGCCCGTACGGCGCTTCAGCTCCGCCACCGGCCCGGCATGGTCGGCGTGTGCGTGGCTGAGCAGGATCAACCGCAGGTCCTGCGGCGCCACGCCGCGCACCTTCATGTTGCTGATGAGGTGGCCGGCCATCTGTGGCATGCCGCCGTCGAGCAGTACCGCGCCGTCAGCGGTCTGCACCAGCAGGGCGGTCAGGTCCTGCGTGCCGATCTGCCAGGTGTGGTCGGCAATCTGCAGCGGTGCCATCGGCTGCAGCCAGGAAGCATCCACGGTGTAGGCCCGCAGCTGCGGCAGTGGTGTCTCGGCGCCACTGGCGTGCGCGATCGGGAGAGCAGTGACCAGGGCGAAGGCGAGCGGGGAAAAACGCATGGTTCACGTCCGTTTGAAGGAGGCCCAGAAACTAGCATGGGCCTCCTTCATCGCGTCGCGCATAGATTTCATGGCTCCCATAAGGGCGCCATGGATCAGTACCGGTACTGCCACCCCAGCGTCACCACCCGGCCACGGCCCGAGAAATAGCTCGGGTTCGACGGCGTGGTCTGCGAGTAGTAGCTGATGTACTGCTTGTTCGCCAGGTTCTGCACGCCCAGCGTGAAGGCGTGCTTGTCCAGCGTGTAGCGTGCGACCAGGTCCACCGTGGTGTAACCCTTGAACTCCGCCACCCGCGCGCCACGCAGGTCGAAGTCGCGGTCGAAGGCGTGGCTGGCCTGCAGGCGGGTGCTCAGCTGCGGCGTCCAGTTCTGTTCCCAGAATGCCGTCAGCCGGTTTGGCGCGATGTTGACGCCAGCCAGGTCGCTGTCGAGACGCCCATCGACGTTGGCGTCGTAGCGGCCGTTGGCGCGCGCGTAGCCCAGGCCCAGCCGGCTGTCGCTCAGGCGCAGGCGCAGGTTGCTTTCGAAGCCCTCCACGCGCGTGGCCTGGCGCTGCACCGCATAGGCATCGATGCCCGGATCGTAGATCAGCACCGAGCCGAGCTTGGATTCGGACGTGTAGTAGGCGATGTCGCCGCTGAAGCAGCCATCGTCGTACTCCAGGCCGATCTCGCGGTTGTCGGACACCACCGGTGACAGGTCGATGAGATTGTCGACGCGTTGGCCGTCGCGATTGATTGCACGCAGCACACGGCCGACGTCGGCCACGGTGTAGCCTTCCGAATACGAGGCGTAGGCGTTGAGGCGGTCATTGATGTACCAGACCGCGCCGAAGTTGGGCAGGGTCTCGCTCATGGTCGGCTTGCCGCCAGCCACCTTGCGTGCGCCGTAGCGGGGCAGGGTGGTGTAGTCGCCTACTTCCAGCTCGCCCTTTTCGTAGCGCAGGCCGCCGGACAGCATCAGGTGGTCGGTCGGCCACCAGTGCAGCTGCAGCAGCGGCGACAGGCTCTGGTAGGTGGTCTGCGGCACCCAGTTCATGCCGCTGGCCAGCAGCACCTGGTGGGTGCGGTCGCGCAGGCCGTCCAGGCCCAGGGTCACGTCCAGCGTGGTGTCGGCGATGCGGGCCCAGCTCTGGGTCAGCTTGAAGCCGCGCTTGTCCGATTCGTTCTGGGTCTGGTCCCAGGCGGCGTTGGCGCCGGTGTTGCCCCACGGGTCCCACTGGCTGGCGCCATAGCGGCCTTCGAAGTCCACCGCGAAGGCCTGCGCCTGGAAGCGGCCACCGAGCAGATCGGCGGCGCTGTAGTCCAGCGTCAACGAACGCGAGCGGTTCATCGGCGGCTCCAACGGGGTATCGCCGGGCACCGAAATGGTCGGGCGACCGGTGCGGTAATCACCGTTCACCGCCAGGTAGTTGTCCAGCCCGCGCAGCTCGTAGCGGTTGGCCATCAGCTGCAGGCGATGGCCCTCGGCAATGTTCCAGCCCAGCTTGGCAAACACGTTCGATGAGGTCGAGTCCATCAGCTCGCCCTGCGCGTTGGTGCCGATCGATCGGCCCTCGCCGTCGTGGTACAGGCCCTGCTTCTCATACGCCAGGCCGGCCACCAGATCGAACTGCTCGCCGCGTACGCCGACCAGTGCCGAGCCGCGCTGGCCGTTGTCATCACGGCGGTTGGGCAGGGCCGAGCTGTAGCTGACGTTGGTGTCGAGCAGGAAGGCGCCGGGCTCGCTGGGCGCGCTGCGGGTGATGATGTTGACGATGCCACCGGTACCGCCGATGCCTTGCAGCGCGTTGGCGCCGTGGATGACCTCGATGCGTTCGATCATGGCCGGATCGATGGTGTGCGAATCACGCGAGCCATCGCGCAGCGGCGTCGACTGCGGCACGCCGTCGACCATGTACAGGATGCCGCGGCCACGCATGGTTTCGCCGTAGTTGGACATCTTCTCGCGCGCCGGGGCAAACGCCGGGATCTGTGACGAGAGTACGCGCGAGACATCCGAGCCCAGCGCCAGCTGCTGCGCGATGTCCTCGCGGGTCAGCACGGTGATGGTGTTGGGCATCGCAGTCTCACCCTGCGGCATGCGCGCGGTCGAGGCCGATACCGTGACCCGGGCCAGCGAAGTGGTCGAGGCAGGGGACGCTGCCGATGACGCGGCCCGGGCCGGAGCGCGGGGCTTGGGCGATGCTGGCGCGGCACTCACCACGAACACCCCCGGCGAGCGCTCCTGCATCGCCAGGCCTTGCCCGGCCAGCAGGCGCTGCAGGGCGTCGTGCGGGGTGTAGCGGCCGTCGAGGGCGGGCGCGTTGCGGCCGCTCACGCTGTCGGCAGCGAACAGCAGCTGGATGCCACTCTGGCGCGCCAGCGAGTTGAGCGAAGCCTGCAGCGGGCCGGCCGGCAGGTGCAGTTCGACAGGTGCGGACGCAGCGGTCTGCGCGGTGGCGGGCAGCGCCGCACACAGGCAGGCGGCGAGCAGGGTGGGGGCCAGCCGGCGCAGCGCGGCGGGCGGAACAGGGCGGGTCATGCGGGGGTCCTTCGGAAGGGTTCAAGCACTTGCCGGATGGGACGGCGCGCAACCCACCCTCGGCGTGGCAATCAATCGCGGGCGCGCAGATGCAGGCTGCCGTCGGCGGCGGTATGCACTTGGACCGGCAGGATCTCCGGCAGCAGCGCGACCGCCGTCTCGGCACGATCGGCATCGAACACGCCCGACACCTGCAGCGGACCCAGTGCCGGGTCGTCCAGCACGATCGGACGGTCGTGATAGCGCTGCAGGATGCGCAGCACCTCGCTCAGTGGCATGCGGTCGAACTGCAGCCGGCCGGTGGTCCAGTCGGCCCGGTCCGGATCCACGGCTTCCGGCGGAGACAGCGAGCCCGGCTGGGCCAGCAGGCGCTGCCCCGGCTTCAGCCGCTGCTCGGTGCCGCCGCCATCCACGCTGACACCGACCTCGCCGCGCCACAGCGTGACCTCGCTGAGATCGCCCTGGCGGTCAACATCGAACACCGTGCCGTAGTTGCGTACCTGTACCGGCCCGGCATCGACCTGGAAGCGGCGCCATGCCGAATGCTGCACCTCGAAGCGCGCATGGCCCTGCGCCAGCAGCACCTGCCGCGAACGCAGATGGCGACGGACCTGCAGGCGGGTTCCCGCGTCGAGCAGCACGCGGCTGCCGTCCGGTAGCTCGATGTCGCGGCGCTCGCCGACGGCGGTCTGGTAGTCACGCACCTGCCAGGCCGGGTCGGCCAGCAGCAGCGCGGCAGCCGCCAGCAACAGCACCGGCAGTACCCGTTTCGCGCCAGATCCGCCGCGCCGCCGCTGCAACTGCTCCGGGCCTGGCAACGGGAAACGCTCCTTCAGTGCCTCCCGGTGTTGGTCGAGCATGTCCTCGGCGGACGGTTCGGCGGGCGCCGACGGCGGTGCCGGATCGGGTGATGCAGGGCTCACCGCAGCGCACCGTGCAGCCGGCAGTCGGCCATGGCCAGGCGCAGATGACGTTCCACTGCCTTCAGGCCGATGCCCATCCGCTGCGCCACCTCGGCCTGCGGCAGCTCGTGGATCTTGTGCAGGATGAACACCTGCTGCCGACGGCAGGGCATGCGCTCGATGCTGGCGGTCAGCCGCTGCAGCGCCTGCTGGCCCTGAGCCTGGCGCTCGGGTCCGGGGCGCTCACAGGCGCCTTCGGGAAGCTCGGCGCGGGGCTCTACCCAGTGCCGGCGCAGGTCCTCGGCGCGGCAGCGGTCGACCGCCGCATCGTGGGCGATCCTGCGCAGCAGCGCGATCGGTTGGCGGGCGTCATGCGCGGCCGGGCGTTCCAGCAGGCGCACACAGATATCGTGCACCACTTCGCGGGCCAGCCCGGGCGAGCGGAACCGGCGATGCAGGTAGTCCACCAGTTCCTCGTAGTGGCGCACCAGCGAGGTCACCAGCGGCAGCGCAGGTGGGCGGGGAAGTGTCGGCTGGGACATCCGGACGGGCAGCAAGGGTGAAAGGCGGGTGCCGGGAGGTCATCCCTGCGTAATGACGCAATACTAATGGGAACTGTTCTCGTTTGCCATGCCGCGATCGCCAGGGCGATTGTTCGCCGCGTCTGGAAAGTGAATCCACGATCATCGGCTGGAGCGCAGAATCGCCCACGGCTAGCCTGCCTGCAGGCTCAAGGAGGTGGACCATGCATGTGCTTCTGGTGATGGTGGGCGGCATTGTGCTGTTGGGAGTGTTCCTGTTGTTCGGACGGCTGTGGAGCGTAGGCACCTCACAGCTGCCCACGGCCCTGATCGCGTTCATTGCCACCTGGCTGTTGGTGACGGTGGCCAACCTGTGGGTGGGCGTCAGCAAGGCCGGCTACGGGATGCGCGAAGAACTGCCGATCCTGCTGCTGGTGTTCGCGGTGCCGGCCCTGCTGGCCGGTCTGCTCTACTGGCGCCTGGCGCGCTGAAGGAAAGCCATGAGTACACGACTGCGATTGCCGGCCCTGCGCCAGCGCGACGGCCACCATGCGCGCGTGACCTACGAAGAGCTGTTCTTCGACCTGGTCTACGTGTTCGCGGTCACCCAGCTCAGCCACCATCTGCTGCATCACCTGGATCTGGCCGGCGTGCTGCAGACCCTGGTGCTGTGGTTTGCGGTGTGGCTGGGCTGGCAGTACGCCTGCTGGGTCAGCAACTGGTTCGATCCGGAAGCGCCGCGCATCCGCGGACTGCTGTTCGCCACCATGCTGCTGGCCTTGTTGATGTCCTCGTCCATACCCGAGGCGTTCGCTGACCGCGCCTGGGTGTTTGCCGGGGCCTACGCCACCATGCAGGTCGGGCGCACCGCCTTCGTGTTGCTGGAGGTCGGTCGCACGCATCCACTGGCACCGAACTTCCGTCGCATGCTGGCCTGGGTGAGCGTGTCGGCCTGCTTCTGGCTGGCAGGTGCGGCAGCCGAGGGCAATACGCGGTTGGCGCTGTGGGCGGTGGCGGTGGCGTGCGAATACGTTTCACCGATGTTCGGCTTCGCGTTCCCGGGGCTGGGCCGCTCGCACACCCGTGAGTGGACCATCGAAGGCGGGCACCTGGCCGAGCGCTGCCAGCTGTTCGTCATCGTCGCACTGGGCGAGACGTTGCTGGCCACCGGTGGCGTGCTCAGCGAAGTCGAACAGTGGAGTGGGGCGGTGGTGTCGGCGGTGCTGGCAACGTTCGCCGGCACGATCGCCATGTGGTGGCTGTACTTCGGCATCTCCAGCCGCGACGCCACCGAGGCCATCAGCCATGCCGAAGACCCGGGCCGGATGGGGGCCAACTTCCACTATGTGCACGCGCTGCTGATCGCCGGGATCATCGCTACGGCGGTGGGCAATGACCTGGTCATGGACCACCCGCACGCTGCGGTGACGCCGGTGTATGCGGCCGTGCTGGTTGCAGGGCCATTTATCTACCTGCTGGGCAGCGCGCTGTACAAGCGCGTGGTATACGGGCGCGCACCGTACTCGCATCTGATCGGTGCGGTGGCGCTGGGCGTGCTGGGCGTGGTGTTGCCGCAGACCCATCTGCTGGCCGCTGGCTGGTTGACCAGCGCGGTGCTGCTGGCGGTGGGGTTGATGGATACGCGATTGAAGCACCGCCTGCAACGGGCGTGATCTTGTCCGGTATCCAGCCCGTGCCGGGGAGAGTCGACTGTTAGTCGACTGCTCTTCCACAAGGTTGCGGAAAATCCCGCGCTGCGCGCGATAGTCGACTGACAGTCGACTCTACCGCCGCCCTCTACCGTCTGCGGTGACCTGGCCGAGTGCGGCGGCCATTGCCGCAAGCTTGCCGACCGTGTTGAGGTTGCGGGCGGTGCCCTGCTGGGCATAGGGAATCCGCAGGCGTGAGTCGGCCATGCCGTCGCCATTGTGGACGAAGATCTCGCGGGTACCCAGAGCCAGCTGCTCATCGCGCAGGCCGGTCACCCCGGCCAAGGGATCCGTAGGCAGTGCCTCATCCACGAACAGCGCGACCACGCGATTGCCGGCGGCATGCGGAAACGGATTGCGGGCGGCAACCGCTGCGATCTCGGCTGCGGAGCGCACCAATACACCCACCGGTTTTCCGGCATAGGCCTGCAGCCGTTGGCCAAGGGCTTTCCGCACGCCGGCTTCGCCAAGTCCGCTGCGGAACACCACGTTGCCGCTGGCGATATAGGTGCGGACGTCGGTGAAGCCGGCGTCTTCGCACATCGCCACCAGTTCAACCATCGGCAGCTTGCCGGTACCTCCGACATTGACTGCTCGCAGCAGTGCGACATGCACGCTCATGGGGAACCTGCCTGCAGGCGGTCGTACATGCGTACCAGGTCGACCAGCGTACGCGCGCCCATCTTGCGCATCACCTGCGCGCGGCGCACCTTCACTGTGATCTCGCTGACCCCGAGGTCGCCGGCGATCTGCTTGTTGAGGCGGCCGCGCACCACACCGTCGACCACCTCGCGCTCGCCGGCGTTGAGGGTGTTCCAGCGCTGCTGCAGGGCGTCCAGCGCCTCGCCGTCACGGCGGCGCTGGCGGTCGATCTCGATGCCCTTGTGGATCGCATCCAGCAGTTCCTGGTCACGGAACGGCTTGGTCAGGAACTCGATGGCGCCGTCCTTGATCGCATTGACACCCATCGCGATGTCGCCGTGGCCGGTAATGAACACCACCGGCAACTGCAGGCCGTGGCTGCCCATCGTGCGATGGAACTCCAGCCCGCTCTGACCGGGCATGCGCACGTCCAGCACCAGGCAGGCCGGTGCATCTTCCAGTTCGTGTTCGAGGAACGCCTGGGTGGAGGCGAAGGCCCGTACCTGCAGGCCCATCGAGGCGAGCAGGTCTTCCAGCGCGGCGCGCACCGACGGATCGTCGTCGATCACGTAGACGATGGGTGCCGGATCGGCGGCGGGTGCAGCGGGCTTACGCATGAGGGCGTTCCGTGGCAACGGGCAGGTCAAACACAAAGCAGGCACCTCCGCCGCTGGGGCGCTCGGCTCGGATCCTGCCTTCGTTGGCCTCGATCATCGACCTGCTCAGGCTCAATCCCAGCCCGAGTCCGTGTGATTTGGTGGTCCAGAACGCATCGAACACACGCTCGGGATGATCGGCGGGCAGGCCGACACCACGGTCGCGTACGCTGAGGCTGACCCGCTGGCCGTCACGCCGGGTCAGCAGCGACAGGCGACGATCAGCAGCCGGCACCGCTTCCATCGCGTCCACCGCATTGAGGATCAGGTTGCCGATCACCTGCTGCACCTGCACGCGGTCGGCCTGCACCAGTGGCAGATCGGCGTCCAGCAGCAGGGCCACGGCCACGCCGTGCTGGTCCAGTTCACTGCGCGACAGCGCCAGCATTTCCTCCACGGCCTGGTTCAGATCGAAGGCGCGCCGTTCCGGTGCGGCACCCTGGGTCAGGCCACGGATACGGGCGATCACGTCACCGGCGCGATGCGCATCGGCCAGGATGCGGGCCACGGTCTGCCGCGCCTTGTCCACGTTCGGTGGGTCCTGCGCCAGCCAGCGTTGGCAGGCCTCGGCGCTGCTGGCGATGGCCGCCAGCGGCTGGTTCACTTCATGGGCGATGGAGGTGGTCAGCTCGCCCACGGTCGACGCGCGCGCCACTCGCAGCAGGCGGCCCTGTGCTTCCTGCATCGCGGCCTTGGCCGCTTCCATCTTCAACGCCAGGTAGGTGGTGATGCCGATCACCAGCATGCCGATCACCGAGTTGACCAGGCCGATGCGGTAGGTACCGAAGCGGGTGAGGAAGAAGCTCAGGGCGGTGAGTGCGATGCAGGCAATGGCCAGGCTGATCAGCCCGCGCGCGGCGAGTACGCGCGATGCCGCGAGGATGACCGCTGCGTAGAAGCAGGCCGCCGCCACGGCGTAGTCGGTGACGGTATCGATCAGGAAGATCGCCGCCATCACGACGATCAGGGCCAGCAGCACCAGAGGGCGGCGGGGCGACAGCGATGGCATCGGGGCGGCTCCCGGGCGTGGGGGGAAAGGATAGCAAAGCCGCCTCTGGCAGGTGCCGACCGTGCTTGGCGTGCTCCTGTGCTGTCGGCACCCACCAAAGCGATGCCTGGTAGTGCCGGCCGCTGGCCGGCAGCTGCAGGATCGTCCCGGAGTTCATGAGGTTGCCGGCCAGCGGCCGGCACTACCCAGGTCTGTGCCGACCCAGGTCGGCACCTACCAATGTGGTGCATGCGGGCTGTTGGTAGATGCCGACCTTGGTCGGCAGGCTCTGGCAGCAGTGGTGGCATCTGAGGGTTCTGTGCCGACCAAGGTCGGCACCTACCAAGCGGTGCACGATGTTGCCGGCCAGCGGCCGGCACTACTCCTCCAGGCTGGCGTTCCAGAACCCCTGCAACACCCCGGGCGTGGTCGCCAGCGTGGCCAGCACCGCATCCAGTTCACCGGCATCCACCGTGGTGGCATACAACACCGCTTCGATCTCCACATCGCGCTCGCCGAACGGGCGCTGGTCCACCGCGCGTACCGGGTAGTGGGCCTGTTCCAGCAGCAGCAACAGCTGATCCAGCACCTCGGCCTGCTGCTCGCGCTGGCAGACCACGTTGATCGCATAGGTCGCCTCGCTGAATGCTTCCGGCAGCGGCTGCCGCTGGATGCGGTTCACCACCGGCCGCAGCAGGGTGTTGGCTGCCAGCACGAAGATGGCGGCCAGCACCGCTTCCGGCAGCAGCTTGATACCGGCACAGGCTCCCACCGCCGCCGATCCCCACAGGGTGGCGGCGGTGTTCAGACCGGACACCTGGGCGCCGTCCTTCATGATCGCGCCGGCACCGAGGAAGCCGACGCCGGAGATCACATACGCAACCACATGCAGCGGTGAGGGCGGGCCGCCATACAGGTCATGGAAGCGTACGGCCAGGTCGACGAACACCGCCGCACCCACTGCCACCAGCGTATTGGTGCGCAGTCCGGCGGTGCGTTGGCGCAGCTGCCGTTCCAGGCCGATGGCCGTGCCCAGCACGAACGCCACCGACAGGCTGATCAGCGAGCTCAGGGTTGCGCCGGCGTTGAACGCCGGCAGGTTCGGATTGATGTCCATTGTGTTTCTCCCTGGACCAGACGGCGGGCGCTTACTGCCAGCCGTAACGACGGATGTAGATCTTCTTCAGCAAGGTCGTCAGCACCGCGTAGCCGAACAGGATCGCCACCAGGAACGGCCAGTAGCCGGTCGGCAGGGCCTGCAGCTTGAAGTAACCAGCCAGCGGGCTCATCGCCAGGGCCACGCCAATGGCCATGATCAGGCCGGTCATCACCAGCAGCGGCGGCGCGGCGATGCTCTGCAGGAACGGCACCTTTGGTGTACGGATCATATGCACGATCAGGGTCTGGGTCAGCAGGCCCACCACGAACCAGCCGGACTGGAACAGGCCCTGGTCGGCCGGCGTGCGTGCATCGAACACGTACCACATCAAGGCGAAGCAGGTCAGGTCGAAGATCGAGCTGATCGGCCCGAAGAACACCATGAAGCGGCCGATGTCCGCCGGGTTCCACTTCAGCGGCCTGCGCACCAGCTCCTCGTCCACGTTGTCGAACGGAATGGCGATCTGCGAGATGTCGTACAGCAGGTTCTGTACCAGCAGCTGCAGTGGCAGCATCGGCAGGAACGGCAGGAAGGCCGAGGCCACCAGTACCGAGAAAACGTTGCCGAAGTTGGAGCTGGCGGTCATGCGGATGTACTTCAGCATGTTGTTGAACGTGCGCCGGCCCTGGATGACACCTTCCTCCAGCACCATCAGGTTCTTTTCCAGCAGGATGATGTCGGCGGCCTCCTTGGCGATGTCCACCGCGCTGTCCACGCTGATGCCGATGTCGGCCGCGCGCAGCGCCGGTGCATCGTTGATGCCGTCGCCGAGGAAACCGACCACCTTGCCCTGTGCGCGTAGCTCGCGTACGAGGCGCTCCTTGTGTAGTGGTGTCAATCGGGCAAACACACGGTGGTGGTGCAACGCCCGCGACAGCGCGCCGTCATCCATGCGCTCGATCTGCGGGCCGGTCAGGATGGTGTCCGCCTCCAGCCCGACCTGGGCACAGACGCGGGCGGTCACCAGCTCGTTGTCGCCGGTGAATACCTTCACCTCTACGCCATGCGCGGCCAGCGCCTGCAGCGCCTGTGCAGCCGATTCCTTCGGCGGGTCGAGGAAGGCCACGTAGCCGACCAGGGTCAGGCCGCACTCGTCAGCCTGCGAATACACGGTCTGGCTGGCAGCAGTTTCCTTCATCGCCACTGCCACCACGCGAAGGCCCTGTTCGTTCAGTTCCTCCGTGGTCTGCCGCACGCGCGCCAGCCGCTGCTCATCCAACGGCTTGTCCTCGCCGTTCTCGCGCACGGTGCTACATACCGCCAGCATCTCCTCAACCGCACCCTTGCAGATCAGCTCATGGTGGTCCTCGCGTTCGGACACCACCACCGACATGCGGCGGCGCTCGAAGTCGAACGGGATCTCATCCACCTTGTGGTAGTCCTGCGACAGCCGCAGCGAGCTCTGCAGCTCCACGTGCTCCAGCACCGCACGGTCGAGCAGGTTGATCAGCCCGGTCTGGAAATGGCTGTTGAGGTAGGCGAACTTCAGCACGTCCTCGGAATCGTGGCCGAACACATCGGTATGCCGCTCGAGGGCGATCTTGTCCTGGGTGAGGGTGCCGGTCTTGTCGGTGCACAACACCTCCATTGCGCCGAAGTTCTGGATCGCATCCAGGCGCTTGACGATCACCTTGCGCCGCGACAGCAGCACCGCGCCCTTGGCCAGGGTGGAGGTGACGATCATCGGCAGCATTTCCGGGGTCAGGCCTACCGCCACCGACAGCGCGAACAGGAACGCCTCGGTCCAGTCGCCCTTGGTCCAGCCGTTGATCAGCAGCACGAACGGCACCATCACCAGCGCGAAGCGGATCAGCAGCCAGCTGACACTGTTGACGCCGGCCTGGAACGCGGTGGGCGCACGGTCGGTGGCGGTGCTGCGCTGGGCCAGGGTGCCGAAGTAGGTGCGGTTGCCGGTGGCCAGCACCACGGCGGTCGCAGTGCCGGACACCACGTTGGTGCCCATGAACAGCAGGTTGTGCTGCTCCAGCAGGCCGGCCAGGCCGTCGCCCGGGTGCGCGAACTTCTCCACCGGCAGCGACTCGCCGGTCATCGCCGCCTGTGCCACGAACAGATCCTTGGCGGTCAGCACGCGGCAATCGGCCGGAATCATGTCGCCGGCCGACAGCACGATGTGGTCACCGGGCACCAGCTCGCGGATCGGCAGGTCCAGCAGGCGGGCCGGGCGACGGCTGTGCAGGTGCGCACCGAAGTACTGGTCGGCCACATCGGCGGCCTCGGTACCCGGATTGCGGCGCAGCACGCGTGCGGTGTTGCCGACCAGTGCCTTCAGCCGCTCGGCGGCACGGTTGGAGCGGCCTTCCTGCACGAAGCGGATCAGCGTGGACAGCAGCACCATCGCGCCGATCACGATCGTGGCCTTGATGTCCTCGGTCAGCCAGGACACCGCCGCCAGTACGGTCAGCAGCAGGTTGAACGGATTGCGGTAGCACTGCCACAGGTGGCGCCACCACGGCAGCGGCTTTTCGTGATCCACCTCGTTGGGGCCGAGCGTAGCCAGCCGCTCCTCGGCCTCATGCGGGCTGAGGCCATCGGCATGCGACTCCAGTGTGGTCAGCAGTTCGGCTTCCTCCTGCTGGGCGAGGGTGACCAAGCCGGTGGTGAGCGCGAACGGCGCTGCTTCGGCGCTACCCCGGCCGAACCCGGCCTCGGGCATCGCACGGCGGCGGAACAGGTTGCCTGCGCGACGGCTGCGCAGGAAGGCGTTGAACCAGGCGTTGAGCAGGCTCATGGGACTCTCCTCGAATGTCAGAGCCGGCCGCGGCCGGAACACGAACGGAACGGATGGAACAGGTCAGGCGTGGCGCATCGCCAGCACCGCGGGCGACCACGGCTGCATGTGCAGGCGCTGGCTGCCACCGATGCACAGCGGCTTCATCGCATCGCGCAGCGGGTAGGGCAGGTGGCGCAGCACATTGATGCGCTCGCTGATCGGCAGCAGCGACAGCGCGTCGGCCACTACGCGTGGCGAGCCGAGCGACAGCGAACGGGCAAACGTGATCGGGCCATGCTGCAGCAGCTGGCTGCGCAGCGCGGCAACATCGCGCTCGCCGATCAGGCGGCGCAGGGTGATGTAGAGGATCTTGTAGGACATGGGGGCGATCTCCAGGCAGGCGGCACCTGGCGATCCCCCGTCACTCAGGCAGGCAGGGACCGGCGGGCAGGCGCCAGGAACAGGCAACAAGCGGGCATCCGGGGCGCGGTGCGCCCGGCAGGGTCGGGGTCCATCTGCGTCTCCATGAGGGGAGGGGGCCAGCCAGGGTTGCCCTGGCCAATGGCGCTATTGTCCGCCCCTGAATGGGGCAGGCCTAGAGGCCCGTGGGTTAGCCCGGCTATACCTTGGTATAGCCGGGCGTGCGTCGCGCCAATCGATGGCGCATCACGGGATCAATGCGCGGTGCTGGTCTGCTTGCACACGTCGTACTCGCCGGGGCTCAGTTTCTTGTCGCGATCGGTATCGCAGGCGTGCAGGCGCTCGGCCCAGTCGGGTGCCACAGCATCCACTTCGGCCAGGGTGACGATGCCGTCCTTGTCCTTGTCCAGCGACTCGTAGGACGGAATCAGCTTCACTTCGGTCACGTCCTCGGCGGCAGTGGCCTTGCTGGCCTCCTGCGGCTTGGAGCAGGCCCCCAGCAGCAGGCCGGCGACAACGACGAGGGCGGCGGGAAGGTAGCGGAAACCGGTCATGGCGTGCTCCTGAAGAGGATTGGGTTCGCCACCGTGGCGCCCATGGCCGGATCATCGGCACCGGTCTGTAAGGGAGGTGCGAAGAATGCAGGTGATCCTGCGGGCGGGTGGGGCACCGTTCACGGGCCCCTGCCGCTGCGCCAACTGACGAAATTGTCAGGCAGGCGACAGCAGGGCGCCGGAACCCACCGGTAAGAGGGGCACCAGGCCCGCGCAGGCCCCGCGCCGGGTGCGTTGTCACGGATTGGCATCAAACACCACCGTCATGTTGCCCTGCCAATGCGAGCCGGGCGACTTCAACATCTCCGTCACCGCTTCGCGGCCAACCGTGAAGCGCAGCGTCGAACGCCGTTGAATCAGGTAGCCATCCGGCGTGAAGCGCGGCGCCCGCGATTCATCCGGCAGCAATGCCGTATCCTGCGCCGGGCGGCCATCACGCAGGTTCCTCATGCCAGGGATCGTGACATCCACGTCTACAGGGACGACTGCACCATCACGGCTATTGCGGATTCCACAGCGGTCGCCCAGCTCATGCTCACAGCGAAGCTTCATGCTGAGGTCCATCGATGCGGTCAGATGGAAGGGCAGCTCGTCGCGCAATCTCCCTGGTGAAGTGCCATGATCGATCCATTGAGCCCAACCCTGTGGCGGCACCAGCTGCACTTGAGGATTCTCTACTGGAAACAGCACGTGGAACTGATGCGCAACGGTGAATCGAAGTTTCAATGTAATGGGCTCAGTCGTCACATCATCGCCGAAGTCGATATCGCTACCCTCGCCCCCCGTACTGTATGTTGTCTCCCCTTCGTAGATGCCATCGTTCAGGGCAAGTGGCGAAGGCGTGGTGATAAGCAACCCGAGCCCGAACCAAGTCATTGAATAGGTGGCGGGCATCGGCGAAGCACCATCTCCCTGCGAATTGCAGGGTATCGGTGCCTGAGGGTTGGTCACAGTCCAACCAAACCGTACATATGCCGAATTACCTGCTGTGTGCACATATCGGCACCCACCTCTAACAGCTGCAGTGAATACTGGGTTGGCTACAGTCCCTGGAGTCAGGTGACCACTTACCGTCGCAATGGTCAGGAGTGCCTCGGCCTCGGCCCCTGTGGTCGTATTGCGCAGCACTACGGTTCTTGCGCCGGGCAATCCGACGTAGAACCTCTTCCTCACATCATCGTCGCGAACGTAGACTTTGCTCCAGCGCAGTGGCACATCGATGGAGTACGATCCATCTGCCGAGCAGAACGCAGGCCGCCAGGAGCAGTACACCCCGGGTGGGGACGTGTTTCGGAAGACCATCCTCCCTGGCTCCAGCGCGGAAGGTGAAAACTCCGCCGTTACCAGTACTTCAGCAGCACCTGCATCGGTGCTTGCACCGAATCCAAACCCGGCAAGCACGGCAGCAAGTGCAGAGGCTCGCCATTGTTCCAATCCCATGTCACCTTCCTCCTGTCTTCGCAAGTGGTGACGGGCAACCGATTCCCCCCACCATCAGCACGTCCCCCTCGCGCGGATAGCGGCCCTCCTCCATCCTCAGTACGCAGCTGATCTGGTTGGGGTACCGCAGCTCCAGCACCGGCGCACGTGCACTCAGCTCCAGCGTGAAGAACCCCTCCTCCTGACTGACGCTGCGGCCAGCGTGATTGATCACCTGAACACCGCGCACGCCATTGCCGTCGGCATCGAGCACCTGGCCCATCACGGTGAAGGTGCGCAGCACATCAACGGTGGCGTGCATCACGCCCCCTTTGTTGAGGTGGTAGCTGACGGCGGACGGCTGCAGGGTGGCAGCCGGTGCGTGCCGGCCCTGGAAATCGAACTGCACGTGCCCTGCCCGATAGGCCGTTACGGGTACGAAGTTGCGTCCCGGCTTCAGCTGTACGCCGCCGCCCTGGCTGTCGTCTGCGCGCAGCGCTACTCCAGGGTAGTCACTGCGCACCTCGACGATGATGCCGGTATCCACGCTGCCGCTGCGGCCTTGGCCGATGACCGCAGCATGGCCGCCACCCACCACCAGCGTACTGTCCAGATTGGCAGTGCCACTGACGTGCCTCGAAGCCGTGCTGCGGTACAGCTGCACGTCACCCTCCAACAGTGAACCCTGCAGGTAGGCACCCACGCCGCCGCCGACGCCGCTTCGCTCGGCACTGATCATGCCATTCACACTCTGCAGCAGCTTGCCATCGACGCGTTGCGTCGCTGCCGCGCTGACATAGGTATCGCGCTGCCCGGCCTCGCCAGTACGACTGCCCAGGCTGCCGCTGTAGCTGCGGCGCTCGCTGCCCAGCGACACGCTGACGGTCAGGTCGATGCCGCGTTGCCTTCGGTAATGGGTGAAACGGCTGCCGGGGCGGTCGTAGGCGGAAACACGCCAGTTCACATCATGCTTGCCGAACAGGGTCTCGCGACGACCGTAAGACACATCAATGCCAGTGCCCTTGGTAAAGCCCGTGCTGCGCGCCAACCGCAGGCTGGCGTTGTCGCGGTGGCTGAAACGATGGGTAATCGAGACGGCAGTGGTGTCCTGCCAGCCGCCGCGGGTTTCCCAGCGCGGCGCCGAACCGTTGCCTGGCAGCACGCGGTGACGTTGCTCGGTCCAGCTGCGGGCGTGGTTGGCCACCACCGAACCTGCGCGATACCGGTACAGGCCCTGCAGGTCAATGCCGCGCCCGGCATCACTGGATGTATAGATAATGGTGTAGGTGCTGAAGCTGTCACTGGCCTGCCAGTCCATCGACAGGCCTGCCGCGTGGCGCGTACCGATCTGCTGCACCGTGGCACCGGCCACGGCACGTGGGTGCAGCAGGTAATTGACCACCGCGCCGGCCGCGACCTTGCCCCCCTGGCTTGGGCTGCCACTGTCGAGCAGGCCACGCTGCTGGCCGGCAAACACGCTGTAGCGCCAACGCCGGGAGGGGTCCCTCCAGCGGCTGGGTTTGTGGATTGATGCGGTTTCGCGCGAGGCTTCGCGGCCGTCTTCGATGACGCGCAGTTCCACATCGTAGATGCCACCCGGCAGCCGCCGCGTGTCGATCTCCTGGATGCCGGGCGTGACCGCCTGCGTGGACAGCAGGTTGCCGTCACGCAGGATCTCCACCACGCCCTCGCGGCTGGCAGTGACATAGACCGGGTACACACTGGGGCTGCGGGTGTCAGCCAGCAGCACGTCCGACGAGCCGAGCATGAAGCCCAGCGCGGTATCGTTCTGCGTGCCGGGTGCACGCGGCTGGCGGATGATGCCCTCGAAGGTGGGCAGGAAGTAGCCGGCACGCACGAAGTGATCGCCCAGTTCGCGCTGTGCATATAGCGCGCTGAGATAGTGCTCGCGACTGCCCGGCTGGGCGTAGTACTGGTAGCTGCCGACCGTGCTCCAACGGCCGACACTGCCGCGCAGTTCGGCACTGTAGCGTGCCGTGGCCTGCTGATCCTGGCCGCCATGCATGGCCAGGCTGTTGCGCACGATCAGGCCATGGCTGCCCGCATCGGGCAACGCGACGTGGCGCTCTTCCTTGTGCGCTCCGCTTGGGGTCCGCAGGCTGAGCAATGAGCTTGACAGGCTGTAGTGCAGCGCGGCCAGGCCGCGGCACTGCTTGCTGCACACTCCCAGCGCCATCGGCTCGGCCAGTGCCTCGGCCCAGCGCGTGCGTTCGGTCTGCGGCCAGGGGCTGTCGTGGCTTTCACCGAAGCCGACCAGTTGCACGCGATTGTCTTCGCGCAGCAGCACCTCGGCATCACCCAGGTAGCGTCCGTCCAGCTCCACGCGCACGGTGAGCGGATTGCCGAACAGGTGCGCGCGGAACTCGGCGGGCATACGCTCGCGCTGCTCCAGCAGGCTGGGCAGGTCATCCAGGGTGAGACCGGCTGCCTGGCTGGATGCAGCAAAGACAGCGGCACCGATAGCGGCGGCCAACTGCGCCAGCGGCAGGCGGGTAGGAGATCGTAAGGAGCGCATGGAGGCGATTCCGGCCTGCCTGCGGCGCGCGTGGCGCCACAGGCAGAACGCGGCTTACGGAATGTCGCTTTCGAAGATCATGTGGAACTGGCCGCCGTAGCTGCCCTGCTTATAACCATCGGCCGGCACGGTCGGAGAGATGGCAAACGCCAGCGACTTGCCCGCTGCGGCCTGTGCGGCGTTGGCCACTTCGATCTTCGCCGCCGAGGTGGCCGGCACAACGACGTTGTCGATCTTCACGTCGAGATTCACCACATGCGCCGCCGATGCCATCTGCGCCGGCGCCGTCAGATAGGCACTGACCGCAGCCGGCGACTTGACATTGATGACGCGGCCCGTCAGTTCGCTCAGGGTCTGGCGGGCCGTATCCCACGGCAGGTTCTGCGGCAGGCCTTCCCAGCCGTCCGGGGTGGACACCTGCAGGCCGGCGCTGTTCGGCACGTCGGCGGTGACATTGATGGTGATCGACTTGGTCTCGGTGGCGGCCAGGGCAACGGCCGGGGTGATCAGCAGGGCGGTGGCCGCTGCCAGTAAGGTGGTCTTCAGGGACATGGATGCACTCCAGGTTCAAGGGTGGAAATCAAGGTGCCAGGCAAGGGCAAAGCAATCCCGGCGGGCGCCCGGCAGGCCCGTTCGGGATAGATCCATGGATAGGGCCGTTGCCTAGCGGCGCGAGTCGATGCTGCGTTGGCTGTCGCCCTCGCGAAGCTCGAAACGCAGGAACTGGTGCTCGGCGGCCTGCAGCGCATAGCTGTTGCCGGGACGCACATGGGCGATGATTCCCGGCGTGCAGGTATCAGGACGGTCGCGCTCGCACTGGCGCAGGTTGTCCAGCACCACGGTGGCGTTGCCGCGATTGCGCACCTGCTGTTGCTCAATGAGCGTGTCGTAGTGCGGGTTCTCCGGCGCGACGAAGAAGATCGTGCCGTAACCGGTGAATACGCGGATGGCAGAGGTGAGCTCCACTGCCTCCCGGGCCTGGTCTTCGCTGAGCGAGAATTCCTCGGCTGTCGGCGCCACCGGGATGAAGCGCAGCCGGTAGTAGCGCTCCTGGTCACGCGCACCGCGATACACCAGGCGTGTGGCCTGCTGCCCATTGCCTGCGATGATCAGGCGGCTGGGACTGGCGATGACGCCTTGCGTGTCCGGTGCATTACGGACCAGCGCGGCGGTATCCACTGGTGTTTCGCTGGCCTTGCCCTCCGCATCGAAGTGCATCTGGGTAACTTCAACCCGTACGTAGGCCGTGGCGTCACCGGTGTTGCGGATGCGCTTGAGCAGATTGCTGCGCGTGGGTTGCAGGTAGTCGAACAGTACGCCGACGTTGATCTGCGGGGTGGATGCGTGCGCGCTACCACACAGGATGACCGACAGAATCAAGGACAGAAGACGATGCATGGCGAGCCCGGAGGGGGATGGCAAGCGGGAATTCTCACGGCTTCATCACAACCCCGAAATACAAGAAGTTGCAAAAGTCGGACTTGTCCTACAGGTTTGAAGCGATTCCTATGCGTCAGCCGCAGGATGTATCCGCTGGCGATTCAATGCCGGTCAGCCCACTGGTCGGCGAACGCGGCCATGGCACGCACCCGCGCATCAGCCATCACCTTCATGTTTCGAACCGGTCTGATGGAAGCATGCCGCAGTCGCGACGACGATGCGGGCTACCTCATCAACCATCAGACGAATGTCCACATCTCCGCATCGCACCTTGTTGGCCATTTCCGTGGCCAGCGCGCTCTTCGCAGCAGGTCCGGCCATCGCGGGCCAGCTGATCGCCGATGGCACCGTGGAAACGCCAACCGCCACGGCATACGAAACGACCCTGGACAATGAGCACGCCTTCCATGCGCGCAATCGTGGTCAGATCATCGCAACAGGGGAGCTCGAACTATCGACGTCGGGCGATGGCGCGGCAGGCGTGTTCCTGGAGGGAATGAGTCACGTCTCGATGCTTGGGGCGGAAGGCAAGCGCATGTCCGTGCGCACCACGGGTCTCAACGCTGCAGGCATCCATATCAATGACGGCACGCTTACCGAGGCCAGCTACCTGGACATCCAGACCGAGGGAGATGGTTCTGCTGGGATGGAAGTAGAGCATGGCCAGATGCTGATACGGGACAGCACCATCAAAACCCTGGGTGAGGCCGCGCACGGAATCCTCAAACAGGGGGTTGGATCGGGTACGGTGGAACGCGTCCTGATCACCACCGGGGGGGATCACGCGATTGGCATGAAGGTGGTCTCCAGCCTGGTCAACGTCAATGACGGTACCCGCATCGAAACTGCTGGCGAGCAGGCGCACGGGCTGGTGATCGAAGGGGTAGGGAAGGTCAATCTGTGGAACAGCCAGGTCATTGCCAACGGTTTGGACGCCTGGGGGGCTGTGGTCGACGACGCGGGAAGCCTCGCGCTTGACGGCGCCCTCATTGAAAGCTCGTTGGCTGGGCGCGGGGGAGTGCGTGTACGTGGTGGCGCTGATTCCCGCCTTGCATTGGCCAGAGGTTCTCGCATTGCCGGGTTGAACAACATCGCCGTCTCGCTCGATGCTGCCGTGTCCGGGCGATTTGCTCTTGATCTGGCAGGTTCCTATCTGGAAGGCGACATTGTGCATACCCGTGAGGACCTTGAGGCCGGGCGGGTTTCGACAGCGAAAGTTCACGTATCGCTCACCGGCAATTCGGTGTGGACCGGCGCCTCCACGCTGCTTGAAAGTGTGTCGCTGACGGACAGCTGGTGGGTGATGGGCCGCGGGTCAGCAGTGGGCGAACTGCAGGTAAGGGACGGTCTTGTTGCTCTCATGACCCCTGCGCATGCGGAGAACACGGTACTCAGCGTGACCAGCGATCTGCACGCCAGCAACGCTGTCTTCCATTTTTCAGGCGCGCTCGACGGCGACGACTCACGGATCGGTCGTATTCACGTGCAGGGTGATGCGTTTGGCGATGGCAGGGTCTCGGTGGACAATATCGGCGGGTTGGGTGCGGAGACCATCACCGGCATCCCGTTGTTCCAGATCGATGGAGCATCCCTTGCGGATTTCACGTTGAATGGGCGTGTGGTTGCCGGCCTGTATGAGTACTTCCTGCACAAAGGCGGCGTGCCGGGCGGAGAAGGCAACTGGTACCTTCGTTCGGAGATTCCTGCGCCTCCTGTGGACCCGTGTGAGTCTGATCCCACGGTACCGGGGTGCCCGGTCGATCCGATGGATCCGGGCGAACCGACAGCCCCGGGGAATCCTGGCGGCCCCGGGATTCCAGGCGCGCCCGGCGACCCGCAGGACCCCAATGACCCGACCGGGCCCTGGACACCGGGTGACCCGATTGGCCGCCCAGGGCCGCTGCTGCGATCGGAAGCGGGCGCGTATCTTGCCAACCAGCAGGCCGCGCTGAACATGTTCGTTCACCGCCTGGCCGAGCGCCGTGGCGGCATGCGGGCCGAGGACGACCGCACGGTCTGGGCACGGCTTGACAGCCAGCAGGCCGACTTTGATGCATTGGGGGGTCAGTTGTTGGTGGACGGTGGATCGTCGGTGCTGCAGGTCGGCAGCGACCTGCTGCGCGCTGGCAATGCGATCTACGGCGTGATGCTCGGCGTTGGTAATGCCAACAGCACCGTTGTATCGGAGCGGACCGGATACAGCGCGAAGGGACAGGTACGTGGCAGTGCGATCGGCGTGTACGGCACGTGGCAGCAGGACGCGGGAGGGGATCAGGGCTTCTACGCAGATGGCAGCCTGCAGCATGGGCGGTTCAAGAACCGCGTGCAGGGTATGGGGCTGCATCGCGAGTCCTATGATTCGCGGGCGATCATCGGTGCCTTGGAGGGCGGCTACATTGCTCCGGTCTGGCGAGGGGCATCGGCGACGCTGTTCGTACAGCCGCAGGTGCAGCTCATCTACAGCCGGTTCCACGCAGGGCAGCATGTGGAACGAAACGGGACGACGGTGGGCAATGCCAAGGCGGGGGGGGTGGCTGGGCGCATCGGTGCGCGCGTGTTCGGTCACTCGATGGCACTGGGCAACCGCGTGCAGCCCTATCTGGGCGTGAACTGGTTGCGCGGCCCAGCGACCAATGCGCTGGATTTCAACGGTCAGACCCTTGCGGTCGGCATGCCGCGCGATCGCGTTGAAGTGCAGGGCGGCGCCGAACTGGAGCTGGGGGAACGCGTAGGTGCCTGGGGTGGAGTAAGCCTGCAGCGCGCCGACCAGAACTATCGGAACATCATTGGGCAGGTCGGCATCAGGGTGGCCTGGTAAGGAATGGCGGAGCAGGGCGGCGGAGAGGCCGCCCTGTCCACTAGCGACGGTATGCCGGCCAGCGGCCGGCACTACCTCATGTTTCAGAACCCTTCCGCAAACGCATCCGTGGCCCGCACCAGCGCGTCCACTGTCGCCGGCTCATTCGCACTGTGGCCGGAGGTCACCATCTCCAGCCTGGCTTCCGGCCAGGCCTTGGCCAGGTCCCAGGCGCTGCGCGGCGGGCAGATGATGTCGTAGCGGCCCTGCACGATCACGCCGGGCAGGTGGCGGATGCGGTCGATGTCGCGCAGCAGCTGGTCTGGCTCCAGGAAGATACCGTTGCGGAAGTAGTGCGCTTCGATGCGGGCCTTGGCGAGCGTGTCCAGCGGGTCATCCGTGGAAACAGCATCCACATCGTGCTGCAGGGTCGCCGCATTGTCTTCCCAGCCCAGCCAGGCCTGCGCAGCTTCGATGCGGGTCGCCTCATCCGGGCCGTCCATGCGCGCCCAGTAGGCTGCGATCATGTCGCCACGCTCGGCCTCCGGGATGTAGGCCTCATAGCGGTCCCAGCGCTCTGGGAAAATCCAGCGCGCACCGCCGTTGGCCTCGGCGAACCAGCGGTTCTCGACCTCACGACCGAGGAAAACGCCGCGCACGATCAGGCCGGTGGCGCGTTCGGGATGTGCCTGCGCGTAGGCCAGCGACAGGGTTGAGCCCCAGGAGCCGCCATAGACCAGCCAGCGCTCGATACCCAGGTGCTCGCGCACCTTCTCGATGTCGGCCACCAGGTCCTGCGTGGTGTTGTCGCGCAGTTCGCCGAACGGCGTGGAGCGGCCGCTGCCGCGCTGGTCGATCAACACGATGCGGTAACGCGCCGGGTCGAAGAAGCGGCGATGGGTGGGCGAGATACCGGCGCCGGGGCCGCCATGCAGGTACACCACCGGGATGCCCTCGGGCGTGCCGCACTCTTCGATGTGCAGCGTGTGCAGATCGCTCACCTTCAGGGTGAACTCGCGGTAGGGCTCGATGGCGGGGTAAAGGGTACGCATGGGGGCGCTCACAAACAGGGGCGGCCAGCATAGCGCCGCAGCCCGATGCCTGCAGTGGCACATGCTTTCGCGGTGCTGGAAATGGGCTGGCCGATGCGCATAAGCTGCCGCGATGCAATCGACCACGACAGGGATGTCCACGCCCGATCCCAGCCTCAGCAGTGGCGCACGCGAGCTGCTGAAGTGGATCGCGCTGCTGACCATGACCGGCGACCACGTGGCAAAAGTGGTCTACGGCGGCTACCTGCCGGTCGTAAGCGAACTGGGCCGCATCGCGTTCCCGCTGTTCGCGCTGGTGATGGCCTGCAACCTCGCCCAGCCGGGCGCGGACCTGCGCAAGTCGATCCGTCGCCTGGTCGCATGGGGCGTGATCGCGCAGCCGTTGCATGCACTGGCCTTCGGTTCCTGGCTGCCGCTCAACATCCTGCTCACCTTCGCCTTGGCGGCAGCGGCGGTGCATGCGCTGGCGAACAATCGGCCGCTGCTGTTGCTGCTGGCGGCGGGCATGGCGCCGATGCTGGTGGACTACCAATGGGCGGGCGTCGGCTTCGTGCTGCTCGGGTGGCTGGCGTTCCGCCATGGTGCGTGGTGGCTGCTGCTGATCGGGTTTGCTGCAGTGTGCTGGGCCAACCACAATGGTTGGGCGCTGCTGACCATTCCCGTGGTGCTGGCGGTGGCGCGCGTGCGTTGGCGGCTGCCGAGGTGGCGCTGGACGTTCTATGGCTATTACATCGGGCACCTGGCGCTACTGGCGTTGTACGTACAGCTGCGCGGTCAAGGGTGATGGCCGCAGCAGGGCCGCGCTATCGTCGCTGTCCGATGGAAGCGGCGCTCATCGCCCGGGAGGATGGTTGGGTGGCGGAACGTACCGCCACTCCACTCAGTCAACCGACCGGAGCAACCCATGAGCATCGAATCGATCCTGTACTCGGCCCAGGCTACGGCTGTCGGCGGCCGTGAAGGCCGCGCCACTTCGTCCGACAAGACCCTGGACATCGCCCTGTCCACCCCGGCCGAACTCGGTGGCACCGGCGGCACCGGCACCAACCCGGAGCAGCTGTTTGCCGCTGGCTATTCGGCCTGCTTCCTCGGCGCCCTGAAGTATGTCGCCGGGCAGGACAACATCGCCATCGCAGACGATGCCGCGGTCACCGGCCGCGTCGGTATCGGTGCGGTCAGCACCGGCTTCGCCATCGATGTGGCACTGACCATCTCGCTGCCGGGCGTGCCCACCGCGCAGGCCGAGGAGCTGGTGCGCAAGGCGCATGTCGTCTGCCCGTATTCGCATGCCACCCGCAACAACATCAACGTGGCACTGGTCATCGCATGATGCCATCGGCCGCAGCCGGCGGCTGCCTGCTGCGGCCTCTGCGTTCTGCCTAGCGGTCCAAGTCATGCCAGTCATGCGGTGCCGCCGCCAGGAACGCGTGGGCGGCGGCATACAGCGCAGTTGCGCCCTCGGCCAGCGACTCGGCACTGAACTCACCCAGCACGGACAGGGTGCCGGCCTCGCTGCCATCGCGCCGGTGACCCAGTACCAGCACCGGTACGTTTGCCAAACGGGCCAGGCGCAGCGGTGCAGGTTCTCTGGTCACGCCGGTTTCCCGCCACGGGCAGGGGTCCAGCAGGGCCACCACCGTCGCTCCGCGGCGCAGCTGCCGCCAGGCCTCGCCCCGCTGCTGCGCACGGCCGATCTCCAGGCGATGCCCTTGGCGCTTCAGCGCCAGTAGTGTGCGCAGTTCGGGCGAATCGTCGCGGTGATGGGTGTTGACGAAGTAGTGCGCGGGCGCGCCCGGACGATCGAGCACGGCGGCCAGCGCCAGCTCGACATCGCCAGTGGGCAGCAGGCAGACAACACGGCGCCGCCCAGCCGCCGCCGCCCACAGCGCACCCGGGTCCTGCCAGGCCATGCCACGCAGTACGTGTTGCAGGGCGCTGAAGGGCAGGGACTGCAGGCGTTGGAAATGGGCCTGACGCAACCACCGCCCGGCCAGGAAACGGGCGCTCAGTTCCGCCGCAGCCGAGGGCGCGTGGCCCAACCGCTGCAGGGTGTCGAAGGCGCGGCCATGGCGTTCTGCCTGCAGTAGTGGCCCGAGTGCGGAGGCCGCACCCTCGGTTAGAGAGACCCGCGCAGGTGCCGGCAGCAGTGGCAGCAGGACCGCGCCGAGCCGCAGGCTTGCACGGTGGCAGGCTTGCCGGGCCATCAGACGGAGTGCCCACAGGCGCTCGCGGCCTCTTGATGCTGTCATCGTGATGTCCTCGTCAACGGGGAGCGCCCAGCCTCGCCAGCCTTGAGCAGCCCGGAAACCGGACAAGTTCGAAATGTGGACAGAACTGTCTATACGGGCAAATGCGTCACGCATGGCCATCTTTTTGGACTTTGTCCTACATCGACGGCGGCGACCGCCACGCATGCTGGCGCTCCCATGTTCTTCACGCCGAGCGCTCGACGCCGCCCGATGCCATGCCGTCCGCCGCCCCTTCCATTGCCGATTCGCTGCGCCGCCTGCACTCCGCTGCCGGGCCGGCGCCTGCTGGTGCGGGCGAGCTGCAGGCGCTGCGGCGGTATCCGCGACGGCTGATGCTGGCGTGTGGGGCGGTGCTGAGCCTGCTCTCGCTGAGCGTGCTGATCACCCTCATCGTGGTCCAGGTCAACGGCTACGAGGCGCGTCGCATTGCCGAATTCCGCCGTGCGCACACGGCGCTGCAGTTCCAGCTGGCACGCCAGGACGCCGCCTACGCGCGGTTGGCCAACATGGCCGAGTACGCCTGGGATCGCGACGTCCAGCTGGGTGACGCCAGCGCCGAAGCCATGCGCAACGCCTACCTGCAGGGCGGCCAGCGGCTGGTGGTGGCCGCCGATGCAAGCAGCCGGCCGCAGATGGCGCTGGGCCTGGAGACAGCGCAGTGGCGCCCGCAGGAGCTGCAGCGTTATCTGCAGCTGACCACGGCGGTGTCGCTCATCCAGCGCCTGAGCGGAACCGCAGACGATGCCGAGCCCGCCGGTGCATCCTATTTCTTCGATCCCAGCGGGCAGTACCTGTCGCTGGACAAGGGTTTGACCGAGCGCAGCCTGATCACCGCGCTCGCGGCGAATTCACGTAGCGATGTATTCGAACACCTGCGTGCGCCGGCGCAGCTGCTGGCACCGGCCTCCGGCCACGACCAGGTGCCGCTGCTGGAAAGCGTGGAGCGCAGCGACAGCCCGCGGCGGACGTTCGGTCGCCACCCGATCACCGGCGAGCCCTCGCTGGTGTCGGTGTTCCAGGCCAGTGCGGGGGCGACGCCCATCGCCACCTTCGTGGCCTACGAGCCGATGGCACGCCTGCAGGCACTGCTGCGCCATAACAGCAAAGGCCACATCGCATTGCTGGACCGCGACGGCCTGCGCGTGCTGGCCTCGGACGGCGCCGATGCCACGGCCATGCGTACGTCCGCCGACACCGATTGGGTGCTGCTGGGCGACGCCACGCGTGCGCGCTTCCACAACGGCCGATTCACCCTGGCCCTGGCCGTGGCCGGTACGCCCTGGACGCTGGTGGAGACCTACTGCTGGCGGGATATCCTGCGCGGCATCGCACCGATGCTGCTCAGCGGCATTGCCTGTGTGCTGGTGGCACTGGCACTGCTCTGGTTCCTGTTGCTGTGGCTGCATCGGCGCATGTACACGCCGGCGTTCCGGCAGGTGAAAGCCATCTATGCCCGTGACCGCCGTCTGCGCCTGCTGCTCGATCACGTGCCCGTTGGCGTGGCACTGCTGGAAGCCAGCACCGGCCACGTACAGGACTGGAATGGTTCCTTGCAGCGCATGGATCGTGCTGCCGGTGCGCGACTGATGCCACAGCTGCGCGAGGCGATGATGCAGGCCGATACCCGCCATGGTGCGGTGAAGGTGGAGGGCGACATCGCACTGGCAGGCGATCCAAAGCAGCGCCTGTTCCATCGTACGCATATGCATTCAGGTGGTGATGCCTGGCCGGGCGGTGTGCTGCTGATGGTGGAGGACATCAGCCACGATATGCGTGAGCTCGTGGCGGAGCAGAAGCGGACTGCGGAAGCAGAAGCCTGCAGCCGCGCAAAATCCAACTTCGTGGCGGCGATGAGCCACGAAATCCGCACGCCGCTGCACGGCATCATTGGCCACCTGGAGCTGCTCTCGCGCAGCCCGTTGCAGGCCGAGCCTGCCGAGCGTGTGCTGCGCCTGCGCCAGTCTGCCGATTCATTGATGGACATCATCACCGATGTTCTGGATCTGTCGCGCATCGAGTCCGGGCAGTGGACGCTCACCCCCGAACGGTTCGCCCCTTCGGCGCTGCTGGAGCGTGTTGCCGTGCTGTACGCCCCGGTAGCACAGGCGAAGGGCCTTCAACTGGATTGCGTGGTGGATGCCGATGTGCCGGCCGCAGCCGTGGCGCCGATGGCGGCCATCGAGCGGGTGCTGCGCAACCTGGCCAGCAATGCGCTGAAGTTCACCGCCTCGGGCCGGGTGCAGCTGCGGGTGTCCTGCCAGCGCGGTGATGAGGGCTGCTACCTGCGCCTTGAAGCCACTGATTCCGGCATTGGCCTGAGCGCTGTCGAGTGCCAGCGGTTGTTCCAGCCGTTTGTGCAGGCCGCGCCCAGCATCGTTGCGCGCTTCGGCGGCTCCGGCCTGGGTCTGGCGCTGTGCCAGCAGCTGTGCGAACGCATGGGGGGGCGCATATGGGTGGAAAGCACCGCCGGCGTTGGCAGCCGTTTCGTCTTCGAGGTGCCGCTGTTGACCTCGATCGCCATCCCGGTGCCGCTGCCACTGGCCGGGCAGCGGATCAATCTGCTGGCTGCGCCTGGCCCGTGGCACGGGGAGCTGGAACGGCGGCTGCAGAAGTGGGGGGCACAGGTGCAGCTGGTACGTGGCCCGGCGGTGGAGGGCGCGTGCGGGGGCGCGTGGGTCCTGTTCGAGGCGCCTGGCGAAGACGTCCGCTGGGTACGGCAGAGTGGCCAGCCGTGGGTCCAGGTCTCCCGCGAGGGGCCGCTGCGCCCACAGCCAGAACAGGGTGGCTGGACGGTGTCCTGCTATGCCAGCGAGGCCTTGTCCCAGGCAGTGCTGCAGGCGCTGGCTTCGGCTGGGCCAGATATGCCAGCTATTGACGCAATCGGATAAATTGCATGGGTACCCACCTCAGGATCACGGTCATGGCAGGCACCGAAGCAGTGCAGGGAACGGACGGCAGGGCCGTCGCCGCGCGCCTGGACGACCTGCGCCGGCTGCGTCGCCGCCTGCTGCTGGGAGGCGGTGCGCTGATCACGGTGCTGGTGCTGCTGACGGCCATTGTCAGCTCCATTGCCGATGTGGAAGAGTTCCACGCCCGCGAGCGCCAGTCCTTCCTTGAAGCACGTGCCGCGCTGGACTATTTCCTCTACCAGCGTGACCGGGCCTATGCCACCTCGGTCAATGGCAACGACGTGCTGTGGCGTGACCAGCGGCCGGCCCTGCAGGCGGTCGGTGCGCCGCTGGCCGAGCGCTTCCATGCCCAGGGCGAGGAGGTGGTGGTCCGCGCTGAAGGGCGCACTGCCGTGCCATGGCTGGTGCTGGGTGCCCGCGACAATCCCTTGCCGCCCGGGGAGCTGAAGGCCTACCTCGGCATGATCGACATCTACTCGGCCTATACCGCCGATTCGATTACCTCGCAGGACGTGCCCGGCCCGGTGGCGATGTTCGCCTATGAGCCACAGGGGCGACTGCTGGCGGTGTCCAACGTCCGCGACGAGGCTCAGCTGCTGCAGACCCTGGGCGTGGCCACCCGCCAGCAGGCCTTTGCCCGCCTGCTGCGTGATGAGCCGGAGGTGCGCAAAGTGCCGCCGCGTCCTGGCCCCATCCGTGCCGCGTCTCGTGAGGGCAGGCTGCTGTCGCGCTTTGCAACCAACCCGCTCAATGGGCAGTCGTCGCTGGTGGGTGTGGTCACGATGGCCGAGGGCACCACGCCGTACTTCCGGCGCGTCGTCTTCGAGTCGGTCGACAACATCAAGTCCCGGCTGGAAGCGCGTGAAGAGGGGCGCTATCTGGTGCTGTCGTCCAAGCACGAGGTGGTGCTCAGCAGCGGCGGGCTGAGCAGCCAGGAGCAGGGCCTGCTGCTGCAGGCCTTGCCGGCTCGCATGGGCACCAAGCCTTCGCGGCAGTACGCGCAGGGTCGCTTCATCATCAGTTGCAGCCTGCCGGGCGTGGACTGGACGCTCAGCCATGTCTACGACTGGTCCGATATCTGGGCGGCGCAGGGGCCCTACCTGCTGGCACGCAGCCTCAGCGCGCTGCTGATCATCGGCCTGCTGTGGTGGCTGCTGCTGCGCATCGACCGCCGTGTATTCAAGCCGGCATTGGCCGATGCCTCGCGGGTCTACGAGAGCGAAGCGCTGAGCCGGGCCATCATCGGCACCGCACCGATTGGGCTGGCACTGCTGGCGCGCGACAGTGGCATGCCGCTGTTGCAGAACGAGACCGCACGAACCCTGGTCGGCGAGGGCGCCGAGGAAGGCAGCGATGCGATCGCACCGCTGTACGTGAGGCTGGCCGAGCTGGGGCGCAGCAGCCATGGCGACGAAGCGCTGGAGCTGCAGTGGTCGCCCGACGACGAGGGTTGCGACACGCAGCTGCAGATCAGCATGGCACTGGCCACGTATCACGACCAAGCGGTCTGGGTCTGTGCCCTGCGCGATGTGACCGCCCAGGTGGAGCTGGAAGACACGCTGCGCCGTGCCCGCGAGGATGCCGAGGCCGCACGCCAGGCCGCAGAGGCTGCAACGCGTGCCAAGTCCGCGTTCGTCGCGACGATGAGCCATGAGATTCGCACGCCGCTCAATGGTGTGCTGGGCCACCTCGAGCTGCTGGCCCGTTCGCCGCTGCAGCCCGGCCAGCGCGAGCGGCTGGATCGCATCCGATTCTCTGCCGATGCGTTGATGCGGATCATCAGTGATGTGCTGGATTTTTCCAAGATCGAAGCCGGGCAGCTGGATGTGGAGCCCGCTCCCTTTGCGCTGCGCCCTCTTATCGAAAGCGTGGCACTGCTCTACGCTCCCGATGCGCTGCGCAAAGGCGTGCGCCTGTTCTTCGCCGTGGAGGCGCCGCTGGGCCAGGACTGCATTGGCGATGCACATCGCATCCGCCAGATCCTCAACAACCTGGTCAGCAACGCGGTCAAGTTCACCGAATCGGGTCGCATCATCCTGCGTGCCGAAGTGCAGGATGTGGATGGCATGGGCACCCAGCTACGCATGCAGGTGATCGATTCCGGCATCGGCATGAGCCTGCAGCAGGCAGGACAGCTGTTCCAGCCGTTCCAGCAGGCCGATGCCAGCGTCTCGCGCCGGTACGGCGGCAGTGGCCTGGGCCTGGCCTTGTGCCAACAACTGGCGCAGGCGATGGGTGGCCAGGTGGCGGTGGAGAGTACCGAAGGCGTGGGCAGCAGTTTCACCCTGCTGCTGCCGGTACGCCTGCAGCCTGCAGCGCTGCCTGCAGCGCAGCCCTTGGCGGGCCAGCGCATCACTGTGCTGTCATCCACGCCTGAGTGGCGAAATGAGGTTGGGCGCCTGATGGCGGAATGGGGCGCGCAAGCCCTGCTGTTGGATGCACCGCAAGCCGATGCCAGCGGCGAGGTGCTGCTGATCGCAGGCGATCACCGCCCATGGGGCCATGACGAGGAGCGGCAGTTGGCGGCTGCCCATCAGCGCACCGTATTCGCGCATGCACAAGGCCCGTTGACGCCGGAATTGCGCGGTGATCGTACCGAAGTGACCTGCTACGCGAGTGAAGCGTTGCTGGCGGCCATTGGCGCGGCGCAGCAAGGTCCAGCGCCCAGCGCTCAAGCCGAGCGGGCCGCCGCGCAATCACGTGGGCGCGTATTGCTGGTGGAAGACAATGCGGTGAACCGTGAGTTGATCCAGCAGCAGCTGGAAGAACTGGGTTTCGCGGTGGAGGCTGCAGAAGACGGTGCCGCCGCATTGGCGTTATGGCGCAATGACACCTATCTGGCAGTGCTGACCGACATCAACATGCCGGTGATGGATGGCTACGCCCTGGCGCGTGAGCTGCGCCAGCGCGGGCAGTCGCTGCCGATCCTGGCGATCACCGCCACCGCACTGGCCAGCGAGCGTGAGCGCTGCCTCGCGGCGGGCATCGATGATCTGCTGCTGAAGCCCTTGAATCTCGAACGCCTTGAGGCTGGATTGAACAGAACCAGTCGGCGCCCGGCCGCTGGGGCCATCGCAACCGCCAGCGTAAGCCGGCCATCCGCCGCCATCCGCCGCCTGTTCGTGGAGACCGGCGACAAGGATCTACAGGCGATGGCCGAAGCACGTGCCGGGAACGACATGCAGCGGCTGCTGGATCGCGTGCACGCGTTCAAGGGCGTGCTGCAGATGCTGGGCGAGCACGCGTTGGGCGAGCGTTGCGGCGAGGTGGAGCAGGTGTTGCGCGAAGGGATGGACGTTCCGGCATCGCAGCTCGATGCCCTGCACGCGGCGCTGCAGGCATGCCTGGATGACTACCGGCGCGAACTGGAGCAGGAATCGTGACGAATGCACCACGCGCCCGATCAGCGCTGCGGATCGGGCACCTTGAGGCCAAGATCGGCCGCGAACGAGAACAGCTCCGCATCGCGCTCGATGCCCAGCTTGCGCATCGCGTTGACCTTCTGCGTGCTGACGGTCTGCTTCTTGCGGTCCAGGCGTGCGGCGATCTCGGTGATGCTCAGGCCTTCCAGGAACAACCGGACCACTTCCACTTCCTTCGGCGAAAGCGCGGTCACCCGGCGCTGCTCCTTGCGGCGCAGCAGTTCCGCCACCGCCGGCGAGTGATAGCGGCGATGCGCATAGACCGCCATCACCGCTGCCTGCACCTGCGAAAGATCATCCGACTTGCTGACAATGCCGGCGGCGCCGCTGGCATCGAGCTTGTGGATCAGGCCGGGCTGGTCCAGGCCGGTCATCACCACGATGCGCAGGGAAGGGTAGTGCAGTGCGAGATAACCCAGCAGCTCCAGCCCATCGCCAAACGCACCGCCGGGCATCGCGTAGTCGGTCACCAGGACATCGCAGGGTTCGCGCTCAAGCAGGGCGACCAGTTCGGTGGAGTCGGCCGCTGCGCCGATGCACTGGATGGCAGGCGCCTCATCAAGCGCACTCCGCACGCCCAGGCGGATCACCGGGTGATCGTCGGCAAGGGCAACGCGAATGGCCAACGAGTTCATCAAGGCGAGTATCCGATGGAAGCGGGAAGGAACCCAGTGCCGGCAGCCGGCAGGGACAACACAGTAAAGAACCGCAAGGACATCATGTCATGAATATCCGCATTGTCATCGCCGATGACCATCCCGTCATCCTCGCCGGAGTGCGTGAGTCCCTGGCCCAGGAGCCGGGGATGGAAATTGTGGCCACAGCTGGAAATTCTACGGCATTGGTCGAGGCATTGAGCAAGCATTCGGTGGATGTGGTCGTAACCGACTTCTCGATGCCAGGGGGCGAGTATGGCGACGGCGTTGCCATGATTGGATTTCTTCGCCGGCGCTTCCCGAAATTGCCACTGGTGGTGCTCACCAGTATTTCGGGGGTGCAGGTGCTGGCCAGCATCGGGCGAGCGGGGGTGAACTGCATTGTCGGCAAGCTCGACCCCGCGGCCGACCTTGCCTTGGCGATCCAGTCGGCGAGATACCAGCGTGGTTTCCTGTCTGCCAGCATCGTGCAACAGCTTGAGCAGCTGTACGACGTTTCCCTGACCAAGCGTGAAGTGGAAGTGCTGCGCATGATTGCGCATGGAATGACCCAGAAAGAGATTGCTGAGCAGCTCAAGCGCAGCCGGCAGACGGTCAGCACGCAGAAGCACTCGGCCATGCGCAAGCTGGGGCTCAAGCGCACCAGCGAGATCTTCGACTATGCCCTGGATCAGGGCCTGGTTTCGGCCTCGCAGGTGGCGCGCGGCCAGCCCGAGGGCAGCGACGATGGATGACGCCGCCGCAACCGGACATTGTCCGATGGAAACTCAGGATCAGGGCGATAGGGTGGAGGCATCGATTGCCGACACGCGCGGAGCCGCCATGCCCCCTCTACTTGACGCACGCATTGCATCGCTGATGTGGAGTTTTGCCCAGCTGACGCCGCATGGACAGAAGCGCTACATGGAACTTCTCAACGAGTACCTGTATGCATCTCCCAGCCAGCGCAAGCAGATGCGCAGCGATTGGATTGCGGCCTATGGCCGGAGCTGCGCATGTGGCGATGAACTGGAGCCGCACTGGCAGCAGGAACGACGCAAGGCCTGACGGCGAAAACTAGAACGAGTCAGACAGCATCAGGGAAGGAATCCGGTCACCTTGGCTGGGTCGGCTACAGCACAGAGTCCTCGTCCTCTCTGGCGGCCGGCATTCCCTTCAATGGAGCTGTCACGATGAACAACCTGCGTCACCTTTCCCTGGTGGCTGCCTTGCTGGCCGGCCTGTCTCCGCTGGCCGCAACTGCCGCCGAAGTTCACCTCTCGCCGAACAGCAATGGTGGAAGTGGTGCCATGCCGTCTGGCTACGGCACGTTGTACTTCAATCTGAAAGAAGGCGATTGGGCCGAAGAGATCACGTTGCCAGCGAATCCGCGGTCGGGCGACGAGGTTCTGTTGACCTCCGAATCGAATCGCATGGCGCGCCTGGATACATCAGGCACCAGCTTCAAGGATCTGGTGTACCTGCCGGTTGGCCGGGGAACTTCGCTGTGGCTGTTCTGGGATCCGAGCGTGAACAGCTGGCTTGTGCTGGGTGGGCATTCGGCTCAATTCGTGCAGCCGCAGTGGGGCATGCCGGAGCTGAGCATTCTGCCATCCGGGGCTCCGGTAACGCAGGTGCACGACAGCGGCTGGAAGTTCACCGCCATCAATCTGCCCGATGCTGCTCCGCAGGGTGCACAGTTGGCGGTCACCAGCCGGCAGAGCAATGACATTCTGGTCCGCAGCGGTTCCTCGGTCATGGTCTGTGCTGCGGCGCAGGCCTGTGCCTATGTGTTCGACTTCCCCACGGGCCAGTGGCATCCGCGCAGTGGCGTTGTTGAGATCAGCGCATCGCAGGTCGACCTGCCAGCACCAACAAACCGCTGGACCACGGTCATGGTGGGCAGCCCTGCCGACGATCTGCAGACCCCGGGCATGTTGCGCCTGCCGGCCTCCGGCGTGGATGGCGATGTCTATCAGGTGAAGAATCCTTCGGGGGATCACTTTGCCTACATCCTTGCCGACAACACCGATCTGGGCGAGGTGGTGCCGGTCAGTAGTGGCGTGAACACGTTCTACTTCGATGCGGGCCGCCGCATCTGGATGCATCAGCCCAGGTAAAAAGCCTTGCCTGGCGTGCGGCCAGAAATCCTGGCCGCACGTATCCCCAGTGAATCAGAGCTTGTTAGTGAAGATCTGGTGAAAATTAGGACGAGTCAGACAGCTTGAACGGCGGATCTCCATCAGCCTGATGGGGCCGGGGCGCACGCGCGCGAGTGCGGGTGCGCTCCGGGTAATTCCATTCAAGAGAGAGCAGATCTGATGACGAAGTCGCATCGCAATACCCTGCTGGCCGCCCTGCTGGCGTGCCTGGCCCCGGCTGCTGCATCGGCCACCGAGGCCTACCTGACCCCGAGCAAGAACGGCGGGAGCGGCGTCATGCCGTCGGGCTACAGCAAGCTGTACTTCGAGCTGGCTTCCAGCGATTGGGTCAACCAGATGCAGCTGCCGGCGAACCCGCAGGGTGCCGACTTTGTCGTGCTCAGCTCGCTGGCCCACGGCAGCAGTCGCCTGGACGCAGCCAAGACGGCCTTCGCCGATCTGGTCTACCTGCCGATCGATACCTATGCCAATGTCGAGCTGCGCTGGAGCAAGAACTACAAGCGTTGGGATATCTGGGACGGCCTGAGCGCCCGCCGCGTGATCGCGCGTGGTGACATTGCTGTGCCGCAGTCGGAGCATGCCGTCACCCAGGTCTATGTCGGCAGCCAGCTCGGCCCGGTGTCGATGCTGTTGCCGGCCGCTGCACCGAAGGGGGCCGTGCTGGCCGTGGCCAATGACAGTGCCCATGCCGTTGCAATCAGCGGCAATGAGATCGCAGGTGGTCGGGCTTTCGCGTGCCCGGCCACCCAGGCCTGCGCCTTCGTGTTCAACAGCGGCGACGGCAAGTGGCATGCCCGCCATGGTCGCGACCACATCAAGCCGACCGAGTACCAGTTGCCGAAGCCTTCGCAGCGCTGGACCGACCTGGTTACCGGCAGCCCCGCTGAGGATGTGACTACTCCGGTGACCATGCGCATGCCGGCCGATGCCATTGACGGTGACATCTACCAGCTGACCGATCCGTCGAACTCGAATTTCTTCAAGGTTGAAGGTGCTGGCGCCAAGGCGCTGGGCGCCACGCCGGTGACGCTGCGCTATGACGCCACGCAGCGCAGCTGGGTGCGCCAGTACGAGAAGTAATTCGCGTGGATCCCGCGTCCGGGCGAGCCGAGGTCATGGCCCGCCCGGTGATCCGTTTCACTCCACAGCAAGAGACACCCAATGAACGCAAACGCACTGCTCCTGGCGGCGACGGTCGCCTGCTGCCTGCCGCAGCTGGCCCACGCCAACACCAACGAAGGTTACTACGCCACTGTTCGCATCGTTGATGCCGATCACCGTGCCCGCAACATGGATGCCAGCGCCCGCCCGGGCATTGGCCGCTTTGTGGCAGGCGACGAACACCAGCGCTTCGTCACCGGTGCCGTGGGCCTGGGATACGCGCATGGCAACGGCTGGCGCACCGAGGGCGAGTACACCCTGCGCCGCAGTGACACCTACACCAGCGGATCGAGCACATTCGCCACCAGCTTCAACAACCATGACGTTACCTCGCAGCGGCTGATGCTCAATGTCTATCGCGACCTCGCCATCAACGAGGCGTGGTCGATCTACGGCAGCGCGGGTGCCGGTCTTGCACAGCTGAAATCTGCCGGCTGGCAGGGCAACGAGGGCCGTCGCTATGGCAGTACCACGCGTACTGGCCTGGCGTGGTCGGCCGGGGTAGGTGTTTCTGCCGTCGTTTCCAACGGTGTGCATATCGACCTGGGCTACCGCTACGTCGACATGGGCAGTACCGAAAGCGGCTGGAACACCTTTGGCAACGCACGCGGCCTGCAGGACGAAAAGATGCGCCTGGACCTGGCCTCCAGCGAGTTCCACCTGGGCGCCCGCTGGGCGTTCTGAACCGGGAGCTGCGATCCGGCAAGGGCTGACGCTTTTAGTCGTTGTCCTATGCCTGCCGGATAGCGGCATCCGTAGCATTTCCTCTCGAAGGGAATGCCCTTCGCTCAAGCCCATCAACGCGCGGCTTGAACGCAAACAACCAACCCTAAACAGGAATTAATCAACATGAACAAGCTTGCAATTGCTCTGTCCGCCGCGCTGTCGCTGGGCGCTGTTGCGTCGGCCAATGCGGCCGACGCCACCATCAGCTTCAGCGGCGCCATCAATGCCACATCCTGTTCGGTGGGCTTCGCTGGCGTGGCCAGCGGTCCGCTGAGGCTGGCGACTGTCACTAAGGCCACCGTCGAGTCGGGCACAGAGTCGTCCCGTACAACTCCGTTCACTTTGGAAGTTGGCAGTACGGCTAACACGTGCCCTGCCGGCACCATGGAGGTGAAGTTCGTGGATCCGTCGGGTTCGGTCGACGGCAAGATTGGCAACACCGCCGCCAGTGGCGCTGCCACCAACGTTGCGGTGGAGCTGATCCATAAGGATGAGGTGCTGACCCTCGGCGTTGACACGATCAATGAAACGCGGGCCACCGCGGGCGTGTACCAGTACGTAATGCAGGCACGCTACCTCCGCCCGAACCCCGCCGTGGATGTGGTCGCTGGTGACTTCGTAGGCAGCGTCGGCGTCGAACTGACCCTGCGCTGATCCCAACTGTAGCGTCGGGGCCGTCATTGGCCCCGGCGCAGCGCCGCCACACGCCTGCCGGAGTCCAACCATGTTGCGCACTATCTCATTCGCTGCTACTGCATCGCTTGCGCTGCTCGCGTCGAGCGGTGTGTCGACCGCGGAAGCCCGTATCTACCTCGACAGCACACGCATCATCTTCGCTGAGAACAAGCGTGAAGCCACTGTTCGCGTCACGAACGAGTCAAACAACCCGTCATTGGTGCAGACGTGGATTTCCGAGGAGGCGTCTGGCTCTGAGCCGAAATCCTCCACTGTGCCGTTTGTCATTCGGCCGCCACTGTTCCGTATCGATGGGGGCAGGAGCCAGGTCATTCGTATCATGCCTGCGGGGGTACAGCTTCCGCAGGATCGTGAAAGCCTGTTCTGGTTCAACGTCCGAGAGGTGCCCGCAGCTGCACGTGGCGATGGTGGTACCCAGCAGATGCTCCATCTCGTCCTCAACAAGAAGATGAAGCTTCTCTACCGGCCCAAGGCCCTTCGTGCTGACGGAGCCAGCCAAGCGCCCGCTCAACTGCAATGGAGCGTTGTCAAGGACGGCCAGGAGTGGGAGCTGCAGGCCACCAACGGTTCGCCGTTCTTCGTCAACGTAAACAGTGTCGACGTTACAAGTGGAAAGGTCGATGTTGGCACGGGCGCAGTTCCGCCAATGGGTTCGGCCCGCTATCGGCTGAGCCATGCACAACGTCAATCGCTCGGTCAGAGCATCACGTTCGAATATATCAACGATATGGGCGGTGTGCGCAGCATCAGTCTGCCGCTCTCCCAGCCCTGATCGTCGTCTGAATTCCCACCGCGTTTCAGCGGCATGGGCCTGCCTCGCGGGCTCCGAGCCCTCTTGTGCCCTTGAACTGGAAATTTCTCATGAACCGTCCATCTTCGACATCGATGCTGCGTCACCACCGCCTCGCTGCGGCCGTGCTTGCTGCACTGCTGCCGGTCGGTGCGATGGCGGCCCCTGCGCTGGAGTTCAATGCAGACTTCCTGCATGGAGCAGGTGCTGGCCTGGACCTGAGCCGCTTCCAGAATGATGGCCCGCTGCCCGGCACCTACAGTGCCGACATCGTGGTCAATGACGTGCTGGTGGGCCGTCACGATGTTGAGGCACGTGCAGGTGAAGATGGTGAGGTAATTCTGTGCCTGGATCCGGCGTTGTTTGCGCTGATGTCGCTGGACGAGACCAAGCTGGACGCCTACCGCCAGAAGGATGAAGGCCGCGATCTGCTGCCGTTGCCGGAGCAGGCAACATGCGAGGCGATCTCGCGCTTCATCCCGTCGGCCAGCGTGTACCTGGACAGCGGTGAGCAGCAGCTGCAAGTCTCCATTCCGCAGGCCTATCTGCGCTCGAACCGTAGCGGCTGGGTGGCTCCGGACCGCTGGGATACGGGCATCAATGCGGCGCTCATCAACTACAGCGTCAACCACAATCGCTTCGAGAGCGGCGGCCGCCAGAGTAGCCACACCGGCGCGACCATCGATGCCGGGCTGAATCTGGGTGCCTGGCGCTTCCGCCACAGCGGCTACTTTTCGCAGGACAGCAACGGCAATCGCAGCTACAGCGCAAGCCGTAGCTTTGCCGAGCGCGAAATCCGTGCGCTGAATGCCCAGCTGACGGTAGGGGAATCATCCACTGCGGGCGACCTGTTCGATTCGGTCAGCTATACCGGCATCAATCTACGCACCGATCCGCGCATGCTGCCGGAAGTGTTTGGCAGCTATGCGCCGATGGTTCGCGGCCTGGCTCAGACCAATGCGCGGGTAACCATCCGTCAGGCAGGCCGTGTGGTGTTCGAAACCACGGTGGCACCGGGACCGTTTGAGATCGACGACCTGCGCAATACGGCGGGCAGCGGCGATCTTGAGGTTGAGGTCACCGAAGCAGACGGTCGTGTGGAGACCTTTGTCGTGCCGTTTGCCTCGGTGCCGCAGTTGCTGCGTCAGGGCCAGCAGCGCACCAGCTTGACGGTCGGTCAGCTGCGCAATGATGCGATCGACGCGCCCGCGTTCGTTGAGGCGACCCTGCGCCGTGGCGTGGGCAGTGGCTTCACCGCGTTTGGTGGCGCGACCGTTGCCGATGGCTACAACGCGATCATTCTTGGCGGCGCGCTGAATACCCGTCTCGGTGCCTTCTCTGGCGACGTGACCTTCTCTGATACGCGGCTGCCGTCGCCGATGGAGGGCTTCGGCAAGCGCATGCAGGGCCAGTCCTATCGCCTGGCGTACAGCCGCAGCTTCAATACGGCCACCAGCTTCACCTTGGCGGCCTACCGCTACTCGACGGAGGGCTATCTGTCCTTCAGCGATGCGGCGCGCCTGCGCCACGATCTGGCCAACGGTAACTCAGGCTCCAGTGTGACGCGCCAGCGCAGCCGGATCGACCTGACCGTCAACCAGCGCCTGCCGAAGGGCTCGCTGTACCTCAACGGCAGCACCACTGACTACTGGAGCGAGAACCGCCGCACCACCAACTTCTCGCTGGGCTACAACGGCCAGCTGGGCCGTGCTTCGTACAGCATCAGTGCCCGCCGCACGCTGGAATCGTCGCTGTTCAACCGTGGAAGCCAGAAGCAGAGCACGGGTGCCTATCTGAGCGTCAGCGTGCCGCTGGGCCGTGCGCCAGCCGCACCGCGCCTGAGTGCCAGCGCCAGCAGTGACCGCAACGGCGGTAGCTACCGCGCCGGTGTCAATGGCAGCTTCGGCGATGGCATGCAGGGCAGTTACAACCTGTCCTACGGCCAGGCACCCGGCAGCACCAACATTGGCGCGAACGTCGCCTATGCCGCACCGGTTGCGAACCTCAACGCGTCGTGGAGCCGCAGCGACACCAGCCAGCAGCTGGGTCTGTCTGCATCCGGTGGCGTGGTGCTGCACGGCGACGGCGTCACATTCTCGCAGCGCCTGGGCGACACGGTGGGCCTGGTCCACGTTCCGGATGGCCCGGGTGCAGGTGTCGGCAGCTATCGCGGCGTCAAGACCAATAAGCGTGGCTATGCGGTGGTGCCGTACCTCAGCGCCTATCGCATGAATGAAATCGCGGTCGATCCCACCGGTCTGCCGATGGATGTCGAACTGAAGAGTGGCTCGGTAACGGCGGTGCCCACCGCCGGTGCGGTGGTCAAGGCGGTCATCCCGACCGCCAGCGGCCGCACTGCGTTGATCGAGGCGCTGGACAACCAGGGCCAGCCGCTGCCATTCGGCCTGGACGTCTATGACGAGGCCGGCCAGGTGGTCGGTGTGGTCGGGCAGGGTAGCCGCCTGTGGGTGCGCGGTATCAATGACAAGGGGCAACTGCGGGTGAATCCGGGTGCGAATCCGGCGCAGAGCTGCACCATCAGCTATGACCTTGGTGCTGCGGCCAGTGACCAGCTGTACATCAGCAGTTGCCTGCGTGCCAACGTTGCTGAGCGCAATGAACATTCCGAAAGCGAGATGGCGCCTGGCGCCCCGAACTGAAGCAGGTAGCGCTATGAAGAGCATGCAATCGATCACAATGATCTCTACCCATCTTGGTGGGGCGGGCCGAGCCACGATGATGAAACTGGCCTTTGTCGTTGGTGGGTTGCTGCCCTTCGCTGGAGCAATGGCGTGCACTGCGGACCCCAATGAGCTTATCGAGAGCCGGAACCTGGTGTACCAGGATGGCTTTTCCGTGGGCGCTGTGATTACAGATTGGTCCAATGGCGCTCAGGGAAACTATCTTGAGGGTTGTGCCCCGAACGTATGGGTCTCGCTATCCATTGTCGCAACGTCTGTGCCGGTCGGTACCGTCGATGAAATGCCGGTTTTTGCTACCGACAACGCCAACGTCGGTGTTCAGTTCCAGTATCAGTACAATAGGGGAAGAGGGGAAGGTGGCGGCCCGTCTTGGTCGGCTTGGTACGATCTGAGCACGACCGCCGCGACCCATGTCACCAGAAGTTTCGTAGGGACTCACCCCATCACTGAGTATGTTGGCCTGAATTACCGCGCGCGCTTTGTGGCACTTAGGGCCTTCAGCGGGGATCAGCGGGTCGGAAGGGTGCAGGTTGCCGATGTAACGGACCTGACCTACGGAAATGCGCTCAACCAGCGGGTCTTTACAGGGTTCCGGCTGGATGCGCCCATACAGCGCAGTTGTGCGTTCACAGGGGCGGTTGACGGGCGAAAGGTCGAGCTTCCGTTTACGCATGTTTCATCCCTGAAGGATGAAGGCGACGTTGGGCGAGCGGCCGAATTCAGCTGGAGCTTCCAATGCGACTACGGAAACCAGGGTGAAGAGGAAGCAATGGGGATTAAATACGAAGCCGGCACCACACTGGTGAATGCAGAACAAGGCTTGATGAGTGTCACTGGAGGCGCAACGGGAGTGGACCTGCAGGTGAGGCGTCGTGATGGTGGAACGATGGTGCCTGTTGTGTTCAGCACGCCTGGCGAAAGACCCCGATGGATTAAGTACGAGGCAGAGGAAGGCACCGAGTACCTCGACGTGCGCTATAGGCGCAATGCGGATCCTCTGGTTGCCGGCGAGGCGAATGGTTCGCTGCTGATCTACATCGAGCCATGGTGAGGGCAATCAATGCGCAGATTCATATACATCATGGTTGCTGGCCTTCTGGCAGTTTGCCCCTTGGCACAGGCCGATCTGGGCGTGGAGCACAGCCGTGTGGTGCAGGCTGGCGACTCACCGGTTTCCGTGCGGGTGTGGAACGACGGTGTCCGTGACTCCCTGGTGCAGGCATGGATCGATGTGGGAGACGGGGCCGCGCGTCCGGAGCAGTTGAAAGTTCCGTATGTGGTTGTCCCGCCGATGTTCAAGCTGTCACCTGGCCGGAATCGCGACATCATGATTCGTGCAATCTCCGGCCAGTCCTTGCCTCAAGATCGCGAGTCTGTGTTCTGGCTCAATATCCTTGATGTTCCTGCCGGGGTTCGACAGGACACGGCGCCGAAGCTTGAGTACGCCGTAAACTGGCGGATCAAGGTCTTTCATCGTCCGAAAAACCTGAAGGGCTCGGTTGACACGGCCGCATCCGTGGTGGACTGGCAGATCGAGAGTAGCGGTGAGACGTCTCGCTTGATTGCGCGAAACCCAACGCCCTTTCACGTTAGTCTGGCACGGCTCGATCTAGACGGACGACAGCTGCTGCTTGAGCCAAGCAACGCATTGATTGCGCCCTTCTCTGAGTGGTCATTGCCATTGCACGGCGATACCGAGGGCGTGCAGTTGAACTTCAGATGGGTTGATGATGCTGGAAGGGCGCGTAACGGCCAGGCAAGCGTTTCCGGTCGGTAGTCGAGCGCGTACGGTCGCCAGCAAACGGAGCGGCTTGAGCCGGAATCAGTGAGACAGATCAAGCGGGCGCTGAGCGCTGTGTTCGATCCCCCTGTCGTCGACCCATGTCATCTTCACGTCGAGCGCATTTGCAGGGACGCTGGGTTTCTCTGGCAATGTTCGTGACCATTCGCCGAATGGGGGGACCTGGGCGCGATCTGCTTCAATGGAGAGGGCCAGGGCTCCCAGCTTGAGGTCGGCCAAGCTGACGAAATAGGGCGTGGGGTTCGTCACATGCAACGCGATCTGGCCAGTAGCATTGGTCCTGACGCTCCACCGCAGTGCCGCAGGTGCTTCCTCGGGGCTGCCAGTCAGCCCCGCAGGGCGATGAAAGACTTTCAGCCGCCAGCGCATCGCAAATTCGAGCGTCGGCGCGTTGGCGCCAGTTGTGCGGGCAGGGACATCGGCGATGTTCAGCCACAGCAGTGATTCTCGATCAGTGGGCAAGGTGCGGGTCTCCGCTTCGCGGATCTGAATGTCACGGGTTTTGCCTGCATCCAGCCGGAACAGTGGGGGCGTCACAAAGTAGGGGGTTCGCAGTGCCTCCAGTGGCAACTCCCCGTTGCCTTGGTCCACCCACGCCTGAATGAGCGATGGGTCGCTGCCGATGTTGCGCACCCGGATGCTGGTTGCTGCGGTGCTGCCTTGCTCATGAACCACGCGAGTAGCATTGACCTGCAGATCTGCGCTAGCCGGCAGGGACAGCGAGGCCAGGAGCAGCGTCAACAGCGTGCGATTCAACATGGGTCTGCGCCTAGAAGGGAATGGCTTCGATGGTCAGGGTGCTGCTGGCTGTTCCCGGCACCAGGGGGCTGGCGTTGCGGATGAAGCGCACCTGCATGGCCTGGCTGCCGCTGCTGGGTAGGCCGCCCGTACCCGGGCTCAAGTGGTTTGCGTACCATGTCTCAAAAACGATGGGCTCCTGGGTTCCGTCGGAGCGCTCCAAGGTCACCAGCATGTCCACGCCTTTGGCGTCGCCGCTGGTAGCCAGGTGTCCAGCTGAGTCAGTGATGGCGTCGGCCGACCTGAAAAGGAAATCGCCCCTGCCGCTATGGCCCTGATTGCCGGCGCGACAGCTCCAGCTGAAGGAAAAATCGGCCGGCTCTCCCATGTCACCCGTATTCTTCAGGAGGGAGGTGTGGGTGTCTGGCAGGCGCAGCGAGGTGGGCGGCCTTGCGCTGAAGCTACAGCTGGCTATCTCGCGCAGCCTTCGTTGGGGGCCCTCTACCGACAGTTGCTCCAGCGAAAAACCGTAGCTGCGGTCCGACGCCACCAAGGGTTCCAGATCGCCCATGGCAATGGTTTCCCCGGAGAATTCACGCAGCGCGATGAACCGGTAGTCCACTTCAACAATGATGGGTGCCGTGGGGGTGCCTTTCACGTAGTGCGCATGCGCTGTGATGGGGGTGCCTGCTGTTCCTGGCTCCTGCCATTCGGAGTAGACCGGCTGGCCCGCGCCGTTGATGGATTGCACATAGCGGTACTCCATCTGAATGCCAATACCTTCATGGTCCGTCCGGAACGTGGTGCGCCCCTGGTGGAACCCGGCAAACCCGGTTGCGGAGCGAAGCATCATCTGTGCGCTTGAAATGGGATCGCAATCCACGTAGTACGCGACCGGCGCTGTCATCCAGTCGACTACAACATCGCCTGCCTCGTAGGAATCGTAATAGCCTGCCAGCGCCGCCATCCATTTTTGCGGCCCGGCCGAGCAGGCCGCCTCCACCGCCCCCGCGGGTGCCAACAGGCACAGCAGTGCGACGTATCGCCAGATGAAGACGGTCCTTTTCATGGTGTGGGCCTCCGGGCCGCATGGCGCCTGTGGTGGAGAGTAAGCGACGCACAGGAGCACTGCCAATGGCCTGCGGGAGGGACTGCTCCAGGTGAAGATATTGTGAGGGCGTCCGCGTTTGGTACATGTCCTATATATGCTCACCTGCCTGTTGCCGATCCTGTCAGCCTCTTCTTTTGCCTGTGGGGCAGTACCGTATGTGTACGCCAAATACCGTGGGACGTGCCTTGGGCGCCGCCAAGGCCATCGTCGCGATGACCCGCCATTGGGTTCCCCGCGCGGAGCCCTTGCCTGTGTCCCGTACGGTGTGGAACATTCGCGCATTGCTGGCGCAGGTGCTCGTCATGCCTGAACTCTTCCGGTCGTCCTTGCGCCTCGCAGCCTGGGTGTCCTTGGTGCCTCGTACCCGTCGTCGGCTCTTGGCGGCAGCGTGCGCCTTCCTATGCTGCCCGTTGTTGGCGCATGCAGCCTGCAGCGGCGGAGGCGTCAACCCTCGCTTCTCCGCGCCAGCGAATGTCGAATTCAGCGGCAGGGATGTGCCATTGAATGGCGCTCTTACACCGTGGCTGGTGGCAAATGGCGGCGCCCCCACCGCGGAGTTCCATTGTTCGTCCAGTGATGTCATCAGCCATAGGGTGGAAAGCCATGGTGGCTTCAACATCGAGCGTTACCACGAAAGCGGTGCTTCCTATGTGGTGTACCCCACCGGTGTGGAAGGCGTGGGCTTTGTGTTCCTGGTCGAATCGTCGCGCGGTGGACAGGGCAGGCCTTCTGCCTTGGGCTTCGACGAGGTCTTGCTCAGCGAGGGTGACACCCCTGCCGGGGATGTCGGCACCCGCATCATGGTCAAATACATCCGCACGGGTAATCTGCCCAGTGGCAGCAGGACCACTTCGGCAAAGATGATCATGCAGTCCCGTTTGTACAATGGTTCGGGTGGGCCTTTCACTGACGAAAATCTATGGATTGGCTCGGGTGTTCTGACAATCCGCGATCGTCCCAGCTGCACGATGCGGGGCCAGGATGTACCGATGGGGTCTATTCCGGTATCGGAGTTCAAAGGCGTGGGTTCGCATGCGGGCGAGCGCCGCTACGAGCTCGTGCTGGATTGCGAGGCGGGTGTTGGGCAGGTGAACTATCAGGCCGTACCAACCACCGTGGTGATCAACAGCGAACAGGGCCTGGCAGAAGCCAGCGGTGGCGTAGTGGGCGTGGCCTATCAGTTCCTTGATGGCGACGGCTCGCCCATGGGGTTCTACGACACGAAGGAGTTCGGGCGTGGCTCCTCCAGCACGGAAGTGCTGACCAAGACATTCGGTGTGCGTTACCAGCAGACCCTGCCCACCATCACGCCAGGTGATGCCAATGCGGGCCTGGTGTTCAGCCTCACTTTCCCTTGAAGCAAAGCGAAACGCGCGGAGCGAGCATGGCCATGAGTACAACCTTGCGCTGCCTGATTGCTGCACTGCCGCTGCTGTTTGGTGTGGCAGCAAAGGCGGAAGTCTCCGTGCAGGGGACGCGTGTGATCTATCCGGCAGGGCAACCGGAAGTAGCAGTTGTTCTGAAAAATGAAGGACAACGTGCCTCGCTGATCCAGGCATGGGTCGCCGATGGCGGCATTGAGCAGAAGGCCGAAGCCTCCCGGGCGCCATTCGTTCTCGACAAGCCCTTGTTCCGGCTGGATGCGGGGCAATCGCAGGTTCTGCGCGTGCGCGGCCTCCCGGAGCGAGCACCGAAAGGAGATCTTGAGCACCTTTATTGGTTGAATGTAATGGACGTGCCCCCGCGCGAAACCACCACGGGAGAGAACACCGTGCAGCTGGCGATTCGTTTCCGTATGAAGGTGTTCTATCGGCCTGCTGGCTTGGGCGCGCCAGAGAACCCCGCGGCCAAGGTCCGCTTCAACCAGACGCAGGATGCACTGACGCTACACAACGATTCCCGGCACTACTTCAATGTTGCGGAGATGACGCTGGTATCTGCAGCAGGCGAGCGTCCACTTGACAGCTTCTATCTCGCGCCGGGAGAGACGAAGACCCTGGCCTATCCGGCTGGGTACACCGGGCCACTGACAGCGGTGCGCTACAGCTGGGTGGATGATGACGGCATTCTGCACCAGGAAAATCCTGTTATTAAGCGCCCGTAGCGTCGAACGTCGTTCGACGCTGAGCCTGAATCCAGGTGAAAGGTGCGTGAATTCAGGCTGAAAATTCGTCGTTATCCTATACCGCTGGCGTTGGTTGCGGAGGAGGCTGAGCCTTCCACCAACACTGGAAACAGGCCGCATGTTCAACAAGAAGACAGTTGCTCCCCTCCTCGCCGCACTGGCACTCGCTACCGCTCCCATCGCCGCCCAGGCCGCAGACCACGAAGGCTTCTACGCCTTTGGCGGCATCGGTGCCACCGGTATCGAAGGCGAGCTGTCCACCAAAGAGAAATCCGTCAAGCAGAACGACACGGTGTCCAGCCTTCAAGCCGGCGCAGGCTATCGCTGGAACCGGCACCTGGCCGTGGAGGTTGAAGCGCATTCAACGCTGGGCAAGGCGGATCTGCTCGAGCTCGGCAAGGTGAGCAGCTACGGCATGCGCGGCGCGGTGGTGGGCATCGTGCCGCTGGGCGACCGCTTCGAACTGGTCGGCAAGCTCTATGTTGGCAATGAGCGCAGCCACTGGCGCGAGGGCAGCGTCAAGCCGTACTGGGTGAAGACGAACGAGATCAACGTGGGTGTGGGCGTGGGCGCCCGCTATTGGTTCAACGACGCCATGGCCCTGCGCCTGGATCTGGACAATCTGGGCAAGAGTGACTACCGCGCCGGTCCGAGCAAGGGTGAGCTGAAGGTCAGCGCGATCAACCTGGGCCTGCAGTACCAGTTCTGAGGCCTGTCGCCGCTGGCACGCTGTGGCGTCCGGTCGGGGCGCCACAGCGAAGGTCGGGTGACCCGCATAGCCGCGAGGCGGAGGCGGGTTGAGCGCTGAAAACAAGGCGTATTCGCCGCTTCGGCGGTGTGCGACAATGCCGCCCGTTACATGATGTCTCCGTCTGTGCCGCTGCGGCGCTTGATGTCTGCCGCGCAGTTGTGCCCATGATGGGGTGCCACCGAAAAAGGGTGGCCGGGTGTGGAAACCCGTTTGGTCGAGTGATGTAAGCGCTTGCCAGCCGGCGCCGCCTTGTGTGGCGCCGGCTGGCAATCCGTTCGCGTTCCATGGCGGGCGGTGCGTGGGGTGTGCGCAAGCACATCCACCGGTCACGATCACTCGGCCACCGGTTTCCACACACGTACCGTCCGCCGCCTTTGTTAAGGGCGGTGCCGTAGCCTTGCACGGAGACCTGCCATGAACGCAACCGATATTCCCCCTCTGCGCGCCCAGTACACCCCGGCCAATACCGATGAGGGCACAGCGGAGACGCCTGATCCCAACAGCCTGATTGCCCTGCTGCACCAGATTGGCCTGGGAGCGGCGGCCGACGGGCAACCCTGGCCCGAACGCCATCAACTGCCGGGCCGCTGCCTGGCGTTGGCCGATGCCGATGGCGCGTTGGCCGGCCTGCGCATCGTGCAGGAGATCCTGCTGGCGGCCGAACGCGCCCGGCAGAATGGTGGCTCCGAGCACTACGTGGGCGACCGGGTGATGGAAGGGTTGAAGCTGGCCGCGTTGGCGCTGACCAACCAGGCCATCTATCGCCTGCATCCGGAATGAAAGCGTAGGCCGACGTTCAGTAGATCCACGCCACGCGTGGATGCTCTGGCATGGCCGTTTGTGGAGTCGAGCCATGCTCGGCTCATTCCATCATCGCGCGAACGGCAGCCGGGCATGGTTCGGCTCTACAGGACGGCAGGCACAATCAGTGTAGCCGCATCAGTGGCAGTTCAACCACGTAGCTTTTCATAGCAGTCCTATGGAAGAAGCGCCTGCCTGCAGCGAGGCTGTATTGGCTCTCTAGGCCGTACTTCTTCAACCATCCAGAAGGCTTACATGAATCGCTCACGCACCACGCTTGGCTTGGCTCTGTGCCTGGCAATCACGCCTGTACTCGCGGCGGGTTCGAACTGCAGAACCACCTATTGGACGCCGGAAACAATCGGCTTCAAGGAGCAGCTGCCCAATACCTCCACGCCGCCAGGCGTTGGTTGCACGCTCACAGAGTTCTCTGTCAATGACAGGAGCTGGATGGACAAGATACGTCTTCCGCATGCATTCGGGCCGCTGGACATCATCAACAATGCAGCTTCCAGTGAAAAGACGCTGGAAATTCATGATTCAATCAGCGGCGTCCCCGGCAAACCACTCAAGCTGGCTGCTGGTCGTGCCATCTCCTTTCTTTCGCGCAAGAGCGGCCAGTCCGTGTATACCTGGGATAGCTCGTCGCAAAGCCCACCAAACACATCACGATGGCAGATTCCACGCAATAGCCAGCTGATTTCCATCATCGACCTGCGGAATGGCAAGCATGCTGGTGAGTTGATCCTGCCCTCTGTTGGCAAGGCATTCGACACGATCACCATCGAGAACAATGCAACTTCGGCGACCAAGGTGCTGGGAACACATACGCCATTCCCCGGCCAGCGCATGGATGTTGCATCGGGGGAGGCCGTCCGGGCCGAATTCGATCCCTTCGCACGTCGATGGATGTGGGTGCATGCACCTTACAGAGAGAAGAAGGTGAAAGACCGGTACCACCGTGTTGCATCCCGTACTGTCATGGAACTCCAGGATGGCGAGTGGGCTTCTCCCGTAACCCCGCCGAGCGTTGCGCATGACCGGGATCGGATCATTCTGCGCTCCAGCGCAACCTGGGACTCAGAGATCAAGGTGAACAAAGGCGACCCGGCCAGCAAGCATCTCCCCCTGCGCCGCGGCGATGAGTACGAGTTCGTCTTCGTGGCCGAACAGAACCGCTGGCATCTGCTGCGCCAGTCGATTCGCCCGGTTGACACAACCAATCAGAAGGAAGTACGGCTGAAGGACGAGGGCTATGACGTGATCGAGGTGACTGCACCGGTCGGCGGCTCGACCACGCCCAACGTCATCCTTCCCAAGCCGCGGCAAGGGCTCCGTGTCATTGCGGTGGGTCATCCTGTAATGACGATGAACATCATCGCCGACAACCTCAATGTTCCCGTACTCCAAAACGAGAAGATCGCATTCCGCGTGAACGACCGCGGCCTTTGGGAGCGCGAAACCACCACCATCGACCTGTTGTGGGTGCTTGACAGGAGCGCCGGGGAGTTTCTGTACAGGTGGGATGCACTGGTGCTCATGCGCGAGAACATCCGGCGGGCCAACGAGGCACTGGAGAACTCGGGTGCCACGTTCCGGTACAGGCTGGTTGGCAACCCCATCGAGGGCTTCACCTACCCCGGCGTGGACCTCAAGGACGTGCCTGCCGATCTTGCGCGCGATCGGAACCTGCAGGCGCTGCTCAAGCAACACCGCGCTGACGGCATTTACTACGGCGGAAGCAACCGCTGGACAAAATCCGAGGTCTGCGACTGGGCCGACTATTCGTACACCGAGAAGTCCTTCGTCATCGCCACGGCGCTCACGTGCCCCACGTCTGCGTTCAGTCGTCGGGCAGGCTTCGCATTGGGACTTCCGGACAACAGTGTTTCAAAGCCTGTGCCGGTTATCGGCTCCGGAGATCAGCTCCCCTTCTACCCGACACCGCACCGGATGCTGCCGGATGGCCGCTGGGCCTTCAATCCAGGGCAGGAGACTGTGCTCTATAACATGAACTCAAGAGCCAAATCCGTCGCTCGATTCTCCGACAAGTGGTGAGCCCTTGTTGAGCGGAGATTGACCCTTCAGATGCCTGGGTCCCTGTAGAGCCGAGCCGTGCTCGGCTCTACAGAGTGAGGTGCCAGGCATTCTGTAGGGTCGAGCCACGCTCGACTCTACAGGTGGTGCGTGCGTGCCGCCCGCCTCAGAAATCCATCGTGGCCGACAACAGCACCGTCCTCGGTGCGCCCAGCGCCAGGCTCGACAACAACGGCATGCCCCAATACGCCTTGTTGGTCACGTTGTTCACGCTGGCGCGCAGGGCAAGCGGTCGTCCGGCCATCGTGGTGCTGTAACGCGCACCCACATCAAACAAGGTGCGCCCCGGCACCGACAGGCGGTTGTCTGCGCTGATGTACTGCTTCGACATCGCAGTGGCATTGCCGGTCAGGGTCAAGCCCTCCAGAGTAGGCACATCCCATTCCACGCCCAGCTTCGCTTGCCGCTGCGCAACCGCTGTGGCGATGCGGCCTTCATTCACGCCACCGGCCGTGCGGGTCAGCTTCGGTTGCACGTAGGCCACGCCGCCCAGCAGGCGCACGCCGTCCAGCGGTGTGCCAAAGAAGCCCCATTCCACGCCGCGGTTCCGCTGTTCGCCACTGAACGAGAAGATATTCGTGACCGGGTCGGTGTAGCTGCTCGGGCGCTTGATCTCGTACACGCTGAAGGTATGCGCGAAGCTGCCCAGGTCCAGCTTCAGGCCCAGCTCCTTCTGTTTGGTGCGGAACGGTGCGAACACATCGCCGGCATTGGCAGCAGTCATCGGCGCGGTGGCGCCCTGACTGAGGCCTTCGATGTAGTTGGTGTAGACCGAGATCGTGTCGGTGGCCTTCACCAGCAAAGCCGCTGCCGGGGTGGTGGCGCTCTCGTCATAGCGCGAGGTGCGCGCACCGCTGGCCACGTTGAAGGTCTCGCTGACTACCTGCTGGCGGCGCACGCCCAGCGTCAACTGCACGCGGTCATCGGCGAAGGACAGGGTGTCGGCGAAGCCGAGGCTGTCCAGCTTCAGCTCGGTATGCGAGATGTGCGGTGCCACGAACGGTGCCGCAGGGCCCCACACCGGGTTGTAGAGGTTGGTGGTCCAGTCCCAGCCCGGCACGCTGCGGCGGCCGTAGTCGTTCTGCGTGTGCTGGTAGTGGGTCACGTTGGCGGCCCACTGATGGCTCACGCTGCCGGTACGAAAGCTGCCGCGCAGTCCAGCATCACCGGACTGCTTTTTGATGTCGAACGCCAGCTGGCCCATCACCGTGGTGAAGTCACCGGCCGGGTTGAGGATCTGCGCGCTGATCGAGCCGTTGTAACGGTAGTCGGTCTTGCTGGTGCCATAGGCCAGGTAGGCCAACAGGTGTTCGTTGATGTCCAGCTCGCCGCGCAGCATCGCGCCCTTGTCCTGGCTGTCCACGTAGGCCCAGTCCGGGTTGATCAGCGTGTCGCCACGCGGTGGCCGCGGAATCGCCACGCCCGGTGCCAGGCCGACGCCACGGGCCGGCCCGTCCACGCGGTCGTCGGCGCTGTACAGATCGGCCGACAGCCGCGCACGCTCGCCACGCCAGTCCAGTGCCAGCGAACCCAGCTGCACCTTCTTGCGCTGCTTGCCGACCGCACCGTCGCCATCACGGTAGGCACCGTTGAAACGGATGCCGAACTGCTTGTCGGCACCCAGGCGGCGGCCCACATCCACATGGGTGCCGAACTGCGCGTCGGAGGCGAAGTTGGCGCTGACCCGCAGCAACGGCTGCTCGCCCGCACGCTTGGGCACCAGGTTGACGCTGCCACCGACCGAGCCGCCCGGCGGCATGCCGTTGAGCAGGGCGGACGGGCCCTTCAGCACCTCGATGCGCTCGAACATTTCCGGCGAAGTGCGGTAGTACGGCGCCATGCCGCTGAGGCCGTTGAAGGTGGTATCGCTGGTGCTGGAGGCGAAGCCGCGGATGGCGTAGTTCTCGCTCCAGGCGCCGGTCACGCCGTTGCTGAATACCGTGGGGTCGGTGGCGGCGATGACGTCGGTGAGGTCCTTGGCCTGGCGGTCTCGGATGAAGGCTTCGGTGTAGCTGACCGTGCTGAACGGCGTATCCATGAAGTCCTTGTCGCCGAGCAGGCCGACCCGGCCACCCGAGGCCACCTGGCCGCCGGCATAGTCGCCGGTCACCCGACGCTGTTCCTGCACCTGCACCGAGGGCAGGGTGGACGGCGCGGAGTCGGCCAGCGCTGCAAACGATGCCAGCAGCCCCAGTGCCAGGGCCGACACGCGGTAGCGCCGGGCCATCGGCGGATGCATCTGCACGCGGATCATGTCGGCCGCTGCGGGCTGCAGCGGAGAGGGAAGGTGGTACACGGTCATGCCAGGTTCCTGTAAATCGCAGGTGCGAACGCGCCTGGCGCGCTGCCGACGGCAAGCACGGGGGAGGGCGCAGCGCAGGGTTGTCGGCTGGGTGGGGACCTGGCGGGAAGTGAGCCATGGGCTCGATCGCGGACGGCGGCGGGGTTGCGAACCACACGCATTCCGAATTAGTTGAGTAAATTAAACTAAACCATATGAAGCGGACAAGAGGGTCCCTTTGCTGGCACCCTCGCTACGGTATGAACATGCACCCTGAAACCCCGGCGTCGGCCCGTGGCCGTCCGCCCACCATCACCCCCGATCGCCTGGCCGACATCGGTATCAAACTGGGCCTGCCGAACCTGACCATGGCCAACGTGGCCGCCGAACTGGCGGTGACCCAGGCCGCGCTCTACAAGCGCGTGGCCAACCTGGAGGCCTTGAAGCGGCTGGTGGCCGACACGGTGTTCCAGCGCTGGCAGATTCCACGCGCCTCGGCCGATGCGCCGGGTGGGCTGCAGGCTTACCTGCTGGGGTTCGTGGATTCGCTGTGCGAGGTGGTGAGAGCGCACCCCGGGCTGCCGCCGTACCTGCTGCGCCGTTCGGTGGCGACTGCACCGATGCTGGACAAGATCGCCTCGCACCAGGCGCATGTGGCCGAGGTGTTCGGCCTGCCGCTGGACAAGGCGCGCTGGCTGCTGGCCACGATCGCGTTCTACTGCATTGCCGGTGCGGACACGGTCTACGGGATTGCCGACGACGAAGAGGGCCAGGTGATCACCGAGTTCAAGCAGGGCATGCGTGCGCTGGTGATCGGTTCGCTGGAGGTGTTGGAGCTTCGGTAGCTCCACGCCATGCGTGGATGCCGTTGCACGGTTCGCCACGGCCCCATCCACGCATGGCGTGGATCTACAATGCGGCCATGCCTGCCACGCCCACCCTCGATGATCTGCGCCGCCATGCGGTGGCGCGTACGCTGTTCAAACCGACTACGCTGCTGACCGCGATCCGGCGCCTGGGCTTCGTGCAGGCCGACCCGATCCGCGCACCGGCACGCGCACAGGACCTGACCCTGCGCCACCGGGTGAAGGACTACCGCGCCGGTGATCTGGAGCGGCGCTATGCGCGCCTGCCGGTGGAAGAAGATTGCCTGGTGAACTACGGCTTCCTGCCACGCGAACATCTGGCGCTGATGCACCCGCGTGTGTCCAAGCGCGCGTGGGACACCGAGACCCAGCGGCGTGCCGCGGACGTGCTGGCCTTCGTGCGCGAGCGCGGCAGCGTGCATCCGCGCGAGGTTGATCAGGCGTTCGCGCATGGCCGGGTGACCAACTACTGGGGCGGCACCAGCAATGCCAGCACGCACCTGCTGGATGGCATGCACTACCGTGGCCTGCTGCGCGTACAGCGGCGCGACAGCGGCACCCGCATCTACGCGGTGGCCGAGCACGCGGAAGCCGATGCCAGCGCGCAGGCGCAGATCGAACGCGCGGCTGCTTTGATCGACCTGGTGGTACGCAAGTACGCGCCGCTGCCGTCGGGCAGCCTGACTTATCTGGTGCGCCTGTTGGGCTACGGGGCGCCACATCTGGCCGAACAGACCCGGCAGGCATTGAAGCTGGCCAAGCAACAGCTGGCCAGCTGCACGCTGGACGGCACCACTTGGTACTGGCCGGCAGACGAGAACCCGCGCTCGCGCCGTCACGCACCGGATGAGCAGGTGCGCCTGCTAGCCCCGTTCGATCCCGTGGTGTGGGACCGCCGCCGCTTCGAGCTGCTGTGGGGCTGGGTCTACAAGTTCGAGGCCTACACGCCTGCGCCGAAGCGCCAGTACGGTTACTACGCACTGCCCGTGCTGTGGCACGACCAGGTGGTGGGCTGGGCCAATCTCAGTGCGCGCGATGGTGAACTGGCGTCCAGCGTGGGCTACGCCGGCAAGTCACTGGCTCGCGACAAGGTGTTTCGTGGCGCGCTTGAAGACGAACTGCAGCGCATGGCGGAGTTCCTGTAGCGCCGAGCGGCGCATGGGTGCCTATCGCTCCCGGTGCCCACCAAGGTGGGCAGCTACCAAAGCAACGCCGCTCAGGCCCGGTAGTCGCCAACCTTGGTTGGCGCCGTGGTGTATGGGTGCCCACCAAGGTGGGCATCTACCGATTCCACCGCCCATGCACCACCATCGCCAACACCACCACGCCCGCGGCAACGCTGGTGTGACCGGACAGCGCAGCCAGACCGAAACCCACGCCCAACCCGCGCATGGCAAACACGGTACTGAACACCAGCAGTGCCCAGCCAATCGCGCGCAGCTGATGGGTTGCCTGCGCGCTCAGCACACGACGCAATACGTCCCGCTGATGACGCTCCATCGCCAGTGCCAGGCAGGCGAACGCGGCCAGCGACAACACGAACAGAATGACGTGGATCATGCGCTGGCCTCCGGTGCCGCAGTGCGTGACGCGGCAGACGGCCGTGCGCGCTTCACCTTCGGCGCATGCCGCCAGGTGCGCCAGGCCAGCAGCGTGTGCAGGGCGGCCAATGCCAGCAGGGTCAAGTCGGTGCCGGCAAACGCCCAATCGCCCGCGGCCAGCGTGCGCCACAGCGGATGCAGCGTGGTCACCGCAGTCAGCACCGGCAGCAGCGCCAGCAGCAGTGCCCCCAGCAGGAACTGTTCGATCCATGCGCGCTTGGGTGTGCGCAGCGTGGCGTGCACGAACATGGCCGCCCAGGCCAGGAAGAACACATGCACCTCCCACGCCGCGCGCCCGTCCATGGCAGTGGGCAGCAGGCGGTTCGCCCACAGGTAGGCCGCCATCGCCACCGACAGGCCGGCGACGGTGGCGATGTTGAGCCGCTCGACCAGGCGGAAGCCGAAGTAGGGTCGCTGCGGATCAGGCAGCTGCGCGCGGCGCTTGACCGTCCACAGCACCAGCCCGGTGCCGACCATGGCCGTGCCGGCCAGGCTGACGATGAAGTACAGCCAGCGCAGGGCGGCATCGGCGAAGCGGCCCAGGTGCAGGCCATACAGCACGCCCTGGGTATCGGCGGCAACGCCCGAGTGTTCCTTGACCTGCAGCAGCTGCCCGCTGCTGCCATCGAACAGCAGGTAGTTCGGCGTGGTGGAAACGCGGCTGGACTGCGCACGCACCACGGCCACGCGTGCGTTCTCGTCGCCGGGATTCTGCACCTGCACGCTGCCCACCGCGCCGGCTCCCCAGCGCTGCTCGGCCTGCTGCACCAGTGCACCGACGTTGGTGAGCGGAGCAGGGTAGCCGGCGGCCTTCTGCGGTGGCAGGAACAGGCGCATCTCGCTGACCACCTCGGCCTGCTGGCGCTTGTCCGGCAGCTTGGCCAGGCCCCACGGCATGTACAGCACCGCCAGCATCACCAGGCCGCTCCAGGTGATCATGAAGTGGAACGGCAGGCCGAGTACCGACAGCGCCGCGTGTCCATCCAGCCAAGAGCGCTGGCCCTTGCCCCAGCGGAAAGTGAAGAAGTCGGCGAAGATCTTCTTGTGGGTGATTACGCCGCTGACGATGGCGACCAGCATGAACATCGCGCACAGGCCGACGATCCAGCGGCCCCACATCGCCGGCATGTAGTGCAGGTTGAAGTGGAAGGCATAGAAGAAGTCGCCGCCGCCGGTGTCACGTGCCTGCAGCGGTGCACCGGTGCTGGCGTCGAACAGGCCCGAGTCGAAGCCATGCCGGCCACGCCCGCCCGGGCTGGCCCACATCGCTGACACCCACGGCATGCGCGTGCTCGGCAGGCTGAGGTTGATCTGGCTGGCCGCAGGCGTGTCGGCCATGATCGCCGTGACGGTACGCTGCGCAACCACAGCGGCGTCCGGCAACACGGACGGTGTGGCGATTTCCGGGCGGGTGTAGCGCGAGAGCTCGTCGCGGAAGTAGCTGGCGGTGCCGGTGAGGAACATCGCGTACAGGATCCATCCGGCCAGCAGCCCCACCCAGATATGCAGGTCGGACATGGTCTGGCGGATGCCGCGTGGCTTCGGAGTGCGATCGACCTTGCTCATGCAGCGCCTCCGTTGCCGACCGTCTGTGCGATCAACCACAAGGGCAATGCGGCGAAGATCAGGCCCAGCCACGCACGCCGCGCCGAGCGCACCGCGAACACCCAGACCACGGCGCCGGCGTACAGCAGGAAGCTGGCCAGCATGCCGGTGAACACGGCCTGGCGACCATCGATGGGCAGCGCCAGTGCCGCGATGCTGCACAGTGCGGCCAGCACATAGCCGCCGAACAACGCGGCGATGATGCGTGAGACCAGGGGCAGCCAGGTCAGCACGGAGGCGGTACGGGAAACGGTCAAAGCACTTCTCCAGGGCACCACGCGCAATGGCGTGGCGCCCTTGAAACGAGGATCAGAAATCGACGGTGGCCGACAGCAGGGCGGTGCGTGGCGTACCCAGCCCCGAGCCGAGGCTGCCCGCCCAGTACGCCTTGTTGGTCAGGTTCTGCACGGTGGCACGCAGTACCAGCGGATGGCCGGCCGCTTGCGTCGCATAGCGGGCACCGAGATCGAACACGGTGCGGCCCGCCACCCACTGGCTGTTGTCAGCAGTGATGTAGCCCTTGGACAGGCTGACCGCGTTGCCGGTGAGGGTGAGGCCGGCCACGGTCGGCACGTCCCATTCGACGCCCAGCTTGCCCTGCCATTGCGGTGTGGCCGTCGCCAACCGGCCTTCGTTGATACCGCCCTGGGTACGGGTCAGCTTCGGCTGCAGCCAGCCGATGCCACCGAGCACGCGCAGCTGTTCGGTGGCCTGGCCGAACACGGTCCATTCCACGCCCCGGTTGCGTTGCTGGCCTCCGAACGAGAAGACATTCGTGGTCGGGTCGGTATAGGAGCTGGGCTTTTCGATCTCGTACACGCTCAATGCGCTGGCCAAGCGGCCGAAGTCGAGCTTGGCACCGACCTCGCGCTGGCGGGTCTTGAACGGCGGGAACACGTCGCCCGCGTTGGCGGCGGTTGCCGGGGCGGTGCTGCCCTGGCTCAGGCCTTCGATGTAGTTGGCATACAGTGACAGGCGGTCGCTGGCCTTGAACAGCAGTGCACCGGCCGGGGTGTTGGCGCTGGCGTCGTAGCGTGCGGTGCGCTTGCCTGTGCCGCCATCGAAGGTATCGCTGAGCACGGTCTGGTGACGGATGCCCAGGGTCAGCTGCACACGATCATCGATGAACGACAGCGTATCGGCGATGCCGAAGCTGGTGGTGCGCACTTCCGCGGTCTTCGGAAGCGACGCATCACTGAAGCTGCGGTCGATGGCAGGGCCCCACTGCGGGTTGTAGATATTGGTTACCCAATCGCGGGCCAGCAGGTTGCGCTTGAAGCCGAACTTCTGGTCGTGCTGGTACCAGGCTGCACTGATGGCCAGCGCGTGATCGACCGCGCCGGTGCGGAAACGCGCCGACAATCCGGCTTCGGCGGTGTCCTTGCTGTAGATGAAGCGTTGGTGGGCGAAGTTGTTGCGGAAGTCGCCGGCGGTGTTGGTGATCAGCGTGGTGGCACTGGCGATGGAGTCGAAATCGGTATGGCCGTGGCCGTAGCTGGCATGCGCCTGCAGGTAGTCATTGATGTCGAACGACCAGCGCAGTGCGGCGGCCTGGTCCTTGACGGTGCTGAAGGTCCAGTCCGGTGCAAACAGGGTGCTGGCTTTCGGCGGGCGGGGCACGGCCAGGCCGGGCGCCAGCGAGACGCCACGGTTGAGGCCATCCACATGGTCGCGGCTGCTGAACAGGTCCAGCGACACCTGCGAGCGCTCACCACGCCAGTCCAGGCCGAGCGATGCGAGCTGCGTCTTGTGCTGCTGGTGGTCGGTGGCGGTGTCGCCGTCGCGGTGCACGGCATTGAGGCGTACACCGAACTGCTTGTCCGCGCCGAAGCGGCGGCCGACATCCAGGTGACCGCCCCATTGCGCGTCGCTGCCGTAGCTGGCGGTGAAGCGGGTCAGCGGCGTGTCGCCTGCACGCTTGGGTACCACGTTCACCGCACCGCCCACTGAGCCGCCCGGCGGCATGCCGTTGAGCAGCGCGGACGGACCCTTCAGCACCTCGATGTTCTCGGCCAGTTCGGGAGTGACGCGGTAGTAGGGGATCAGCCCGTACAGGCCACCAAAGCCGATATCCGACGAGGCGACACCGAAACCGCGGATGTTGAAGTAGTCGGTGATGCCACCGCTGGAGCCACTGTTGTAGACGCTGGGGTCGGTCAGTGCGATGACCCGCACCAGGTCCGGCGCCTGGATGTTGTCGATGAATTCGGCGGTGTAGCGGGTGGTGTTGAACGGCGTGTCCATGAAGTCGAGCTCGCCGAGCAGGCCGACGCCGCTGCCGCGCGTGACCTGGCCGCCGGCGTAGGTATCGGTGGGTGCGGTCTTGTCGGCGCGCACGTTCACGGTGGGCAACTGGCGGGCGCCATCGGGCGCATCGTTGGCGTGTGCGGCGGTGGCGATCAGCAGGGTGGGCAGCAACGCCGCGCGGGCGGCCAGAGACAGCGCCGAGCGGCGTGGGAGGGGCAGGGTTCGCAGGGGGAGGGACATGGCGGTTCTCGTGTGGTGGGTCGTGCGATCGGCCAGCACGGCGCCGTCTGTGACCTGCAGGGGCAGGACGACGCGGGCTGTGGAATGGCTGGCAGAGGGCACGGCACTGCCGCTGTGGCAGTGCTGCACGCGAGGTGCGTGGGCGATCTGTGGCTGGGTGGAACGAAGCGCGGGGCGCGGATACTGCGGGGTGGATCAGATATCGTCGGCGAGGTCGTCGAGGTCCTGCAGGCCACCGCCGCGTGCGAGCACGCGCTCGTAGTTGCGGCGGCGACGCTGGTCGGTCTCGGTGGTGGTCTCGCCACGTTTCCAGTAGCCGGCCACGGCAACGTCGCTGCGTGGCAGGCCGACCGTTTCGATGAAGTGGCGGCGCAGGGCACGCATTTCCTCGCGCTCGCCGGCCGCCCAGACCGTGCTGCCGGGTTCCGGCCGCAGTTGGCGCGCCTGCTGCAGCAACGGCGCGTCACCGGTGGCGAGGCGGAGCACGCGGACACCTTCAATGGCGGGTAATTCGTCTACCGGGAATGCATCATCCGAGGCGATCCAGGCCTCTGCGCGCAGGTCGGCCGGCCACTGCTGCAGCAATGCAAACAGGGCAGGGATGGCGCTTGGGTCGGCGAACAGGAGGGCGCAGGTGCCCTCGCGCTGCGGTACGTGCAGATGGGGGCGCGGTCCGGTCAGATCGAAGGCATCACCGGGGCGCAGCGCACCTACCCAGGCCAGCATCGGCCCCGGTGCCTCATGCAGCACTACGTCCAGGGTGAACTGGCGGGTGTTGGGATCGAGGCTGCGCACGGTGTAGATCCGTGACACATCGCCGAACGTGGCGCCGAGCTGGATGCGCACGGCGGTGTTGGCACGCTGCCAGGGCGCGAGTTCTGCATGTTCCGGCAGCTGGACCACGAGGCGCAGCAGGTTGGCGCACGGCTGTGCAACCGCGACCACCTGGACCTGCAGCGCCTGCAGGCCGCGATCATGGTCGGCGCCGCGCAGCGGCCCGGCCGGGGTGATTGAAGTGGGGGACGCGGACATCGACAACGATCCTGGACACTGCAAATGCGAATTAGTTACATCATAGTAAACTAAATTGATCGTGCCGCAACCGGGGCCTGTCCACGGACCGCAGCGACGCGTTGACCACGGCGTCGCTGCAGACCACCATGACAGCCCTTGCCCGCGCACCGCGCAGGAACCGTTACCGCATGGCTGCACCGAAAAAGACCGCTGCCCGTGGGCGACCGCCCAGCATCACCCGCGAGCGCATCGCCGACGCCGGCATTGCCATGACGCTGCCGGGGCTGAGCTTCGTGGGCGTGGCGGCGGAGCTGGGGGTCAGCCACATCGCGCTGTACAAGCATGTGGCGAATCTGGCGGCACTGCGCGAGCTGGTGGCCGAGGCGATCTTCGAGCGTTGGCAGGCACCGGCACTGGATGCCGCTGGCCGGCGCAGCATCGAGGAGGATCTGCATGCGTTCCAACGTTCACTGCGGACGCTGGTGGACGGGAATCCGGGGCTGGCGCCGTTCCTGGTCAGCCACGGCGCGAAGACACCGGAGATGCTGGCGCGCATCCAGCGCCACCATGCCGAATTCAGCCGCGTGCATGATCTGCCGCTTGAGCAGGCGGCGTGGCTGCTGTCGACCGTGGCCTATCACGCCGTGGCGTTGGCCGACACCGTGTACTCACGCCATGCGGTGGTGGATACCACGCGACGCCCGCTGGATCGGAAGGCGCAGGAGGCCGAGTTCGACCGCAGCATGGAAGCGTTGATCATCGGAGCATTGACGATGTGCGGGCGCACGGCAACGTAGTCGCCAACCTTGGTTGGCGCCGCGATACATCGTTGCCCACCAAGGTGGGCGTCTACCGGTCAAGCGGCATCCTTGCGCTCAGCATCCTCCATGCCGGGGCTGACGCGGCGGCCGATGTCCTTCGGCGAGGTAACCGCCAATCCTGGTTGGCACCGTTGCCCCGGTAGTCGCCAACCTTGGTTGGCGCCGAGATGTGTCGGTGCCCACCAAGGTGGGCATCTACCGGTCAAGCGGCGTCCTTGTGCTCCGCATCTTCCATGCCCGGGCTGACGCGGCGGCCGATGTCCTTCCGCGAGGTAACCGCCAATCCTGGTTGGCACTGTTGCCTTGGTAGTCGCCAACCTTGGTTGGCGCCGCGATGTGTCGGTGCCCACCAAGGTGGGCATCTACCGGTCAAGCGGCATCCTTGCGCTCCGCATCTTCCATGCCCGGGCTGACTCGCCGGCCGATGTCCTTCAACCGCGCCAGCTGATCCACCATCGACGGTGCATCGTCCAGGCTGCCGACGAACGTCCACAGATAGGTCATCACCGCGTACACATGACCCGGCGTCACACCGTCGGTGGTGGCGAGTCGTCCGATGGTCAGCGCGAACAACACCGCCGCCGCCGCACCCACCACCACGAAGGCCCCAGCTTCTCGGTCCGAGAGCAGGATGCGCAGCCGCGACAGCGTGGTGTAGTGGCGACGCAGCACCGAGGGACTGACCCGGTCGACCAGGCGGATCTCATGCTCCAGCCGGTTGTTCAGTCGCCCATGCAGCTGCTCGTTGCGGCGTGCGAACGACGGCAGCAGCAACAATGCACCCAGCAGTGCGACCAGGCTTGCAGCGCCCACCAGCGGTTCGATCGCCAGCAGCATCGCTGCCGCACCAAACATTGATACCAGCGCGGTGGCGATGATCGGTACGTGCTTTTCGAAGAAGTCGACGAACTCACGGGCCAGCACAACGCGTGCGGCCGAGGTGGAGGTGGCGTGGCCCAGCCTGCGCTGCGCCTGCACCACGTTCACCGCCAGGTCGGCATAGATGCGGGTGAAGGTACGGGTATCGACCGCACGGCGGGCAGCACCGACCAGCCAGAACAGCAGCACCACGCCGGCGTAGGAAATGGCATGGCCGATGTTGCCTCGGATGATCGCGTCCACCGCGAAGCCGGCAAGCAGCGGATAGGCCAGCAGCAGCGCATTTTCCAGCGCCACCAGCGAAAAGGTGCCGGTGAGCTGCCACGGATAGGTTCGCAGGATGGCCTTGAGAGTGGCGGCCGCGTTCTGCTGGCCGATGCTGCCGGCGGCGGCCGCCGGATCATGTGGGGGGGGCATGGGGGTGCCTGGGCGAGGTGGAGGCAGGGCAGGGGGCCGGATACCTGTCGCCTCCCTGGTCACGCCCAGTATCGGCGGCCCTTTGGAGTGGGTATGGAGGGACGATGGAGATTGCGTGGAGAAACCGGCGCCGTTCAGCGATGCGAATGTCCACCAAGGTGGGCCGCTACCAGGGCAGTGTCTACCGCCTCAACGGCAGGCATGCACCGGCCAGCGGATTTCGAAGGCACTGCCACCACGTTCGGTGGCCCGGCATAGCGCTGTTCCGTGATGGGCCACGGCAATCGCACGCACCACGGCCAGGCCAAGCCCGGAGCCACCACTCTGCCGCGAACGCGAGACATCCGTGCGCTGGAAGGCTTCGAAGATGCTGTCGCGAAGGTCGTCCGGCACACCGGGGCCGCCATCTTCCACCGTGACGGTGCAATGGCCTTCTGCCAGCGTCACGTACACCCGCAGCGGGCAGGGAATGGCATGGCGTCGTGCATTCTCCAACAGTGCCAGTACTGCCTGGCGGATGCGTGCAGGATCGCAGTCGGCCAGCGAAGGTCGTGCGTCCAATGTCACCGAGAAACCACTCTCGGTCAGTGCCTCGGACATCGCTTCAACCACCGCGGCCACCTGCACGCTGACATCGCTGCGCTGCAGGCGCAGGTCCAGATGGCCGCTCTCGGCCAGGCTGACCACGCGCAGGTCCTCGATGATGCGGGTCAGGCCCTCCAGTTGGGTGAGCATGCTGTTGAACTGCTCCGGGCCCGGCTCGAACACGCCTTCGGCGATGCCCTGCAGGCGGCCGCGCAGGATGGTCATCGGCGTGCGCAGTTCATGTGCGATTGCCGCGTTCCAGAACACCCGGTTCTCCGACATGCGGCTGAGCCGCTCTGCCATGGAGTTGAAATCGCTGACCAGCGTGGCCGCTTCGGCCATCGTGGTGTCACCGCCGCGCGCACGTGCCTGCAGATCGCCGCTGGCGACCCGGCGCAGGCTTTCGGCCACCGAATTCAACGGCGTGATGATGCGCCGGGTCAGGCGCGAGGCGACCAGCGTGGCGAAGATGACGACCACGGTGGCGGTCAAGCCGATCCACAGCCATTCCAGCCCGGACGGCATGATGGTTTCCGGCTCGTCGTACCAGCGCGGGTAGAACACCTCCATCAGGTAATAGAACAGGTAGAAGCCGCTGATCGACAGCACTGTCGAACACAGCGAGGCCACCGTGATGGATAACGTGATCTGGCGTCCGATGCTCTTGCCTTTGGGGTTCATCATTCAGTCCAGGAAACGGTAGCCAACGCCGCGGATGGTGGCGGGAATGCCGATCACGCCCACCTCTTCAAGCTTGCGCCGCAGTTTGCTGACATGGCTGTCGACGGTACGTTCCTGCGCATCACCTTCGGGCAGGCAGGCGTGCAGCAGGTCCACGCGCGCATGCACCTGGCGCGGCGCGCGCGCCATATGCACCAGCAGGCGGAACTCGGTAAGCGTGAAGTTCAGGGCATGCACCTGCTCCGCGATGCGCACCGTCACTTCGTGGCTGCGCAGGTCGATCTCGAACGGCCCCTGCCGGATCAATCCGTTGGGTTCTTCGACGACGGCGCGGGCACTGCGGCGCAGCACGGCCTGGATGCGCGCAACGATCTCAGCGGGATTGAACGGTTTGGCCACGTAGTCGTCGGCGCCGACGCGCAGGCCGGTCAGCTTGTCCACGTCCTGGTCGAGCGCGGTGAGCATGATCACCGGGGTGTTGCCGCGCCGCCGCAGTTCGCTCAGTACCTGCCAGCCGTCCAGTTTGGGCATCTGCACATCCAGCAGTACCAGGTCCGGGCGCAGCTGGCGATGGCTGGCGAGCGCCGCCTCGCCGTCGGCGGCGCGTGCGCTGCGCAGGCCGGAACGGGCCAGGTAGGCGCCGAGGATGTCGGCGATTTCGCCCTCATCTTCGGCAATCAGCACCAAGGGGGCCGGTCGGGTACGGAAGTCGTGTTTCATTGCGTGCTGCGGGTTCGAGGCCAGGGCGGGCAGGGGCGGGACAGGGGCGGGATCAGGGGCAGGCTCATCGTCGGCGTTCCATGGCCTGCGCCTCTTCGTTGGCAGCCCAGGCCAGGGTGGCCAGCACCAGCGTGCGCTGCAGGCTGGGTTCCAGCGCACCCGCGCCGCGCAGCTGCTGCAGCATGAGAGTGGACAGCGCCGCCGGCAGCGTGCTCCAGCGCGAGGCCATGGGGGTGGCGTTCACCCGGGCCTGCAGCCGCGCGGCCATGCCCACGATGGTGCGCAGGCGCACTGCCAGCAGGGCGGCGACCACGGCGGTGGCGAGGGCAAGCAGCAGATGCAGGGTGACGTTGGCCGCCGGGTGCGTTGTCGCCCAGACCGCCAGGCCGATCAGCGCGAGCGATGCGAGGGATCCGGTGCGGCGGGTGCGGCCGGGCCCATCACTGCGGAACCCCACCAGCGCGGCGGCGCCGAAGCCGGCCAGCAATGGCAGTACCGGATACGGCGCGACCCACATCCATGTGCTGGTCGATGCCAGCACCAGTGCAATCAACCACGGCGAAGGCGCACACCACGCCAGGTAGGCACGGCGCACATCGATGGGTGGCAGGTCTGGATGGGAAAGGGACACGGCAGGCGGGCAGTCGGCGAGGCCGACGAGGCTAGCGACCGTTGATGGAGACTCGGTCGAGATTGTGTCGAGATTGCGTGGACGCAGGCCGCAGCATTCAGGCGCGGGGCTGGTGCCTGAACGGCTGCCGCGCCTCCATGCAATCTCCACAGTGGCTCCAAGAAACGTCCATCGGCGGCTTCCAGACTGCGGTTTCGGCGGTCGCACTGGGCGACTGCACGCAGCCGGGCGTTTCGATGAGCAACCGCAGGACCTGGATCATTGCCGCTACGGTGGCCACATTGGCCGCCGGCGCTGGATGGTGGGCGTTTGCCGGCGGCGATGATGCCGCGCTGATCACCGCACCGGCAAGGGTGGCGGATCTGGAGAAGACCGTACAGGCGGTCGGCCGGGTCCATCCCAAGGAGCTGGTGGCGGTGGGTGCGCAGGTGTCCGGCCAGGTCAAGCGCCTGCATGTGGTGCTGGGCCAGCGCGTACAGGCCGGTGACCTGATCGCCGAGGTCGATTCGCAGCCGCAGCGTATCGCGCTGCGCAGTGCCGAGGCGGCCACCAACACGCTGCGCGCCCAGCATGCCGCCAGCCAGGCCCGCTATGCGCAGGCCAGCCGTGCTTACCAGCGGCAGTCGCAGCTGGTGGCGTCGCGCCTGGTGTCACAGGAAGGTTTCGAAGCCGCACGCGTGGCGCGCGATGCGGCACGCTCAGAGGTGGCCGCGCTGCAGGCGCAGATCGACCAGGCCGTGACCCAGGTCGAAACCGCACGGATCAACCTGGGCTATACCCGCATTGTTTCGCCCAGCGACGGTTACATCGTGGCCATCGTCACCAAGGCCGGGCAGACGTTGAACTCGATGCAGACCACCCCGACCATCGTGATGCTGGCGCAGATGGATACGATGACCGTGCGCGCCGAGATCGCCGAGGCCGACGTCGAGCTGGTGGCGCCGGGACAACCGCTGTGGTTCTCGACATTGGGGCAGAGCGGCCGCCGCTATGAATCCCACCTGCAGCAGCTGGAACCGGCGCCGTCCTCGATTGCCGACGTCGCCACCGGCAATGCGGGTGGCTCTGCGCAGACGCCGAAGGCGGTGTACTACGCCGGCCTGTTCGACGTGGCCAATCCCGGCCTGAAGCTGAAGCCCTCGATGACGGTGAAGGTGACCCTGGAGCTGGCACGGGTTGCCAACGCGCTGCAGGTGCCATTGACGGCGCTGGTTGAGTCGAATGACAAGGACGGCAACCGCGGCACCGTGCGTGTGGTCGATGCCAAGGGCCGCCCCCAGCAGCGTGCGGTGACGACCGGCCTGCGCACCGCCACCGCCGTGCAGATCCTGTCCGGCCTGCGCGAGGGTGAGAACGTCGTGGTCGGCCAGGCGCCCAGCGGCGCTGAGCCGGAAGCCGCCAGCCTGTTGGGGATGTGAGCATGGCCGACGCACTGCTGGAACTGCATGGCGTATCGCGCGCCTATCGCTCCGCCGCCGGCGAGGTGGTGGTGCTGAAGGACGTTTCGCTGCGCATCGATGCCGGCGAGTTCATCGCCATCATCGGCCCCTCGGGCTCGGGCAAGTCCACGCTGATGAACATCCTTGGCTGCCTGGACCGGCCGACCGACGGCAGCTATCGGGTGAACGGCGAGGCCACCGAGCAGATGGCGCCGGACGCGCTGGCACGCCTGCGCCGCGAGCATTTCGGCTTCATCTTCCAGCGCTACAACCTGATGGAGAACCTGAGTGCCACCGAGAACGTGGCGCTGCCGGCAGTCTATGCCGGCGTGGAGGCGGACGTGCGCACTGCCCGTGCACGCACGCTGCTGGAAACGCTGGGGCTGGGCGAACGCATGGCGAACCGGCCGAGCCAGCTGTCCGGCGGCCAGCAGCAGCGCGTGTCCATTGCCCGTTCGCTGATGAACGGCGGCGCGATCGTGCTGGCCGATGAACCCACCGGCGCGCTCGATTACGCCAGTGGCCAGCAGGTGATGGCCGAGCTGAAGCGCCTGCATGCACAGGGCCACACGGTGATCCTGGTGACACACGATGCGGCGATTGCCGCCAACGCGGCGCGGGTGATCGAGATCGCCGACGGCCGGGTGGTGACCGACCGCGGCGAGCGGGGATCGCGTGCTGTGGCTGAAACACCCGGGACCGAACGCGGCGTGTCACCGGTCACCGAGCGCCGCGCACGCATGGATGCGATTCGCGAAGCCGCGCGGATGGCCGTGCGCTCGATGCTGGCCCATCGCCTGCGCACGCTGCTGACCATGCTCGGGATCATCATCGGCGTAGCGGCCGTGGTGACCGTGGTTGCGCTGGGCAAGGGTGCACAGGCGCAGGTTGAATCACAGATAAACGAACTGGGCGCCAGTACGCTGGAGATCTTCCCAGGCTCGGATTTCGGTGACCCGCGCTCGGCGGAGATCGAGACCCTGGTGGTGGGCGATGCGGACCATCTTGCGGCGCTGAGTTACGTGGACAGCGTGAGCCCGAACCTGAGCGGATCGGTGGCGGCGCTGCAAGGCAATCGGCGTGCCAACACCCAGGTGCTGGGCGTAGGCGCCGACATGCCGCGCGTGCGTGGGCTGCGGTTGAAGGCCGGCCGCTTCTTCACCGACGCCGAAGTGGATGCGCACCGTGCCGTGGGCGTGGTCGACCAGAAGGCGGCCAAAGCGCTGTTCAGCGGCAGCCCGATCGGCAGCACGGTGCTGCTGGGCGGCATGCCGGTGGAGGTGATCGGTGTGGTCGGGGCCAATGCGTTCGCTGGCGGTGCAACCCCGACGGTCTACGTGCCGTATACCTCGGCGGCCTCGCGGCTGCTGGGCAGCGAGCGCCTGGAGAGCATCACGGTGCGCGTGCGCGACAACGTACCCACCAACGCCGCCGAAGCCTCGCTGGGGGCCGAGCTGGAGCGGTTGCATGGCCGTCGTGACTTCTTCATCTACAACGCCGACCAGATCCGCAAGGCGGTGATGAAGTCCAGCCAGACCATGGCCGCGCTGGTCTCCGCCATTGCCGCCGTGGCGCTGGTGGTTGGCGGGGTGGGGGTGATGAACATCATGCTGGTCTCGGTGAAGGAGCGCGTGCGCGAGATCGGCGTGCGGCTGGCGGTGGGCGCGCGGCAGGGCGACATCCTGCGCCAGTTCCTGATCGAGGCCGTGCTGATCTGCCTGTTCGGTGGCGTGCTGGGGGTGCTGTTCGCGTTCGGCGTGGGTGCGCTGTCCAGCCTGCTGTCGCTGGGTGTGCCGTTTCTGTTCACGGCGGGCCCGGTGCTTGCCGCGCTGGCATGCTCGTCTGCGATCGGGCTTGGCTTCGGCTACTTCCCGGCGCGCAGCGCGGCGCAGCTGGATCCGATCCAGGCGCTGGCAGCGGAGTAGGCGCAGGCCCGGTGCGGGCATTTGTGGAGCCGAAGGCAACGGCAGGAGCCGTTGCCTTTGGCTCCACAGGAGCAGCCTCAGGATGAGGGGCGCGGATGCGTGCGCACGCGTGCACGCTCGCGATACAGACGGCTGTCGGCGCGCTGCAGGGTGTCGGCCACCGTCTCGCCGGGTGCATGATGGGTCGCGCCCAGCGAGAAGGGCGTGGGTGACTGCCCGGCATGCTGCGCATACCACTGCTCCAGCGCGGCCAGCCGTCCCGGTTCCGGTGCAGTCAGCACCACCATGAACTCGTCGCCACCCATACGCACTACGCTTTCCATTGACCCCAGTGGAGCGCGCAGGAAGGCGGCGAACTCGACCAGCACCGTGTCACCCCGTGCATGGCCCTGGGTGTCGTTGATCTGCTTGAAATGATCCAGATCGAACATCAGGCAGGCCCAAGGCTGGTCGATCAGTTCGTCCAGGCGGGGCAGGAAGCGGCGGTTGTAGCTCTGGGTGAGGGGATCCTTGAAGGACATCTCGCGCAACTGCTGTTCCTGCATCCGCAGTGCAGTGACGTCCTGCGCATGGCCGAGCACGTAGGGTGGGGTGGCCTCGTTGTCGAGCACGTTGTGATACGCCCAGAAATGCCGGGTACCATCGGCGGCGATCAGCTCGATGACGCCGGCATCGGTGTGGTTGACTGCGATGCGTTCCAGATACGCCTTGAACGCGGCCCGCTTCTCCGGCGGCATCAGGTCGCACAAGCTGCGCCCGATCATGTAGCTCTCATCGAAGCCCAGTGACTGCACGGCCGCTGGGTTCACCGAGGTCAGCACGCCCTCCAGCGTGTGGGTGCAGATCAGGCCAAGGCTGTAGTGGAACAGCCGCCGGTAGCGGGTTTCGCTGGCTTCCAGTGCATCCAGCGCGGCGCGCTCCTCGGTGATGTCCTGTATGGCCCCGACCAGCCGCGGCCGGCCATCGACCTGCTGCCGGCCTCCAACCACGCGGGTCCAGATGGCTCGTCCGTCGGCGGTGGTCATCGGCAGCTGCACCTCCCACGACGTGCCTTCATCGATGCAACGCTGCACCGCCGTGCGGATGATGTTTCGGCTGTCCTCGCGATAGAACGAGAGCGCAGTTTCGAGCGTCGGTTCGAAGTTGCTGCGCACGCCGTGGATCTGCTTGGTTTCGCGGGTCCAGCGGACCTCGTTGCTGACCAGGTCCATTTCCCAGCCACCCACCCGGGCCGCGCGGTTGGTGCGCTCCAGGAAGTCCTCGCTGCGCTTCAGCTCACGATGCAGGGCCTTGGCCTGGCCGACCTGGGCCATCAGCGTGCTGCGCTGCTCCAGCACCTGAGTGGTGACCCGGGCCAGATGCACCATCAATTCGCGCTGGGAGGGAGACAGAACGCCCGGCATCGGGTCGAGCAGGCACAGCGTTCCCATGCGCGCGCCATGCGCCGAGCCCAGCGAGATCCCCGCGTAGTGGCGGATGCGCGGGCCGCCGGTGACCAGTGGATTGCTGGCGAAGCGCGGGTCCTGGCGCGCGTCCGGAATCTCGAACAGCGTGTCCTGCTGTATGGCATGGGTGCAGAATGAAATCTCGCGCGCGGTTTCGCTGACACCTTCCAGCCCGATGTTGGCCTTGAACCACTGGCGCTCGTCGGCAACAACTGAAATCAGAGCCATGGTCATGCCGGTTGCGGCACGCGCGGCGGCGACGATCGCATCGAAAACAGGCTCTGGTGGCGTGTCGAGCAGGTGCAGGCGGTCGAGTTCAAGCAGTCGTTCGGCTTCGTCCATGGCACTTTTCAGGGCGGGGTGGCAAGGGCGGCTTCGGCTGTCGGGCACTACGCTAGTGCGTACCGCGTTATGTATCGCCAGCGTCGGGTGATGCCGGTGTGACGCGTTGGCATCAGCGTTTCGGTGGGCCGCACGTGGGTCGAGCCAAAACGTGACGGCGGTCGCGGACATGCAGCGCGTGTCGAACGACGGGGTAACGACGGGGTAGTGCCGGCCGCTGGCCGGCAACCTCATGACATCCGGATCATTGCAGATGCCGGCCAGCGGCCGGCACTACCGGTCGATTGGCCGGCAGGCGACGCAACGCGCAACGCACGCATCACGGGGCGTTCCGCCAGCAGCCGCAATGGTGGGCCGCATAGGCTGGGTAGTGCCGGCCGCTGGCCGGCAACCAGGGGTATCACGGGATTCCGGGATTGCCGGCCAGCGGCCGGCACTACCCGTCCCTTACGCCTTGGTGTACTTGCCGGTGCGGTAGATCAGCCAGCCCACCAGGAACAGCACGGCCAGGCCGATCCACTGCGCGCCCGGCAGGTGGAACGGCACGGCCAGCACGTCGGCGCGGCTGCTGACCACGATCGGAATCGCGATGGCGATGCCCATCAGTGCCTCACCGGTGATCAGGCCCGCAGCGAACAGCACACCCGGCTTGTGCACGCGGTCGCGGCCTTCTTCGTCATCGGCGCGCACCTTGTGGAAGCGCTCGACCAGGTGGGCGATCAGGCCGCCGAGGAAGATCGGCACCATCAGCTCCAGCGGCAGGTAGATGCCGATGGCGGCGGCCAGCACCGGCACGCGGAAGCGTGCGTTGCGCGACTTCAGCCAGCTGTCGAAGGCAATGATGGCGGCACCGACCACGGCACCGATGCCGATGAAGGTCCAGGGCAGTTCGCCACCGAACAGGCCCTTGGCCACCGAGGCCATCAGGTTGGCCTGCGGCGCAGCCAGCGCGTTCGGGTGCAGCTCGGACTTCACGCCGATGCCGTAGGCGGTGGCCAGCAGGTTCAGCACCGGGGCCATGATCAGCGCGCACGAGAAGGCACCGATGCCCAGCATCAGCTGCTGCTTCCACGGGGTGGCACCTACGATATAGCCGGCCTTGAGGTCCTGCAGGTTGTCACCGCCAACCGCTGCGGCGCAGCACACCACCGCGCCGATCATGATCGCCGCCACCGCGCCCAGCGGCGCACCGCCGGCACCGACCGGCTTGAGGCCATCGGCGCCCAACAGCACCACCAGCACGGCCGAGGCGAACAGGATGGTGGAGATGGTGATGCCCGACACCGGGTTGTTGGACGAACCGATCAAGCCGGCCAGGTAGGCCGAGACCGACACGAACAGGAAGCCGGCAACGATCATGATGATGGTCATGGGGATCGACACGTGCCACTGGCCCACGATGGCCTGGTACAGGGCCAGCAGCGGCAGCACGAAGACCACCAGGGCCACCAGCATCCACTTCATCGGCAGGTCGCGCTCGGTGTGCGCCAGCACCGGGCCACCGCTCTTGCGGGCGGCGGCAAAGCCGCTCTTGACGCCATTGAGCAGCGACTTGCGCAGCGAGATCAGGGTCCAGATGCCACCGATCAGCATTGCGCCGACACCCAGGTAGCGCATCTTCGCGCCCCAGATGGCGAACGCCGCTTCGGTGGAGGATGCCGTGGCGACCGACGCGGCCAGTGCCGGATCGGTGTTCATGAAGAACGCCTGGTAGATCGGAATGGCGATGTGCCAGGTCAGGATCGAGCCGGACACGACCACGATGCCGACGTTGAGGCCGACGATGTAGCCCACGCCCAGCAGTGCCGGCGACAGGTTGGTACCGATGAAGGCGGTGACCTTGGAGCTGCCGACGTAGGCCGAGGTGGCCCAGGCGTCGGGAATCAGGCGCATGCCGCTTTCCGCGGCCAGCTTGACGAAGGCACCGATGACTGCCGACAGGCCGAGGATCTTCAGGCCCGGGCCCGGGTTCTCACCGGCCTTGAGCACTTCGGCCGCGGCCTTGCCTTCCGGGAACGGAAGCGGGTCTTCAACGATCATCGAACGGCGCAGCGGCACCGAGAACAGCACGCCCAGCAGGCCACCGAGGCCGGCGATGCCCAGCACCCACCAGTACTTGAAGTCCGGCCAGTAGCCCATGATCACCAGCGCCGGGATGGTGAAGATCACACCGGCGGCGATCGACGAACCGGCCGAGGCGCCGGTCTGCACGATGTTGTTTTCAAGGATGGAGCCACCGCCCAGCAGGCGCAGCACGCCCATGGAAATCACCGCGGCGGGAATGGCGGTGGCGATGGTCAGGCCTGCGAACAGACCGAGGTAGGCGTTTGCGGCCGACAGCACCACCGCCAGCACGATGGCCAGGGCCACTGCGCGGAAGGTGAGCTGCTTGGGCGCAGCGTCGTGGTTCATGGAAGCCCCTGCTGGCAAAAAATCCCTGCCACGCTAGCGTTCAGGGCAGATCAAGTCCAGCGTGCCAAAGGATGGGGGCGTGTGCTGCAGCGCAATGGGCCCGTACGTGGACCGGCAATCGACCGACCCGGCAAAGTCCGGCTGGGCGCGGAGCAAATGATATGTTATATCTTAATGCTACCTTGCTGTTACTGCATCGCATGCCCCCTTCCCCCTCCCCTCGCCTGGCCTCCATCGACCAGCTGCGCGGCACCGTGATGCTGTTGATGTTGCTGGACCACGTGCGCGAGACCTTCTTCCTGCAGCATCAGGTAAGCGACCCGATGGACGCATCGACGGTCTCCCCTGCGCTGTTCGCCTGCCGTCTGCTGGCCCACCTGTGTGCGCCCGTGTTCGTCCTGTTGACCGGGCTGTCGGCCTGGTTGTACGGCCAGCGCCAGGCGGATCCGCGCCGGGCCACCGCCACGTTCCTGCTCAAGCGCGGGCTGTTCCTGGTCGTGCTGGAACTGACCCTGGTGAACTTCGCCTGGACCTTCCAGTTGCCGCCGGACACGTTGTACCTGCAGGTGATCTGGGCCATCGGCCTGAGCATGATCGCGCTGGCCGGCCTGCTGTGGCTGCCGCGCCCGGCCCTGCTGGTGCTGGCAGTCGCGCTGGTGGCCGGGCACAACCTGTTGGACGGCGTGCGAGTGGAAGGCCACGGTCTGCTGGCGATGCTGTGGAAAGTGCTGCACCAGCGCGACTGGATCGAGACCGGCGCGCTGCGCCTGCGCACTTCCTACCCGGTGCTGCCGTGGATCGGGGTAATCGCGCTGGGCTACCTGATGGGGCCGTGGTTCGCCCGCGACCGCGACCCGGCGCAACGCCAGCGCTGGCTGCTGTGCGCAGGCGTCGGCGCGCTGGCCCTGTTCGCCCTGCTGCGGTTCGCCAACCAGTACGGGGATGCACCGTGGCAGTACCAGACCAGCACGCTGCGCACCTGGATGAGCGTGTTCAACATCACCAAGTACCCGCCGTCGCTGCAGTTCCTGCTGTTGACGCTGGGCGTGGGATTGTTGCTGCTGCGCCTGTACGAATGGCCGCCACTGGCGCGTGCGCTGCGCCCGCTGGCCGATGTCGGCGCCGCGCCGATGTTCTTCTACCTGCTGCACCTGTATGTGCTGAAGGGGCTGTACCTGGCCGCGCTGGCGATCTGGGGGCCGACACACGGTGATCTGTACGCACTGGATTCGGTGGCCGGCCTGCTGCTGGTGGCCTGTGCGCTGGCGGTGGTGCTGTACCCGCCGACACGGGCGTTCGCGCGGTTCAAGGCACGAAGGCGCGATCTGGCGTGGCTGCGGTACCTGTGATCGCCCAGGCCAGTCCGGCAATCCACGCATGGCGTGGATCTACTGAAAGCGGATCGGGCCACAGGCCTATAATTCCGCGATGAATTCCACCGCTATCGCTTCCGACGATTTCCTGGGCCATCCCAAGGGCGTCTACGTCTGCTTCTTCACCGAAATGTGGGAGCGCTTCTCCTTCTATGGCATGAAGGCGCTGCTGCTGCTGTACCTGACCAAGTACCACCTGTTCGGCGACAAGGCCGGCCTGGACCTGCTCGGTGCCTATGGCGGCCTGGTGTACTGCATCCCGGTGTTCGGCGGCATGCTGGCCGACCGCTGGCTGGGCATGCGCCGGGCGGTGCTGTTCGGCGGCATCCTGCTGGTGCTCGGCCACCTCGGCATGGCCTTCGAGGGCCACGCCGCCTATCGGGTCAACGGCGAAGTGGTGCGCGACACCTCGGCACTGGCGGTGACCTACCTGTCGCTGGCGCTGATCATCATGGGCGTCGGCTTCCTCAAGCCGAACATCTCCACCATCGTCGGCAAGCTGTACGCCAAGGACGATCCGCGCCGTGATTCGGGCTTCTCGCTGTTCTACGCCGGCATCAACCTCGGCGCGCTGTTCTCGTCGCTGGTGTGCGGCTTCCTCGGCGAGGCCTATGGCTGGAAGTACGGTTTCGGTGCGGCCGGCATCGGCATGCTGGCCGGCCTGGCGATGTTCCTGTGGGGCCAGAAGTACCTGCAGGGCCACGCCGAGCCGCCGCAGCCGGCCGCGCTGAAGCAGAAGGTGCTGGGCCTGCCGCGCGAATGGCTCATCTATCTGTGCGCGATGCTCGGTGTATTGCCGGTGGCGTGGCTGATGTGGGCGGCCGGCAACGGCGCGTTCGCGCTGGGCGGTGAAATCAGCCTGGCACTGATGCTGATGCTGGTGGTGCTGGGCGGCGTGCTGGTCTGGTTCGCCTGGTTCACCGGCAGCAAGTGCACGCCGGTGCAGCGCCAGCAGATGGTCGCGCTGATGGTGTTGATCTTCATGGCACTGGTGTTCTTCACGATGTACGAGCAGTCGTATGGCTCCTGGGTGACCTTCACCGACCGCCTGCTGACCAAGGACATCGTGCCCTCGCTGGTGATCACCGGCGGTACCCCGCTGCCGTGGTCGATCATCTCGCTGCTGCTGGCGCCGCTGGGCTTCGTGGTCAGCGCGCGGCTGTCCGAGCGCCGTCCGGGCTCATCTGCGCCGCGAACGTTCTTCGCCGCCATCGTCGTGCTGATGCTGGTGCTGCTGGTGCGCGACTGCCTGGTGATTCCGCAGACCGCCGGCTCGCTGACCTACCTCGGCGGCCTGTTCCTGGTGCTGCTGGCGCCGGCCTTCGCCGCACTGTGGACGTGGATGGACCGCCGCGGCTGGGAACCGGGCAAGCCGGTCAAATCGGCCTGGGGCCTGGTGATCGGCGCGCTGTCGTTCGTGCCGCTGGCATTGGCCGCACAGCAGGTCGGCGCCACCGGCGAGATGGCCAGCGTGTGGTGGCTGGTGCTGGCCTACTTCCTGCTGGCCAGCGGTGAGATGTGCCTGTCGCCGGTCGGCCTGTCGGCAGTGACCCAGCTGGCCGTGCCGCGGGTGATGAGCCTGATGATGGGCACCTGGTTCCTGGCCACCGCATTCTCGGAAACGCTGGCCGCGCTGTTCGGCAAGCTGGCCGCGATCGAGGTGCCGGAGGGCGAATCGCTGGACATGGTGGCCGCTGCCGGCGCCTATGCGCACCTGTTCTGGCTGCTGATGTGGATCGGCCTGGGCTGTGCGCTGGCCGCCTTCATCGCCGCGCCGCTGCTGAAGAAGATGATGCACGGGGTCAAGTAAGCCTGATGCAGGCGAACTCCGGGGGCGGCGGATCGATCATCCGCCGCCCCCGGCTTGTTCAGGGCGCGCTGCTCTTCTCCGCAGGTGCGGCCTGCCCGGCCACCTGGCCGCCCAGGCTGCGCGAGAGGAAGGCCAGCAACCTGCTGTAGTACGCACGTTGGTTGGCAGGGGAATAGAAACCATGCCCTTCATTCTTGACGTACAGGGTTTCCACCGGCGTGCCGGCCTTCTTCAACGCAGCTTCCATGCGTTCGCTGTGCACGATCGGCGCACGTTGATCCTGGCCACCCGCGGCCAGGAATACCGGCACCCGCACCTGCGCGGCCAGATTCACCGGGGAACGCTCTGCAAGATCCTTGGGCGATCCCAGCCAGTTCCGCAGGTAGGCCAGGCCTGACTCATCGCTCTGGATGTCTCCGCGGGCGTACATCAACGGCAGGTCGTAGATGCCGACATAGCCGGCCGCGCACTGGTACAGGCCCGGTTCGCGCACCGCCCCCATCATCGCCGCATAGGCACCGTAACTGGCCCCATAGATACAGATGCGGTTCTTGTCGGCCACGCCCTGTTCGATCGCCCAGCGCGTGGCATCGGTGACGTCATCCTGCATCGACAGCCCCCATTGCTTTCGCGCGGCCTGCATGTGGGCCCGGCCATAGCCGGAAGAGCCGCGGAAATTCACCTGCAGTACCGCGTAACCTGCCGCCGCCAGCATCTGTGTCTCGGTGTCATAGGCGCCCTGGTCGGCAACACCGATCGGACCTCCGTGCGGCACCACCACCATCGGCAGCGCACGGGCCTCGCGGCCATGCGGGACGGTAAGGAAGCCATGCAGCGGACGCCCATCACGGGCCGTCAGGCTGATCGGACGCACCTCCGCCGCCAGCGCGGGGTCGATCCAGTCACTGCGGCTGATCAGGTGCCGTGCACTCTTGCCAACCGTGTCATAGAGATAGAAATCGCCCGGATTGCTGCCTGACCAGGTTTCCACCAGCACCGTCTTGCCATCGCGCGTGCTGGAGGTGATGTAGACCGCTCCGCCCAGGCCGGCTTCGAGGCTGCGGTACAGGCGAGCGTCGTCCGAGGCGTCATCGAAGAATGCCGTTCGCGGCGCACTGCCAAGGAACAGGGCCCCGACTGGCACGCGGCTGCCGGGGCGCCGGATGATGCGCGCCGGGTCGGCACTCCCATCGCGCAGCACGGTGCGTCGTTCATTGCTCTGGGGGTCCCAGCTGACAATGGCATCAGGTCCATCTGCCTGCTCGACCTGCAGGTACGCCAGGCGACCATCGGCCGAGAAGCCGAGCGGCGCCTCGATGCGCTTGCTCAGGGATTCATCATTGAGCAGGACCCAGTCGCTGTTGCTGCCCGTGCGGTAGTAGAGCTTCTGCGTGCCATCGGTAACGACAGCGCGTGCGAAACGCACCTCGCCCTGCTCATCGGTCGTGAAGTCCGCATCGGGAATGGGAGCGCGCGCCACGGCGTTGCGGCGACCGGTGATCACGTCCATGCGCTCGACCTGCGCATGCGAACTGCCGACCAGCGGGATCACCGTCACCAGCGCGTTGCGGTCATCGTCCTTGAGCTCATCACTGAGGTAGGCGGCCACCAGGCCTGCCGGCTTGACCTTGATGTTGGTGCCCAGGCTCTGGTCGGCAACCCGGTACCCCACCAGCAGCTCGCCGCCCTTGCCGTTGGCATTGATACCGAACAGTTCACCGGTCGGCGTCGGCCGGTCCAGCACGCCCAACTTCTGTGCCATGCCCACCAGCAGCCGCTCGTTGCTGACCCAGTCGAAGGTGTGCGCGTGATCGTTGCGGGGCGGGCGGAAGCTGCCGACCATCTTCATGTCGGCAATGCGGTAGATCGCCAATGCGGTTCCCGCCTCCAGCGGAACCGTCGCGGCGATGTACTCGCCCCCTGGTGAAATCTTGATGTCGGTAAACGACTCCTGCCGCAGATAGCGATCCAGGTCCAGCGTTGCGGCCGATGCCCCACCCACAACCGCGCCCAACAGTACAGCCAGCACAATCCTGCGCATCCTTCCCCCATGGAAAACCGGACACCCTGTCCGGATGCACGATTCTAGGCACGTGACCGTTTGCCGCGCCACATCGGCAGAAAAAACGACGGCACCGTTGCCGGTGCCGTCGTTACCACTACCTTGGAGAGAGAGTCAGGACGTGGGTTCGGGGGGCGTGCGCCGGGTCAGTGGACCCCGCGCACCGCCAACGTAAGGGCCAGGATGCTGAGGATCACGGCGATGGTGCCGTCGAGCACGCGCCAGGTACTGGGCTTGGTGAACAGCGGCGCCAGCAGGCGTGCGCCCAGGCCCTGCGCGGTCAGCCACAGGCAGCTGGCAGTCACCACACCGGCGGCGAAGGCCATGCGGGCGTTGCCGAAGTTCTCGGCGATCGAGCCGATCACCATCATGTCCAGCCAGAAGTGCGGGTTGATCAGCGAGAAGCCGACCGCGGCCATCAGCACCGCGCGGGGGCTGCCGTCGTCGCTGTCAGCCTCGCCCATGCCGCCGCCACCGGCAATCGCACGGCGTGCCGACTTCATGGCGTACCAGGCCAGGAACGCGACGCCGGTCCACAGCACGGCGGTGGTCAGCCACGGCAGCGCCGAAGTGAGCGTGCGCAGGCCGGCCACGCTGGCAAAGATGAAGATCGCATCGATGGCCGCACAGGTGGCAACCACCGGCACGATGTGCTTGCGCAGGATGCCCTGGCGCAGAATGAAGGCGCTCTGGGCCCCGACCACGGCGAACAGGCCGATGCCGGTAGCTGCACCAGAGAACCAGGCACCGAGGCCGGTGCTGGCGGAGATGACCGAGAACATGGGATTCAGTGCCTTTGCTTGCTTGGGGGGACGGTGCCTCGCGAAGGCGGACAGCACCGGAACGGGCGCCATTGTCGCGCCGCAACATGAAAAAGACGAGCTAAACTTCCTAAACCAACATTAGCGGAACTTAATTCGATGCGTATCGACCATGCCCAGCTGCGCGCCCTCGCCGCAGTGATCCGCGAAGGCAGCTTCGACCGCGCCGCGCAGTCGCTGAATGTCACGCCCTCGGCCATCTCGCAGCGGGTCAAGGCACTGGAGGACCGGGTCGGTCGCCTGCTGGTCAAGCGCGGCACCCCGGCCACCGCCACCGCCGAGGGCCAGGTGCTGGTGCAGCTGGCCGAGCAGACCGCCCTGCTCGAGCACGACGCCCTGCACCGGATGGGCCTGGCCGATGAGGACCTGCCGCAGGCCAGCATTCCGGTGGCGGTGAACCACGACAGCCTGGAAACCTGGTTCCCGCAGGCCGCCTCGCAGTTCGCACAGAGCACCGGCACCACCCTGGACCTGCGCGTGGAGGACCAGGACCACACCGTCGAACTGCTGCGCCAGGGCACGGTGCTGGGTGCGGTGACCACGCTGGACGAGCCGGTGCAGGGCTGCCAGATCCACGCGCTGGGCAGCATCCGTTACGCCGCCACCTGTACCCCCGAATTCCGCGAACGCCATTTTGCCAAGGGCGTGACCGCGCAGGCGCTGGCGCAGGCGCCGGTGCTGGTGTTCAACCGCAAGGACGAAATGCAGTCGCGCTTTGCCCGGCGCATGGCCGGCGACGACCTGCCCAGCACCGCGCCGACCTGGTGGATTCCCTCCACCCGCGCCTTCGTGCAGGCCAATCTGGGCGGCATGGGCTGGACCATGAACCCATTGCCGCTGGTCAAACGGCACCTGGACGCCGGCCGCCTGGTCTACGTACGCCAGCGCGCGTGGGAGGACGTGCCGCTGTACTGGCAGCACTGGAAGGGTGACGTCCAGACCATGGCCCTGCTGACCCGCGCCGTGCTGGATGCCTCCTCAGCGCTGGTGCGGCGCAAGCGCTGAGGCAGCGCCGCAAAAAGGGGACGGAGGGGATTAAGTCGTTTAAGGCCCAAACGACATTCTGGGCAAAGACGACTTAATCCCCTCCGTCCCCTTTTTGCTCCATCCAATCTCCACGAAGTCTCCACACCGGGTCCATGCGTGATGCGGATACTGGTCGGCCGATCACTGCAAGGATGCCCTGCATGCCTGTATTCGTCCGCGATGCGCGCCCCGAAGATGCCGCCGCCTGCATCGACCTGCGCGGGCGCACCCGCGAGAACGCCTTCAGTGCCGCGCAGTTGGCGGAGCTGGGCATCACGCCGGAAAGCTGGGCGGCCGGCATCGCCCAGGGCGATTCGATCGGCCGCGTTGCCTGGGAAGGCGAACGCATGGCCGGCTACTGCTTCGCCGACCGCGACAGCGGCGAGGTGCTGGTGCTGGCCCTGCTGCCGGACTACGAAGGCCGTGGCGTCGGTCGGCAGCTGCTGCAGGAAGTGGTCAGCCTGACCCGCGATGCGGGCCACCGGCGCCTGTTCCTGGCCTGCTCGGCCGACCCGCGTTCGCGCTCGCACGGCTTCTACCGCCGCCTGGGCTGGCGTCCGACCGGCGAGATCGATGAGGCCGGTGACGAGATTCTGGAGCTGGTCTGATTGAAGGCGTCGCCAGGCATGGCCTGGCGCTACTGGGGCTACGATCGCCAGGCTTGGGCCCGCCGCTCACGTGACGGGGCCGCGAAACGTCGGATGCTGCGTTGCATCAAAAACGGACCGGATCCGGTTAGAATCGCGGATGGATGGCGCAAGGCGTTGTTTCTTCACGCCCTTTCCCTGCCCCACGCGCATCCTGACCCCTTCCCCTCCGCCAACGATCCCGCCCCCATGAAGAAATTTGGCAAGGCCCTGCTCGCCCTGCTCGTGCTGCTGTTGCTGGCCGCCGCGCTGTTCCTGTACTGGCCGCTGACCCAGCGCTCGGTGCCCGCCGCCAGCAACGACAAGCCCGTCGACGTTGTGCTGGTCGGCGCCGGCATCATGAGCATCACCCTGGCCACCTACCTGCAGGAACTGCAGCCGGACTGGAACATCCAGGTCTACGAACGCCTCGACGGCGTCGCCGGTGAAAGCTCCGACGGCTGGAACAACGCCGGCACGGGCCACTCGGCCTTCGCCGAACTGAACTACACCCCCGAACTGCCCGACGGCAGCATCGAGACCAAGCGCGCGGTCGGCATCGCCGAATCGTTCGAGGTCTCGCGCCAGTTCTGGTCGCACCAGGTGAAGGAAGGCCGCCTGAGCCAGCCCAGCGACTTCATCAACCCGACCCCGCACATGAGCTTCGTCTGGGGCGATGACAACATCGCCTACCTGCACAAGCGCCAGCAGGCCCTGGTGAAGAATCCGCTGTTCTACGGCATGCAGTACTCCGAGGATCCGGCACAGATCAAGCAGTGGGCACCGCTGCTGATGGAAGGCCGTGACCCGAAGCAGAAGGTCGCCGCGACCTGGATGCCGCTGGGCACCGACGTCAACTTCGGAGTGATCACCCGCCAGCTGACCACCGGCCTGCAGCGCAGCCCGAACTTCAGCCTGCACCTGAACCACGAAGTGAGCGCACTGCGGCAGAACGCTGACAAGAGCTGGAACGTGACGGTAAAGGACCTCAAGGCCGGAACCGAGTCCACCACCCACGCCCGCTTCGTGTTCATCGGTGCCGGTGGCGCCGCGCTGAAGCTGCTGCAGATGTCCGGCATTCCGGAATCGAAGGACTACGCCGGCTTCCCGGTCGGTGGCCAGTTCCTCGCCTTCCAGGGCCAGGACGTGACCTCGCGCCACGGTGTGAAGGCCTACGGCATGGCCGAAACCGGTTCGCCGCCGATGTCGGTGCCGCACCTGGATGCGCGCAAGCTGGACGGCAAGCCGGTGGTCCTGTTCGGGCCGTTCGCGCTGTACAGCACCAAGTTCCTCAAGCACGGCTCGTGGTGGGACCTGTACTCCTCGGTCACCCACAACAACGTTGGCCCGATGCTGGAAGTGGGCAAGGACAACCTGGACCTGGTGCAGTACCTGATGGCCCAGGCACGCCTGAACGATGCTGATCGCCAGGCCGAACTGGTCAAGTACTTCCCCAATGCCAAGCCGGGCGACTGGAAGCTGGTCACCGCCGGCCAGCGCGTGCAGATCATCAAGCGTGATCCGCTGAAGGGCCCGGTGCTGCAGTTCGGTACCGAGATCGTGACCGACAAGGACCACACCATCGCCGCCCTGCTCGGTGCCTCGCCGGGTGCATCGACCTCGCCGCCGATCATGCTGGACCTGATGGCCAAGGCCTTCCCGGACCAGATGAAGGCCGGCTGGGAAACCCGCCTGCGCGAGATCGTGCCGTCGTACGGGCGCAAGCTCAACGACAACGCCGCGCTGGTCAACGAGATCCGCACGCTGACCAGTCAGACCCTGCGCCTGCCGTACCTGGAGGTGCCGGTGGACGCCAATGCGGCGGCTCCGGCCCCGGCGGTAGTGCCGGCAGCCGTTCCGGCACCAGCCAAGGAAAAGCGCAACGCCAACGAGGAACTGCAGGCGCTGTAAGCCTGGCAGATTCCCTGCAGCAGACACGGACGGCCACCTTCGGGTGGCCGTTCGCGTTTGGGCCGCTCCCTGCTGCAGAAAGCGATGCCCGGCGCCGGGAATCCTATGCACAATGACGCGAATTGTAATGTTGTTAAGAATTATTTACATTTGCACCCTGCGCAGTGACCGCGCCCCTCCCAGATGGACCTGATGTGCCCGAAGCCGCCGCCCCGGGTGCTGGACGACTGTTGCCGCCCCCTTCCCGTCTCCGAGCTTCGAACCCACCATGTCCCTGACGTTCCGTAACCGCCTGCCCCGCCGTGCGCTGCTGCCGGCTGCCCTGCTCTCTTCGCTCGCGCTGGTCGCGTCTCCGGCGTTTGCCGAGGCCGCCGCCGATGCATCCGATGCCAAGACCCTGGACCGGGTCAGCGTCCGTGCCGAGCAGTCCGCTCCGCCATCCAGCACCACCCGCCTGCCGATCACACTGCAGGAAACCCCGCAGTCGGCCACTGCGATCAGCCTGAAGCGCCTGCAGGACGAATCGCTGTTCAGCATCAACGACGTGATGCGCAACGTCACCGGCGTCAGCGTGTCCTTCTATGACACCCAGCGCCCGCTGTACTACGCACGCGGCTTCGCCATCACTGACTTCCAGGTCGACGGCATCCCGACCTACAGCGGTTCCACCAACCAGGAATACGACACCGCCTTCTACGACCGCATCGAAGTGATCCGCGGTGCCAACGGCCTGCTCAGCGGCGCCGGCGTGCCGTCGGCCACGGTGAATCTGCTGCGCAAGCGGCCGGGCAAGGAGTTCGATGCCTCGTTCGCGGTCAGCGCCGGCAGCTGGGACTATCGGCGCATGGAGGCGGACGTGACCGCGCCGCTGACCGATGACGGCCGTTTCCGCAGCCGCGTGGTCGCCGCCTATACCGATCGTGGCCTGTATTACGACCGCTACGACGAGAACAAGATGGCCGGCATGGCGGTGCTGGAAGGCGACGTCACCGACAGCACCACGATCACTCTCGGTTACCAGAGCCAGGACAACAATCCGACCGGCTCGACCTGGGGCACCGTGCCGTTCTTCGACAACCAGGGCAATTTCGCGCACCTGCCGCGCTCGACCAACCTGTCGCCGAAGTGGAGCTACTGGAAGCGCGAGAGCAACACTGCCTTCGCCAACCTGGAACAGCGCTTCGGCGACAACTGGCTGCTGAAGATCAACACCGCCTACACCCGCGGCAACGTGCAGAATGTGCGCCTGTACGGCACCGGCAACCCGGACCCGGTGACCGGCTCGGGCATCTTCCTGCGCGCGGCCGCCGGTGATTCGAAGGACACCCGGCGCAATGTCGATGCTTACCTGACCGGCAGCTTCGATCTGTTCGGCCGCGACCACGATGTGACCCTCGGCGCACAGTGGTCGGACCTGGAAGGCACCACCAACACCCTGGCGCTGAACTTCCCGAACGATTGGGCACGCTGCGGCGGCGAACGCTGCTACTACATTCCCAACGTGTACAGCTGGAACGGCGACATCTCCGAGGTCACCTACCGCCGTACCGGCGCGCGCCGCGTGGCCAAGACCACACAGAGTGGCGTCTATCTGGCCACCCGCCTGCGCCTGGCCGATCCGCTGTCGCTGATTGCCGGCGCACGCCTGAGCCGCTGGGAAACCCTCAGCCGCTCCTACAACGCCGCAGGCGCCTACACCGGCACCAGCGGTGCATACAAGGTGAGTGATGAAGTCACCCCGTACGTGGGCCTGGTCTACGACATCACGCCGAACGTCTCGGCGTACGCCAGCTACACCGAGATCTTCAACCCGCAGAACTTCAAGGACCGCAACGAGAACCTGCTGGCGCCAGTACAGGGCTCGAACCTGGAAGCGGGCATCAAGACGCAGTGGCTCGATGGCCGCCTGACTGCCAATGCCGCGGTGTTCGAGGCCAAGCAGGACAACTACGCGGTGCGTGACATGAGCGTGCCGGACGGTTCGCTGAGCGATGGCACCTCCGCCTACATCGGGATCAACGGCACCAAGGCGCGCGGCTGGGAGATGGACGTCAACGGCGAGATCCTGCCGGGCTGGACGGTCAATGCCGGCTATACCCACGTCAAGGTCACCCGCGCCGCCACCGATCTGCTGTACGCCAACCCGCCCAAGGACCTGCTGCAGCTCAACACGCAGCTGCAGTTGCGTGGCGCGCTGGAGCGCCTGAGCATCGGCGGTGGCGTGCAGTGGCAGAGCAAGGTGCAGGGCTACAACATCGCCTACCCGCTGGGCGGCACAGTGACGGTGAACCAGCCGGCCTACATGCTGGTCCAGTTCAACGCCAACTACCGCATCAGCGACAACTGGACGGCAACCCTGAGCGTGCGCAACGCACTGGACAAGACCTACTGGGCGAATCTGGACTACAACAACTACGGCGAACCGCGCTTCGTGTCGGCCAGCCTGCGCTGGAAGTTCTGAGCCACCAGAAACGGTAGTGCCGGCCGCTGGCCGGCTCCAAGCGATGCATCGATGACGCGGAGCCGGCCAGCGGCCGGCACTACCCCGATCGATGCGGTCCTCCTCCATTTCAATCTGAATGGGCCCGCCTCTGTGCGGGCCCTTTCATTTGCTGCACCGCGGGTTGCACGCCCATCATAATTATGCCGTAATTACCTCGACACCAATCGGAAGCCGGTCGATGAACCCGAGCTGGGATACGTTGGAACGCAGCCGCCAGGCCCGCCTGGAACGTGCCGCGCCGTGGGCCCGGGGACGTGAGGTCGCCGCCACCGACGTGGGCGAGCTGCTGCACGCACTGCTGGAGCCAAGCGACAAGGTCTGCCTGGAGGGCAACAACCAGAAGCAGGCCGACTTCCTCGCCCAGTGCCTGGCTGACCTCGATCCCGCGCGGGTGCATGACCTGCACATGGTGCAGTCGGTGCTGTCGCTGCCCTCGCACCTGGATGTGTTCGAACGCGGCATCGCCTCGAAACTGGACTTCTCCTTCTCCGGCCCGCAATCGGTGCGTCTGGCCAACCTGGTGGCCGAAGGGCGCATCCAGATCGGTGCCATCCACACCTACCTGGAACTGTTCGGCCGCTACTTCATCGACCTCACGCCCCGCGTAGCGCTGGTCGCCGCGCAGGCCGCCGATCGCCACGGCAATCTCTACACCGGCCCGAACACCGAAGACACCCCGGTCATCGTCGAGGCCACCGCGTTCGGTGGCGGCATCGTCATCGCCCAGGTCAACGAGATCGTCGACACCCTCCCCCGCGTCGACATCCCTGCTGACTGGGTCAACTTCGTGGTGCAGGCGCCGAAGCCGAACCATATCGAACCGCTGTTCACCCGCGACCCGGCGCAGATCTCCGAGATCCAGGTGCTGATGGCGATGATGGCGATCAAGGGCATCTACGCCGAGTACGGCGTGAACCGCCTCAACCATGGCATTGGCTTCGACACCGCGGCCATCGAGCTGCTGCTGCCGACCTACGCCGAATCGCTCGGGCTGAAGGGAAAGATCTGCCAGCACTGGGCGCTCAATCCACACCCCGCACTGATTCCGGCGATCGAATCGGGCTTCGTCAAATCGGTGCATTCGTTCGGTTCCGAACTGGGCATGGAGAAGTACATCGCCGCACGCAGCGATGTGTTCTTCACCGGTGCCGATGGCTCGATGCGCTCCAACCGCGCGTTCTCTCAGACCGCAGGCCTGTATGCGTGTGACATGTTCATCGGTTCCACCCTGCAGATCGACCTGCAGGGCAACAGCTCCACTGCCACCCGCGACCGCATTGCCGGCTTCGGTGGCGCACCGAACATGGGCTCCGATGCACGTGGCCGCCGCCATGCCAGCGAGGCCTGGGTCAAGGCCGGCCAGCAGGCCGCACGCCCCGGTGAGATGCCGCGTGGCCGCAAGTTGGTGGTGCAGATGGTGGAAACCTTCCGCGAACACATGGCACCGGCCTTCGTCGATCGGCTGGACGCCTGGGAGCTGGCCGAGCGCGCGGACATGCCGCTGCCACCGGTGATGATCTATGGCGACGACGTCAGCCATGTACTGACCGAAGAAGGCATCGCCAACCTGCTGCTGTGCCGCACCCCTGAAGAGCGCGAACAGGCGATCCGCGGCGTGTCCGGCTATACCGCCGTGGGCATGGGGCGCGACCGCGTGATGGTGGAGAACCTGCGCGACCGCGGCGTGATCCGCCGTCCCGATGACCTCGGCATCTCCATGCGCGATGCCAGCCGTGACCTGCTTGCGGCGCGTTCGGTGAAGGACCTGGTGCGCTGGTCCGGCGGCCTGTACGACCCGCCCAAGCGCTTCCGCAACTGGTAAGGGGCTGAGCATGGAAACCCTCGACTATCGATTCGAAGGACACACGGCGGTGCAGTTTCCGCGCGATGCAGTGCTGGTCGGCGTACTGGCCTCGGGCAATCTGGAAATCCTGCTGGAACCGGCCGCACTGGACGGCGCGATGACGGTGCGCATCATCACCGCCGCGCAGGGCTTTGGCCGTGTCTGGGAGGCGGTGATCGGTGATTTCGCACAGCGCCATCCACTGCGCGATGTACGCGTCTCGATCAACGATGCCGGTGCGACCCCGGCGGTGGTCAGTCTGCGCCTGGACCAGGCAGTGGAAACCCTGCTTGCTGGAGATCCACGATGAGCCGGACGCAGCGCCACAGTTACTACGAAGCCGATGCACGCGAGCGCATCGCCGGCTTGGCCGACGCCGGCTCGTTCCGTGAATTCCTCGGCCCGGCGCGGCGGATGATGAGCCCGCACCTGGCACAGCTCGACCAGCCCGCGGCGTTCGACGACGGCATCGTTGTCGGCGAAGCCACACTGCGCGGCCGACGCGTGCTGCTGGCCGCACAGCAGGGTGAATTCATGGGCGGCGGCGTGGGCGAGGTGCACGGCGCCAAGTTGACCGGGCTGCTGCACCGTGCAGCGGAAACCCGACCTGACGGTGTGCTGCTGCTGCTCGATACCGGTGGCGTGCGCCTGCACGAAGCCAATGCAGGGCTCATCGCCATTTCCGAGATCATGCGCGCCACGCTGGATGCGCGCGCTGCAGGCGTCCCCGTGGTGGCGCTGATCGGCAGCGGCAACGGCGCATTCGGTGGCATGGGCATCGTCGCCCGCTGCTGCAGCACGGTGGTCATGTCCGAGGAAGGCCGGCTGTCACTGTCCGGGCCGGAAGTAATCGAGACCGTGCGTGGTGTGGAAGAGTTCGATTCCCGCGATCGTGCGCTGGTCTGGCGCGTAACGGGAGGCAAGCACCGCTACCTGATCGACCAGGCACAGGTGCTGGTGCCCGATGCCATCGAGGCGTTCGCGCAGGCTGCCAGCAATGCGCTGCAGCCCGATACCAGCAGCACCGATCCAGATACTGCACTGGCCGCGCTGCAGGAACGCCATGCGGCACTGAAGGCGCGCGTGAAGGCCTGGGGCGATTGCCGCGATGGCCTGGAGATCTGGGCGCGGCTGGGTATCACTGCCCCCGAGCGACTGCCGCTGCTCGACACCGATGCGTTCCTCATCGCCACCGCCGACCGGAGCCTGCCATGAGCATGCCGCTGCAGACCCTGCTCGATGCCCTGTTCCCGCATGGGCATGCCATTGCGGTGAACGATTCGGTGCTGACCGGCAGCGCCACCACCGAGGATGGCGAGGTGACCGTGATCGGTACCGCCGACAAACTCGAAGTCGGCGTGGACCACGCATTGGCACTGGCCGAAACCGTGCTTGCCAGCACCGCCGCGCTTCCACAGCGACCGATCGTGATGCTGGTCGACACCGCCGGCCAACGCCTGGCACGCCGTGACGAACTGCTTGGCATCAACGGCTACTTCGCTCACTTGGCGCAGACGCTGGATCTGGCACGCCGACGCGGTGCGCGGCTGGTGACCCTGGTCTATGGCGAGTCGGTCAGCGGCGGCTTTCTGTCGTTCGGCCTGATGGCCGACCACATCCACGCCCTGCCCGATGCACAGGTGCGGGTGATGGACCTGCGCGCGATGGCGCGGGTGACCAAGCAACCGCTGGAGAAACTGCAGGCACTCAGCCAGACCTCGCCGGTGTTCGCGCCGGGCGTGGAGAACTACGTGGCGATGGGTGCGGTGGAATCGCTATGGGAGGGCGATCTTGCCCAGCACCTGCTGCAGGCGCTGCGCACGCCCGCCGAAGGCGACCTGCGTGCCGCACGCGGCGCACAGCGCGGCGGTCGTGCCCTGGCCGCAGGCGTTTCATCTGCGGTGGCCCACGGCGATGCCTGAGCGGCCCGCCCGCCACACGCTGGCCTGGCTGTCGGCCGATGCCGACTGGCGGGCTGACGTGACTGCACAGGAACCACGCCTGGCAGCGTGGTTCGCGCAGGGCCTGCCGGCCATGGTGGCGCGCTGTGCGGCGGACGACCCCGACCCTCGGCTGCGCCTGGGGGTACCGCTACCGCCAAGCGAAGGCAAGCAACGGCTGGCGCTGCGCGTGGCCCTGCAGGACGTCCAGCAGCTGCAGCCTCCCCCTCCCTTGGATCACGTTCTCGCCGGCGGCGTTCCGGCGGATTGGCAGGCGGCGTTGCAGGCAATGCTGCGGCTTGCACCGGCCCGCGTATTCGGCGCCTTCGCATGGCAGCACCTCAGCGGACTGCCCTATGTGCACCCGCGCTCGGACATCGACCTGCTGTGGCAGGTGGATGACGCGCGCCAAGCCGACCTGCTGGTCGAACGCCTGCAGCACTGGGAAAGCGCCTATGGGCATCGCGTGGATGGCGAACTGTGCCTGGTGGATGGTGGCGCGGTGAACTGGCGCGAATACGCCGGTCGCAGCCGCGAAGTACTGGTCAAACGCATTGATGGTGCCGCTCTGGAACTGCGCGAGGCCGTGTTCAACGCCACTGGAGTTGTCGCATGAACGCTGTCGTGCAGCGCGTCGCCCGGTCCACCCCGGCGGTGGACAGCGCGCGCCTGGGGCGCCTTGCCATCGCCAGCCTGCACGCCGAACTGGCCCTTGCCCCCAAACCGGGACTGGTTACACCGTTCGATCGCGGCAGCCACCACGACATGGATGCCGGCACCTTCCTGCGCAGCCTGTTCGCGTTGCGCCACTATTTCATCGCCGTGGCCGACGCCGGTGCCAGCGCGGCGCCGTTCCAGACGCTGCGGCGGCATGGCATCGCCGCCGAGATATCGATGCTGCACGCCACTGCGGGCATCAACACCCATCGCGGTGCGATCTTCAGCCTTGGCCTGCTGGTGGCCGCGTCCGCTGCCTGCTGGGGCCGCGCGGGCCGTGTCGCCGCAGCCGAGCAGGTCTGCCAGGAAGTGCGCCGTTGGGCGCCCGAGCTCGCCGCCGCGCCTCTGGATGCGAACAGCCCTGGCCAGCGCGCGCGTGCACGGCACGGCGTGCAAGGTGTGCGCGAACAAGCGGCCGCCGGCTACCCGCTGCTGCGCGAAGTGGCACTGCCTGCCCTGCGCCACGCACTGGCCAGCGGCCTCCCACGCGAGGCCGCGATGTGCCAGACCCTGATGCAGCTGATCGCGTGCGTGGATGACCTCAACCTGCTGCACCGCGGCGGCGCCGACGGCCTGCGCTGGGCCCAGCGGCAGGCACGCACCTTCCTGGACGCCGGCGGCACCTTCGCGCCGGACTGGCAGGTACATCTGCGTCGCATCGGTGACGGCTTCGTCATGCGCCGGCTGAGCCCGGGCGGCAGCGCAGACCTGTTGGCCTGCAGCCTGTTCCTGCTGCAGCAGGAGCAGGCATGAGCCTGGCCCTGCTCTGCCCCGGCCAAGGCGCGCAGCACGCGGCGATGTTCGATCGCGTGCGCGATCTTCCGGCCGCACGCCACACCCTCGATGTGGCCAGCACGGTGCTCGGCCGCGATGTATTCGCCGCTGCGGCGGCCGACGACCGCTTCGACAATGTGCGGGCGCAACCACTGCTGTGCGCAGCAAGCCTGGCGCATTGGCAGGGCCTGCGCGAGGTATTGCCAACGCCGACGGTGATCGCGGGTTACAGCATCGGCGAGCTGGCCGCACATGCCATCGCCGGCGGCGTCGATGCGGCCACCTGCCTTGCCCTGGCTGCGCAGCGCGCGCTGTTGATGGACAGTGCCAGCCCCGCCGATGCAGGCCTGCAGGCAGTGCTTGGCCTGGAACGCCATGTACTGCAGCCGCTGTGCGATCTGCACGGAGCGCACGTGGCCATCGCCAACGGGCAGGACCATTTCATCGTGGGCGGCACGCACGCCTCATTGCAGCGGCTGGCCGATGCCGCGCGGCCGCAGGGTGCGGACATCCGTCCACTGCCGGTGCACGTGCCTGCACACACACCGTTGCTGACAGCGGCGGTCGCACCGTTCGCTGCCGCACTCGACGCCTCGCCACTGCAGGCCCCACGCCTGCCGCTGCTGGCCGGCATCGATGCGCGACCGGTGCGGGATCGCGCAACGGCAGTCCACACGCTGTCGGCGCAGCTCGCGCAGACCATCGAATGGGCGCAGGTGATGCGCCAGTCCTTCGAGCGTGGCGCGCGGGTGTTCCTGCAGCTGGGCCCGGGCAACGCATTGGCGCGCATGATCGCGCCGGCCTATCCGTGTTGCGAAGTGCGCGCGGTGGAAGAGTTCCAGAGCCTTGAAGGCGCCGCGGCGTGGGTCCGCAGCGCGCTGGAGCGGCTGCAGTAACGGGTTCGAGCAGTACGTATCACGCAACACGCAGTACGTCGCCTTACCCCGGGATGGCGGGTCTCCATCCGCGCTGTACGTGAGTCACGTGTCTGGGAGGGCGCATGAGTCCACAAATCGCAACGATCATCGGTCTGGTGATCATGTTCATCGTCGCCACCGCGATGCCGATCAACATGGGTGCCGTCGCCTTCGCGCTGGCCTTCATCATCGGCGGGCTGTGGGTCGACATGGGCGGCAAGGAGGTCCTGGCCGGCTTTCCCGGCGATCTGTTCCTGACCCTGGTCGGCATCACCTATCTGTTCGCCATCGCGCAGAAGAACGGCACCATCGACCTGCTGGTGCACTGGGCAGTGAAAGCCGTTCGCGGCCATATCGTGGCCATTCCGTGGGTGATGTTCGTGATCACCGCGGTCCTCACTGCGTTCGGTGCACTGGGCCCAGCGGCGGTCGCGATCATCGGCCCGGTCGCGCTGCGCTTTGCCAAGCAGTACAACATCAATCCACTGATGATGGGCCTGCTGGTCATCCATGGTGCGCAGGCGGGCGGCTTCTCGCCGATCAGCGTGTACGGCAGCATCACCAATGGCGTGGTGCAGAAAGCCGGGCTGGAAGTGACCGAGATGGCGGTGTTCCTGACCAGTCTGGGCTTCAACTTCATGATGGCGACGATCTGCTTCTTCGCCTTTGGTGGCATCGCCCTGCTGCGCCGTGGCTCGATCACCGCAGCAGGAACACTCGGCAATGCCGAGCTGGCGATGGCCGGTGGCCCGCAGGCGTCGTCGCGCCAGTTCGCGATCGAAGGTCATGGCGCGCTGGTCGCGGCAGGCGGCGGCACGCTCAGCAATGATCCGGTGGCACTGGATGCGGTGAACCTGACCCGCGAGCGGTTGTTCACCCTGATCGGCCTGCTCGGCCTGGGCGTGGCCGCGCTGATCTACAACCTCAACGTCGGCCTGGTCTCGATCACCGTGGCGGTGGCGCTGGCGCTGTTGTCCCCGCAGAGCCAGAAGGGTGCGGTCGATGGCATCAGCTGGTCCACCGTGCTGCTGATCTGCGGCGTGGTGACCTACATCGGCGTGCTGGAACATGCCGGCGCGGTGGACTTCATCGGCAACGGTGTGTCCGACATCGGCATCCCGCTGCTCGGTGCGCTGCTGGTCTGCTACGTCGGCGGCATCGTCTCCGCATTCGCTTCGTCGGCAGCGGTACTCGGCGCGACGATCCCATTGGCCGTGCCGTTCCTGATGCAGGGCCACCTCAGCGCCGCCGGCGTGATCTGCGCGCTGGCGGTGTCATCCACCATCGTCGATGTCAGCCCGTTCTCGACCAATGGCGCACTGGTGGTGGCCTCGGCAGCGAAGGAAGAGCGCGAGACCCTGTTCCGCCGCTTCCTGGTCTACAGCGGCCTGGTGGTTGCGCTCGGACCGCTGCTGGCCTGGCTGGTGTTCGTGGTGCCGGGCTGGATGTAACCGCCCAGCGGTAGTGCCGACCGCTGGCCGGCACTCTCATGAAGCCATCCAGCGATCATGGGTTGCCGGCCAGCGGCCGGCACTACCTGGCGCGGTACACTTCCACCATGGCCATTGCCCCTGCCCCGCGGTCACCGAAGAAGCGCGCACCCCTGTACGAAGAGGTGGCCGAACACGTGCGCGAGCGCATCTACGATTACCGGCTGCCGCCGGGAGAATGGATCGACGAGCCCGCGCTGTGCGAAGAACTGGGCATCAGCCGCACGCCCCTGCGCGAGGCGCTGAAGCTGCTGGCCGCCGAAGGCCTGGTGCAGATCGATGCGGGTCGTGGCAGCCGGGTCACGCGACTGACGCTGGAAGACCTCAACCAGCTGTTCCCGGTGATGGCGATGCTGGAAGGCCGCTGCGCGCATGAGGCGGTGAAGCACATCGACGACGCCGGCGTGCAGCAGCTGGAAGACCTGCATGCAGCGATGGAAGCAGCGGCGGCCGAGGGCAACATCGCCGAGTACTACCGCAACAACTACCTGATCCACGAAACCGTGCAGCACTACGCGGGCAACCCGTGGCTGATCCGCATCACCCACGACCTGCACCGCATCCTGAAAATGCACCGTGGCCGCCAGCTGTTGACGCCGGGCCGCACCGCGCAGTCGTTGGCCGAACACCGCGAGTTGATGGAGTGCTTCCGCCGCCGCGACGCGCAGGCTGCCGAACGCACCATGGAACGCCATCTGCTGAGCCAGGGCCAGGCGCTGGCCGCCTATGTGGCGGCAGGCGGGCTGCTGAACGTACCGGCGCCGTTGCCGACCGAAGGCGGCGGCTGAGCTGTTGAGGTTGCCGGCCAGCGGCCCGCACAAACCGCCGCAGCCAACCGCTGTTCTGTAGAGTCGAGCCATGCTCGACTGCCTTTCGATCAGGCACCGAGGCGTTGGAGCGAAGTGCAGTCGAGCATGGCTCGACTCTACAGAGACCTCAATCGCTGCAGCTGCCACCACCACCGTCACTGCTGCCGCCGTCGCTTCCACAGTCGGAGCTGCTGTAGCTGTGATGACTGTGGCTGTCCCCGGAATAGCCGCCGGAGAAATCGGCGGGCCCACCGCCACTGCCATCGCTCCGCGCGGGTGAGCCATCGGCCGTGGCCACCGCCATGCACAGGATCGCACCGACCAGCGGCAGCAGCCAGACCAGCAGCAGCTGCACCGCCCGCCCCCCGGCCGACAGGCCATCGCGCCTGACGATCACCACGGTAGCCACCACGTTCAGGCCCAGCACCAGCAGGACCAGCAGAAGGGCAACGATCAGCATTCGGCGACTCCGTGCCTGGACTGGGGGGCATTATGGCCTGCCCCCCCGGCAATGGCCCTGCCTGTCATGAAGATGGGACAATGTAGGGCGCGCCGGCCTGCCTCCGGGCCGCCGGCGCCCCCCGCACCACACGGAAGAAGAAGAACAACAACATGCTGAAAGTCATTTTCGATACCGACCCGGGCGTCGACGACGCCCTGGCCCTGCTGTACCTGCACAAGCACGCCCAGATCGACCTGATCGGCGTCACCACCACCTTCGGCAATGCCTCGGTGGAGTCGACCACGCACAACGCGCTGTACCTGAAGCAGGCCTGGGGCTTTGCCGCTCCGGTCGCGCGCGGTGCCGGTGGCCCGCTGCAGCCGGAAGCCACCCCGGAAGCCTGGCCGGTGCACATCCATGGCCAAAACGGCCTGGGCAACCACCCGGTGCCGGCCAGCCTGGACGTGGCCGCCGATGCGCGCCCGGCCCATCAGCTGATCATCGACCTGGTCCGCGCCCATCCGGGCGAGGTGACCCTGGTCGCGGTCGGCCGCATGACCAACCTGGCCCTGGCCCTGCAGCAGGCCCCGGACATCGCCGGCCTGGTGCGCGGCGTGGTGATCATGGGTGGCGCTTTCCACGTCAACGGCAACATCACCCCGGCCGCCGAGGCCAACATCTGGGGCGATGCCGAAGCCGCCGACGTGGTGTTCACCGCCAGCTGGCCGGTCACCGCCATCGGTCTGGACGTGACCACCCGCGTGGAAATGGACCGTGACGGCCTGGACAAGCTGGCTGCCATCGGCGGTACCGACGCCGAGCTGGTGCGTGCGCTGTCGCAGGACTACGTGGACTTCTACCTGCAGGCCGGCCACAAGGGCATGGTCGTGCACGACTGCTGCGCGTGCATCGCGCTGACCCGCCCGGAGCTGTTCCAGTTCGAGCGCGCCAGCGTGCGCGTGGCCACCGACGGTGTCGCCCGCGGCATGACCATTCCCAAGCCGGAAGGCCTGGCGTTCGGTCCCAGCGTGTGGGATGGCCACGTGGTGCAGTCGATTGCCATCGGCGTGGATGCGGCCGCGGTACTGGCCGACATCGAGCAGACCCTGAAGGTCTGACCCGCTAGCGCCTGGCCCTGCCCGGGACCGTCTCGGGCAGGGTCCACAGCACCGGCAGCACCAGCACCGCCACCAGCGCGATCATCGCGCCCGGCGCCGCTGCCCAGCCGCTGCGCTCCACCCACCATTGCGCCAGCCATGGCGTTGCGCCGCCGAAGAAGGCGGTGGCCATGGTCACCCCCAGTGCCAGCCCGCTGACCCGGCCTTCGCCGGGGAACTGCTCGGCCGTGGCCGGGGCCGCGACCGCGCTCACGCCACCGGCCACGCAGGCCAGCAGCACCGCCGCCAGCCCGATGCCCAGCGCCGTCGCCTCCGCCATCCACGCGAACAGGGACAACGGCAGCAGCGCCGCCAGCAGAGTCAGACCCAGCAGCATCGGCCGTCGTCCGACGCGGTCGGACAATGCGCCGCACAGCGGCGTGATCGCAATGACCGCCACTGCCGCAATCGTCGACAGCCACAGTGCATCACCTTCGTCATGACCCTGCGCATGCAGGAATGCCGGCACATAGGTGATGCCGACGTAGTAAGTGATCGATCCCAGCGCCGAAATCGCAAACGTGCGCGCTACCGCCAGCGGGTGGTTACGCAATACGTGGCGAAGCGGCGTAGCCGGAATACTGCCCTCGCGACGCTGGCGTTCGAACTCCGGCGATTCGTGCATGCCCGAGCGCGCGACCAGGATCACCAGTGCCAGCGCGGCACCGAAGAAGAACGGAATGCGCCAGCCCCAGCTGTCCAGCTGCGCGGTGGGCAACAGCGCCACGGTCAGCGCGGAGATCGCTACCGCCAGTAGCGCGCCCACTTCACTGGCTGCCGATGCCAGCGAGGTCACCAGGCCACGTCGCCGCACCGGCGCGCTTTCCAGTAGATACGCCACCACGCCGGTGTACTCACCGCCCACCGAAAACGCCATCACGCAGCGCAGTACCAACAGCAGCACGCCCGCCGTAGTGCCCGCCGTGGCCGCTGTCGGCAGCAGCGCGGTGGCCAGCATCGCCGCTGCCATCAAGGCCATCGATGCCAGCAGCATCCAGCGCCGGCCCAGGCGATCCCCCAGGTGGCCGAAGCACAGTGCGCCCAGCGGGCGCATCAGGTAGGACACCGCAAAGCCGGCCAGGGTGACCAGCAGCGCCTGCTCGCCACCACCGAAGAACACCCGCGACAGCACCGTGGCGAAGTACAGATACAAGGTGAAGTCGTACCACTCCACCACCGTGGACAGGCCGGCCACCCACATCGAGCGCTGCCGCTCGGCAGTCATTGCGTGTTCGCCTTCAACAGCCTCGATCCCGGTTGCGCAGGTTCGGGGAGGATGTCACGGCCGGGGTGAAATACCGGTCATCGGCTATCCGTCGCCTGCATGTACTGGGTTTCATGGCCGGTGAATCGCTCACCGTCAAAGCCGAAGCAGAAGCGTCCTTCCTCGAACACGCGGTAGACCAGCAACGCACCATCAAGGCAGAACTGCTGCTGGTCCACACCCGTTTCCAGGGTCCCGTAGCCGGCGGCGTCTCCGCCCTTCCCCGCCGGGCCGGTGAAGGCATCGATCGGCAATGGCGTGGCGCGTCCGGTGCGGGTGTCGACCAGCACCAGCGTGCGCTGGAAGTACTCGGGACGATCATCGACCTGTACCAGCAGATAGTGCTGGTTGAAATTGGGCTTCTGATGCTGGAGAGCTTCTTCAATGGCGGCCCGGTGCCGCGCATCGCAGAAGTCGACCGGACTGTAGCGGTAGCTGCAACCGTCGTGGTCGTAGGGCAGGTTCATGCCGGAATAGCTCACGCCTGCCTGGCTGCCCGCGTCATCTCCCGGCTCCGGCGTGCTGCACAGCAGCCACGAGCGCTGCGCATCTTCAGGATCAGCCATCAGCTTCGGTTCGCGGCCCGCTTCGTAAGCCGCGCCACCCGGGAAGTCCTGCCCCAGGTGCTGGCGGGCGATTGAACGCGCCTTCTCCAACGGCAAGGCAATCCTGGCCCCACGGAACGAGACGAACGTCATCGTCGGCAGGATCACCTCTTCCACCGGCAATCCTTTCCATTGCCCACCCGTGCAGAACGTGGCGATCTCATTCTCTTCGTCCACCTTGCAGGGCTTCGGCGCATTCGTGGCCAGCCAGGGATGTGCCGGACGCTCGGTCTGCTGATCGATGTACCAGCCGTCCAGCGCACAGGTCGGCAGCGCATCGAGCAGCGGAGAGAGGTCTTCTGCCATGGCCGGGGCGGCAAGCGGTGTGCCCGCTGCGGGTGCTCCGGTCGGCGCATCGGTTGTGCGCTGGCATGCCGCCAGCGCGAGTAGACCAACCAGCAGCGCGACGTGGCGCGGACGCCGGATTGAATGATGCGCTCCCTGCATTGCGTGTTTCCTGGTTTCAGAACCCAGTGCAGATGATCGCCGATCCGGGGCCGGCTGGGACGCGGGGTGCTGCGCGACCTCCACACATGGCGTGGAGCTACCCGGTGTGCTGGCTTGCCGCCCTGTAAGCGGCGTAGGCATCGAGGATCTTCTGCATCCGGGCCTGCTGCTTCGCGCCCATCGGCACCCGCTGCACGCGCTTCAGCAGCGTCTTCCACATATATCCGGAACGGAAGAAGTACGGGCGCACCTCAAGGAAGGTCAGCACGACATCCACCGTGTTCGGATCCTGCTCAGCCAGTTGCTTCAGTGCATTGGCGTAGCCACCCGGGAACGCAAGCTGTTCATAGCGCTGGTTGTATTCCGCGCAGGCTGCAGTGTGCCGCTGCACTTCTTCCGGGCCACGCCAGCGCGCGCCAGCGGCTTCGCGGATGGCTTGGCGCAGCCGATTGATCTCGTCCGCATTGGCGCGGATCAGACGTTCCATGGGTGCGCGGGGATGGGACATGGTGCCTTCCCTGTGGTTTGTCAGGGGTCACGGGGCGCGGCGCAGGGTGATCAGGGTGATTTCCGAAGGAACGCCGATGCGTGCCGGGAAACCGGCCCACAGGCCAGCACCATTGCTCACGTACAGTGTCATGCCATCCACCTCGTAACGCCCCGACACATAACCGCCATTGGCGCGCTTCACCAGCTGGTCCATGCCAATGATCTGGCCGCCATGTGTATGCCCGGACAGCTGCAGCTTCACCCCACGCGCGGCAGCCTCGCGTGCGTTGCGCGGGCGATGGTCGAGCAGGATCACCGGCGCGCCCGGATCGGCGCCAGCCAGCGCGGCCTCCAGGTCCGGCAGCGGCAGACCGTAGCGTGCGGCCACCGGGTCGGTGACACCGGCGATGGTCAGCGCCGCGTCACCGCGTCGTACCTGCAGATGACTGTTCTCCAGCACCTGCATGTGCAGCGCGCGGAACGCCTGCATCCAGTCCTGGTACTGCGCGTAGTACTCGTGGTTGCCGGTGATGGCAATGACGCCATCCGGCGCCTGCAGGTCGGCCAACGGACGCGCGTCCTCGCGACGGGCCTCGACACTGCCGTCGATCAGATCGCCAGTGATCACGATCAGGTCCGGCGTCAGTGCGTTGCTGTCGTCCACCACCCTGCGCACCCACTCACCGGTCAGCAGGCGGCTGGCATGGATGTCGGTCAACTGCAGCACGCGATAGCCATCGAACGCGGCCGGCAAGCCGGCGATGCTCACCTCGATCTGCCGAGGCTTGGGGACGGCCATGCCCTGGCTGACGCCATAGCCACTGACCAGCAGCGCCAGCACACCCGCCGCCGGGCGCAGCTTCGGCGCGCGCAACGCCGATACAGCACGTGGCCTGCGCAGGATGCGCGACACCAACAGGCCCGCGTCCAGCACCAGCAGGAACAGCGCCAGCAGCAGTACGGCAGTCGAACCCGTGGCCAACGAGGCGATGGCCAGCTTCGGTATCTCCGGCGAGGCCATCGTGCCCCAGAACATGGCGACGATGCGCAGCTGCACGGCAACGCTCACCAGCAGCAGCGACAGCACGACCTTCATCCAGATGGGCATGCGCAGTGGCCAGAACAGGCGCCAGGCCACATACAGGCCCATCAACAAACCGATCGTACTCAGCACTGCAACCATCCTGGAAAGAAAGCGGGCCCGCCATGGTGACGGTTGCCGGCAGTGTTGTGTAGAGCCGGGCCCGTACCCGGCTGCTCAGGAAGCAGTCGAGCATGGCTCGACTCTACAGAGGGCCAGTCGAGCATGGCTCGACTCTACGAAAGCCCGATGCGTTCCACCCGCAGGCGGGCGATGCGACGCTTCTCCATTGCCAGTACGGTGATGCGTACATCCGCAATCTCCACCGTGTCACCGATGTCCGGCAGGCGCCCCAGACGCTCCAGCACCAGACCGGAGATGGTCATGTAGTCGGCACTGCGCGGCAGCGAGACACCGGCCAGACGCTGCAGGTCGTCCAGGGTCAGCGCACCGTCGGCCTCCCACTGGTTCTCGCCCTGCGCCTCCACGCCATAGCGCTCGTCCTGGGTGTCGACCAGGTCACCGGCAATGGCCGCCAGCAGATCGTTGGCGGTCACCAGGCCTTCCACACTGCCGTACTCGTCCACCGCTACCGCCAACGGCACCGGGTGCTGGCGGATCAGTTCCAGCGCCTGCAGTGCGCTGGCGCTGGACAGCACGTACTGCGGCTCGCGCAGGTTGCCCTCCAGCTGCAGCGGCCTGCCCTGCAGCAGGTCGGCCAGAAGGTCGCGGCTCTGCACCACGCCGCGCAGGCTGTCCAGGTCGCCATCACCCACCAGCAGGCGGGTGTGCGGCGATGCCACCAGGCGTGCCACCACATCCTCCTGCCCACGTGCCAGGTCGATCCACTGCACGTCGGCACGCACGGTCATCACGCTCGACACCGGGCGATCAGCCAGGCCCAGCACGCTGCGGATCATCTCGTGCTCGGCCGGCTGCAACCGCTCTTCGGCATCGACGTGTTCGTCAGCGTTTTCGTCGTCGTGGCCATTGGCCGGGCGCGCGCCCAGCATGCGCAGCACGGCGTCGGCGGTACGCTGGCGGAAGGGCTGGCGGCGCTCGTTGCGCTCACGATTGAAGCGCACCCACTGGTTGAAGGCTTCAACCAGGATCGAGAAGGCGATCGCCGCGTACAGATAACCCTTCGGGATCTTGTAGCCCAGGCCTTCGGCCACCAGGCTGAAACCGATCATCAACAGGAAGCCCAGGCACAGCACGACCACCGTAGGATGCTTGTTGACGAAACGGGTCAGTGGCTTGCTGGCCACCAGCATCAGCACCATCGCGATGGTCACCGCGGCATACATCACGCCCAGGTTGTCGACCATACCAACTGCGGTGATCACCGAGTCCAGCGAGAACACCGCATCGAGCACCACGATCTGAGCCACCACCATCGCGAAGCTGGCGTAGACCTTCTTGCCATCCTCGTGATGCTCGCGGCCCTCCAACCGCTCGTGCAGTTCCATCGTGCCCTTGAACAGCAGGAACAGACCACCGCCCAGCAGGATCAGGTCACGCCCGGAGAAGCTGTGGTCGAACAGCGTGAGCAGCGGTTCGGTCAACTTCATGATCCATGCCAGCGCGGCCAGCAGCACCAGCCGCATCAGCAGGGCCAGCGCCAGGCCGATCACCCGCGCGCGGTCACGCTGGTGCGGCGGCAGTTTGTCGGCCAGGATCGCGATGAACACCAGGTTGTCGATGCCGAGAACGATCTCCAGCACGACCAGGGTTGCAAGGCCCATCCATATCGAGGGGTCAGCCAACCATTCCATTTCAGGTCCGTTTCGTCAGTAGGTAAGGGAAAAGGGGAAACACTCAGTCAGCCTCCTGCGCCTGCGCCGGGTCATGCCCGAGCAGGTCACCGGGCGTGCACTGCAGCTCACGGCAGATCGCATCAAGTGTGGAAAAGCGGATGGCGCGCGCCTTGCCGGTTTTCAGGATCGACAGGTTGGCCAGGGTGATGTCGATGCGCCCGGCCAGCTCGGACAGGGTCATGCCCCGTTCCTGCAGCATGCGGTCCAGGGTGATGACGATCGCCATCAGATGACACCATCAAGATCGTCGCGCATCGCTGCACCCACCGCGAACACGCGGGCCAGCACGAACAGCATCAGCACCGCGACCAGGCCGGTGATCGACATGCCGCCGCCCACCTCCATCCAGGTGAAGTCCGGGCCCATCCAGGCGGCGTAGGCGCCGATCAGGATCGACAGCACCTCCATCGACAGCATCAGCCAGGCCATGCGCTGCAGGCGCTGTGCATTGGCGTGGGTGAACGGCCGCTCGCGCGCCGCCGACTTCAACAGCCGCAGCAGGTGGCGCAGGAACATCAGGCACAGCACCAGCAGCGCGACGATCGCGCCCAGGCCCAGGCAGAAATGCAGGAACAGGTCGCTGCCATGCACGGCAGCGGCATCAGCGTCGTGGATGCTGTCGAGCAGCCAGCTGCGGTCGTGGGCGACCAGCGGCACGGCCAGCAGTGCGGCCAGGATGCCCAGCCAGCACATCGCCCGCACCGCCTGTACGGCGGCCTGGGCCAGGGTGAACAAGCCTCGCGCGGGTCTGGCGCGGGCGGGACGAGCGGTCAAGCGGCCTCCGGCATTGGGGTGGCCTCGCCACCCCGGGTGGATTTATCGATAAACGATATACCACTTGCCGCGTGAAAGGCTGAATCGCGAGCGTGGGCCCTTCAGGGCCCAGGCGCGCCCTGCGCCAGCATCGCTTCGCCCGGGGCCGCCGAGGCCATCGCCTGCACGCCGGCTTCGGCCGCCTGCCGTGTGACCAGGCGGAATCGCACCTGCAGCTTGCCCTGCCCCGGCGTGGCCCAGCCGTACTGGATGGCCACCTGATCGGCCGACAGCGGCCCACGCCCTGGCAGCGACCGCACCTGCAACGGCTTCGGTGCGGCCTGCACCAACCGGGCGAATCCCTTCTGCACGACCGCCGCGTCGGCCTTTTCGGCGTAGACCGTACACGTGCCATCGTCAGCCCAGCTCACCGCATAGCGGCCACTGGCCAGAGGCACCATCCAGGCCACGCCCGATTGCCCCTGCAACAGCGTCGCGGCTTCGGCGGGCTGCAACGGCGACAGCCCATTGGATTCCATCAGCGACTGCAACCGCGCCGGGGCACCGATGTGCTGCATGCAGGCGGTGTCGAACAGCTCGCTGAAGGGATCCTGCGCTGGGGCCTTGGCCTTTGCAGTACGCGCGGGTTGCGCCACCGCCAGGGTGGGCAGCAGGGCCAAAGCCAGCCAGAACACAGGACGCATCGGGATTCCACGCTACGGAAAACAGCAGGGAGGATGGCAAAGCCCGGGCGCCACGCGCAATGGGTCATGGCTTGACATGCGTAGATGACGCCCCCGGGTGCACCGATGATGCCGGCCAGCGGCCGGCACTACCGGGTGCTGTAGCGGTAGACCAGATCATCCGCATCGCTGCGCGCGGCCTGCACATCGAGCACGCCGCCCAGCCGCTGCGCAACGGCCTGTGATGCCATATTGTCCGGCGCCATGTAGCTGACCAGGGTCGGCAGCTGCGCCACCACGAAGGCCCAGTCGCGCAGCGCGCCGGCCGCCTCGGTGGCGAACCCCTGCCCTTCATGGCCGTCGTACAGCAACCAGCCCAGCTCCTTTTCAGGAAACAGCGGGCCATGATTGATCCCGACCTGGCCGATGCAGGCTCCCGTATCGGCACGCTCGATCATCAACGCGCCATGGCCGAACAGATGCCAGCTGGCGAGGTCATGGCAGAACTGCCCCCACGCCGCCACCTCACCGAACGGCCCGCCCATGCCCCGCGCACGCGGCGAGGCCAGGAACGCGGCATAGACGCCGAAGTCATCCAGCTGCTGTGGACGCAGCCGCAGGCGCACGGTGTGCAGGGTTGGAATCTCAAGCACGACGGCGCACAGGATCAGTACACGGCCAGGTGGCCACAACCGCGGCGCTGCGGCTGCCCTTCCATCGTCACCTGCACGCTGGCCAGGGTGTCCACACCTTCGGCAGTGCGACACGACTCACGCTTGATCTCGACGATGGCGGGCTGCTGGCCAAGCTCGCCGTTGAGCACGATCAGCGAGCTCGGTGCATCGGCCGGCTGCCCCGGATAGCGCAGCGTGCCCTTGTGGGTACGGCCGTCAGCGCTGAGGCTGGCATCGTGGTTGCCCTGGCCGGTGGAGGCGATCTCAATGCTCCAACCCGCACCGCCGCCGGTGAAAGCCGGCACCGGGCTCAGGTCGGCGGCAACCGAGGGGTGGCGTGGCGCATCCGCAGCGGTCTGCGACGAAGTGGAGGTACAGCCGGCCAGCATCCCGGCCAGCAGCGCTGCAGCAACGACGGGGCGAACGGTCATGATGCGCTCCTGCCAAATGGTCGAAGGTCCAGTCTAGGCAGCCATGCGTGCGCCAGCGATGAACATGATGTTTCAGCGTGGAATGCGCCCACCACCGGCGACCCGCACGCGGTCGCGGCCCTGCGCCTTGGCCTGGTACATGGCCGCATCGGCGGCACGCAGCAGGGTCCGCCAGCCCAAGGCGTCGGTAGCACCGCGGGCCACGCCGAAGCTGGCGGTCACCCGCAGCACGGTACCGCCGGCCACCACGATGTCCAGCTGCTGCAGCGCAAGCCGCAGCGATTCGGCCAGCTGTCGGCCAGCGGCCAGGTCACCGTCGGCCAGCAGCACCAGGAACTCCTCGCCACCATAGCGGGAAATGCTGTCGCTGCGGCGAAGATGGCGCTGCAGCAGTTGCGCCACCTGTACCAACACTTCATCACCCGCATCGTGGCCATGACCATCATTGATCGATTTGAAGCGATCAACGTCCAGCAGGATCACCACTGCGCTCATCCGCCCCTCGTCGTGGCGCTGCTGCACCAGTTCCTCCAGCGCGCGACGGTTCAGCAGTCCGGTCAATTCATCGGTGCCGGCCAGCTGGCGCAGCTCGCTGGTCAGCGCCGAGCGTTCGCGCGACTTCTCGCGCAGCACTTCAATCGCATCGAACAGGCGCTGCATCTCGGCCAGCGGATGGGTGACATGCTGCTCGGGCCCCGGCGCGTCGGAGGCAATCTGGATCACCTGCCGTTGTGCCTGCAGCAGAGGCCGCAGGATCTGCAGATGCGCGATACGCAGCGCCACACCCAGTACCACCAGGGTTCCCAGCGCGGTGGCCAGAAGTACCGCCAGCCGCGTGGCCTCCCGGTTGCGGGTGTGCTCGAACCTGGCGATGGACACACTCAGGTAACCGTCACGCAGCGCCTCAAGCGACTGCAGGGTCGGCACGTAGCGCGTGGTGAACTCGGCAGCGGTCCACGGCGGCGGCAGGCCACGCCGTCCGTCGTCGATCAGCTGTTCGATCATCGGCAGTGACTCGCCGAAGAACTGCCGGCGCGCCATATCCCAATGCCAGGACAGCGTCGGATCACTGCGGAACACCGATTCGTGGCTGCCGGCCAGCCGCCACAGTTCCAGCAGGCGGCCCTCGGTCTGCAGCGCCGCGCGCACCTGTTCGTTGCGCCAGGCACCGGGTACCGCCACCGGCGCCATCACGTTGGAGGCCAGACGCCCGCCGTGCTCGCGCAGGTCGATCAGCACCTGCCCCTGCATGGCTGGAATCGCCGCTTCGCGGTCGGCCCGGACCAGTACGTTGATCTGTGCCGAGGTCAGCAGGTGCAGGCGGTCGACCACGGCAAACATGCCGCTGATCGCGCGCTCCACGTCTTCGACGCGTCGTGCGTCGCGCGGCTGCGCTGCCACCCGGTCCACGCCCGCGCGCGCCGACTGCAGGCGACGTTGCGCGTCTGCCAGCATCCCATGCTCATCCACCACGCCCGGATCAGCCGTGAACACGGCATCCAGCTGCTGCAGCGCGGTGTCCACACGCCTGCGTACCACCGCCAGCTGCAGCGTAAGCCGCGCATGCTCGCTGGCATCGGCCGGGTCGGCACCGAGCAGGCTGTTGGCCGGGCCGCGTTCGGCCGAGACCAGGTTGGCCAGTTCGAAGGTCTGGCGCAGCTGGCGCAGGCTGACCAGGTTGTCCTCGGCAGCGCTGTAGCGCAGCGCGCCCTGGAACAGCGCGATGGCCATCAACGGCAGCGTACAGACCACGAACGACCCTGCCAGGATCCAGACCCAGGTCCGCAGTCCGATGGGCGATGCCTTGCCGGCCATGCAAATTTCCCCTGAAGTGCGGATCACTGTAGCCGCCGGTCCCGGCAGCGCCAAGCCAGTGCCGCGCGAACCGTGACCATAGGCATACCGCAGCCACCGCGAACGCGCCGGCAAGGTCTCACCCCGCGCCGGGCTGGGGCGAATGCGTCACACCCTGCCGTACTAGATCCAGCGCTGGTCGACCAGTTCGCGCTTCACGTAGGCGTAGAACACCGGCGCCGCCACCAGGCCGGGCAGGCCGAACGCCGCTTCCATCACCAGCATCGCCAACAGCAGCTCCCAGGCGCGGGCCTGGATTTCGCCGCCAACGATGCGCGCATTGAGGAAGTACTCCAGCTTGTGGATCACGATCAGGTACAGCAGCGCCGCCACGGCCACGTAGAACGAGACCGACAGCGCGACGATGGTGATGATGGTGTTGGAAATGATGTTGCCCACCACCGGCAGCAGGCCGGCGATGAAGGTGATCAGTACCAGGGTCTTGGACAGTGGCAGGTGCACGCCGAACAACGGCAGCACGCCCAGCAGGAAGATGGCGGTGAACACGGTGTTGAGCAGCGAGATCTTCACCTGCGCGAACACCACCTGGCGGAACGCGGTGGCCAGGCGGCTGGTGCGGCCGATCAGCTCCTGCGCCAGCGGGCCCATCTTCGGCAGCGGCAGTTCGTCATACAGCGCGATCATCGCGCCCAGCACCATACCGATCAGTACGCGTACGCCCACCTGCACCACCGAGGTACCGGCCACGCCCAGCTGGCGCTGATGCTCGGCGGCCCAGTCGTTCAGTGCCGTGCGCAGCGCCGGCATGTCCTCGGGGATGTACGGCTGCAGCAGCGCCGGCACCTGGTGCCGCGACGAATTGAGGATCTCCATCAGCCGCGCCAGCAATGCGTCCGGTCCACCGGTCTCGTTGCGGAAAAATGACGCCACGCCGATCCCGGCCAGTACAAGCGCACTGATGATCACCGCTGACAGCACGATCACCGCGATCGCCCGCGCCCGGCCTGGCGGCAGCTTGCCCTCCACGGTGGAGGCCAGCAGGTGGGTCAGCTGGAACACCAGCAGGCCCGACAGCAGGGTCACCACCAGGCCCAGCTTCAGCGCCAGCCACATGCCCAGCAGCATCATCAGCCAGGCCGCGATCCTCGGGACGGGGGGCTTGGGCTGGGCAACGAGGGCGTCTTGCATGGGCGGCACGTCCGGGCAGGGTGGCCCATGGTAGAGGATTGGCGGCGATGATTCCGGGTGCAGGATGAACAGGCAACACACGCGGATTCCGCCGCCCCTTCTCCGTCCATCGGCACGTCCGCAATCACGCCCGGATCACACCCGGTCCAGTGCCAGATACCGCGCCGTGCGCACGATCGTCTCACGCTCGCCGAAGCTGGCCAGCTCGCCGGCAACACGCCCGCTGTCGCCAGTCGCTGCGATCTCCTGCAGGGTGCGCTGCATGGCCCGGATCGCAGCGCGCTGCAGGTCCGAGGGAATGATCACCAGCCGGTAATCGAGTTCGGCCAGCCGCGCCACCGGCACCAGCGGCGTCTTGCCGCTGTGGAACATGTTGATCAGCTTCGGCCCGGGAACCTGCTGCGAAATCACCTCGATCTGCTCCAGCGCTTCCGGTGCCTCGACGAAGATCATGTCCGCGCCCGCGTCCACATAGGCCTGCGCCCGTTCGATCGCCGCATCCAGGCCTTCGCAGGCGATGGCATCGGTACGCGCGATGATCATCAACTCCGGGTCGATCCGCGACTGGCAGGCGACACGGATCTTCGTGCACATCTCGCCCGCGTCGACCAGCGTCTTGTCATCCAGGTGTCCGCAGCGCTTGGGGAAGGCCTGGTCCTCGATATGCAGTGCGGCAACCCCTGCCCTTTCGAACGCGCGCACCGTGCGTTCAACATTCGCGGTGCCGCCGAAGCCGGTGTCAGCGTCGGCGATCACCGGCAGATCGCAGGCATCGACGATCCGTTCAACCTGCGCAAGCACTTCGCTGAGGCCGAGCAGGCCGATGTCCGGCACGCCGGCCGAACGCGCGATGGCGCCGCCGCTGGCATAGACCGCATCGAAGCCGGCCAGCTCCACCAGGCGTGCCGACAATCCATCGAATGCACCTGGCGCAATCACGCTGCCCTGGCGGAGCAGATCGCGCAACTGACGTGTCTTTTTCATGGGGTCTCCCTTGTCGTTGGACATCTGCCGTGGGATACCGATGATGTTGCCGCCAGCGGCGACCGTCCAATACCGTGTTCGTACAGCACCAGAACGTTTGAGGTTCCAATGGAACTGCGGCACCTGCGCTACTTCGTCATGACTGCCCAGCTGCAGAGCTTCACCAAGGCCGCCGAGGCCCTGCATATCGCCCAGCCGCCGCTCGGGCAGCAGATCCGCGCCCTGGAGGAAGAGATCGGCACACCGCTGTTCCACCGGCAGGGACGCGGCATCGTGCTCAGCGATGCTGGCCAGGTATTCTGGAAAGCCGCGGAGGACATCCTCGCGCGCGTCGACCAGGCCAAGGAGGAGGCGTTGCGCGCCGCACGCGGCGAGGTCGGTACGTTGACATTGGGGCTGACCGAATCGGCGACCTACAACGAGGCGGTCACCGCGCTGATGCGCAGCTTCCAGCGGGCACATCCGGCGGTGCAGGTGCAGCTGGTCGAAGATGGCAGTGAATCGTTGGTCCGGCGCCTCGATGATGGCGAACTCGATGCAGTGATCGTGCGCCCGCCGTTTTCCGATAGCGGTGAACGGATGACACAGCAACTCAGTGCCGAGCCACTGGTGGCAGTACTGCCGGCCGATCACCCGTTGGCGAGCCGGACAAGCATCGCGCTGGCCGAGCTGCGCGACGAGCGCTTCATCCTGTTCTCGCGGAAATCGGGCCAGGGCCTGAGTGCAGACGTCGTCGCTGCCTGCCGCAGCCAGGGCTTTGCGCCTACCATCCAGCAGGAAGCGCCGCAGGTGGCTTCGGCGATCAACCTTGCCGCTGCCGGCCTGGGCATCGCCATCGTGCCGGCCTCGATGCAGAGCATGCACCGCAGCGGCCTGGCTTTTGTTGCGCTGGAACTGGGCATGCCGACCACTACGCTGCAGTTGGCGGTGCGCTGCAAGCCTCCGGCAACGGCCGCCCAGCTGCTGGCCTGCGCCAGAGACCTGGCAACACCTCATTCGCCATAGCTGGCGTTGTTCTTGCCCTGGCGCTTGGCGTGGTACAGCGCGCGGTCGGCCAGTGCCAGCCAGTCCTCGACGCTGCCACCGCGCGGCGTCGCCGCGATTCCGATGCTGACGCTGAACTCGATGCCCGGGGTTGCCTGCCGTGCTGCCTCCAGAAGTTGCAGCCGAACCCGCTCTGCCACATGCATCGCATCGACGGGCGCACAGTCCTGCAGCAGCACGACGAACTCGTCGCCTCCCAGCCGCGCAGGGGTATCGCCGGGCCGGGCGAAGGCGCGCAAGGTGGAGGCGATATGGCGCAGCACTTCGTCCCCGGCGCGATGACCGTGCGAGTCATTGATGCGCTTGAAGTCATCCACATCAAGCATCAGCAGGCAGGCAAAACCACCCTGCCCCTGCGCCTTGTCCAGTGCCTGCTGCGCACGGACGATCAGGAAGCCGCGGTTGGCCAGCTCCACCAGCGGGTCCATGCGGCTCAGCCGCTTCAACTGGCGGTTCTGCGATTTCACTCGCCGCGCCAGCTGCCAGCTGAGGATGCTGAGGCCGATGCCGTAGACGAACAGGAACGGCACGCTGAGCACGATCGTGCGCTGCGATGACACCGGCTGGTAAGGAAACCCGAGCCCCCACCAGGTGAGCGCGAATCCCGCTACCAGTGCCAGTGTGGCCCGTACCGCCAGCTTCACCCCACCGGCGGCGATCTTGTCGGCGACCAGCAGCGCGGCGAACAACGCACTGGGTACCACGCTGAGCCCCATGAAGGCGATCCAGCCACCGCCAAAGAAGGAATCAACCACCATGCAACGGAACTGGACCACCGCAGGCTGCCGTGAGCGCTGGGTCAGCACCAGCGCGAGCGCCGGCCAGGCCAGCGCGTTGAGCAGCAGCAACACCCAGGCCCACGGGCCGTCCTGACGTTCAAGAATGATCGAGGCGATGGGAATCGCGCCCAGCCCATTGCCCACGAAGCGCATCCAGCCGATGCGACGTGCCGCGCCGATGCCTTCGACCGCGACTTCCGTCGAGTCCGTCAAGAACGGCATTGCCGACCCCCTTGCGCGATCGCACGCCCTTGCCGGGCGGCCTCTGGTGAGTCTGACAGCTCTGCGTCAATTCGGGATCAAGGATTCACGGCGGTTACCCTGCCTCACCCACGCCTGGGTGGCGCCGTTGACCCCCGCAGCATCAGGCTGAAATCCAGCGTCTGCTGCAGCGGCACATCCATGTGCTCGATGATGGCAAGCAGCAGGTTGACCGCGCGCTCACCGATCTCCCGCATCGGTTGCCGGATGGTGGTCAACGGCGGCGTGAGGTAGCGGGAAGATGCCAGATCATCGAAGCCGACGATGGACAGGTCCTCCGGCACGCGGATGCCCAGATCGCGGCAGGCCGCCAGGGTGCCCAGCGCCATCTGATCGCTGAAACAGAAGATCGCCGTTGGCGCAGACATGCCGTCCAGCAGCGCCATGGCAGCCGCATGGCCGGATTCCACCGAAAAGTCACCCGGCACGATGTTCAGCTGGCGCAGGCGTCCACGCGCCTTGCCAGCCGCCCGCACCCCTTCCAGCCGTTGCTGGTGCAGCGGATTGTCCGGCGGTCCGCCGACCACGGCGATCCGCTCGTGTCCCAGCCCATACAGATGTTCCATCACCACGCGCGCGGCCGCGGCGTTATCGATATGGACGCTGGGAATGCCCAGTGCGGGGTCGAACTCGCAGCCGTTGATCACCGGCGCGGCGGCACCGCGCTGCTGGACGATCTCGCGCGCCGTGGGCGGCAGGCGGTGCCCCAGCACGATCATGCCGTCGGCCTCGTTGCGCCGGAGCATCTGCGCATAGCGCTCCTCGCGGTCGGGTTGATGCTGGGTATCGCCGAGCAGAACCGCATAGCCGACCGCCTGTGCGGCGTCCTCCGCCCCCTGCAGGATCTGCGCGAAGAATGGATTGGCGATGTCCGGGACGGTAACCAGGATCTTGCCGCTGCGCTGGGTCTTGAGCGTGCGGGCCACCGTGTTGGGCACATAACCGAGTGCGGCAGCGGCCTGCTCGATACGCGCGCGCGTGGCCGGCAGCACTTTGTCCGGCCGGGAAAGCGCCCGCGACACCGTGCCTGCGGAGACGCCGACGTGCTTCGCGATGTCGTAGATGGTGGCCATGGCGTTAGTTCTCCTGTCTGCTGTGCAGTGCACAACAGGTCCTGCGTGAGCCCCTGCTAGGATAATGCAATCGATTGCATCGAGGGCGAATCACGTTGAAGACGCTCAAGGGTCCAGCGCTGTTCCTGGCGCAGTTCATCGGCGACACAGCTCCTTTTGATCGGCTGGACACGCTGGCCGGATGGGCCGCGGGTCTGGGCTATTCTGGCGTACAAGTCCCCACCGGCGCGCCCCACCTGTTCGATCTGGCCGAGGCCGCGCGCAGCCAGGCGTACTGCGACGACGTCGCCGGCATGCTGGCCGGTCATGGCGTGCAGATCACCGAGCTGTCCACCCATCTGCAGGGGCAGCTGGTCGCGGTGCATCCGGCCTACGACAGCCTGTTCGACGGATTCGCGCCGGCGGACAAGCGCGGCGATCCGGCTGCCCGCCAGGCTTGGGCAGTCGAGCAGCTTCTGCTGGCCGCCAAAGCCAGCCAGCGCCTGGGGCTGACCGCGCATGCCACGTTCTCCGGCGCATTGGCCTGGCCCTATTTCTATCCCTGGCCGCAGCGTCCACCGGGACTGGTGGAAGAAGCCTTCGCCGAACTCGGCCGCCGCTGGCGCCCGATCCTGGATGCGTTCGACGCCTGCGGCGTGGACCTGTGCTTCGAGATCCACCCGGGTGAGGACCTGCACGACGGCGCGACCTTTGAACGCTTCCTCGATGTGGTGGACCATCACCCCCGCGCCAAGATCCTGTACGACCCCAGCCACCTGCTGCTGCAGCAGATGGACTACCTGGGTTTCATCGACCGCTACCACGCGCGCATCGGCATCTTCCACGTCAAGGACGCGGAGTATCGCCCCAGCGCAAGCAGCGGCGTGTATGGCGGCTACCAGGACTGGATCGAGCGTCCGGGCCGCTTCCGTTCGCTCGGTGATGGCCAGATCGACTTCAAGGCGATCTTCTCGAAGTTCGCCCAGTACGACTTCCCCGGCTGGGCGGTACTGGAATGGGAATGCTGCCTGAAGCACCCCGAGGACGGCGCACGCGAGGGCGCCGCCTTCATCCGCGACCACATCATCCGCGTGACCGAACGCGCCTTCGACGACTTTGCCGACAGTGGCACGGACGCCGCATCACTGCACCGCATGCTGGGAATCTGAGCCAAGACCGCCCCGGGAGGGCAAGCCATGACGCACGCCATGTCGCGCCTGGGCGCGATGATGTTTCTGCAGTTCTTCATCTGGGGGGCGTGGTTCGTCACCCTCGGAACCTACCTGGTGCAGGGCCCGCTGCAGGCCAGCGCCAGCCAGGTGGCCACCGCCTTCCTCAGCCAGTCCATCGGCGCCATCGTGGCGCCGTTCCTGGTCGGGCTGATCGCCGATCGCTACTTCGCCGCGCAGCGCATCCTCGCGGTGCTGCACCTGGCGGGCGCGGTGCTGATGTGGCTGGCGTCCACGGCATCCAGCTTCAGCATGTTCTCCGCCTGCGTGATGGGCTACATGCTGCTGTTCATGCCGACATTGGCACTGGCCAACAGCGTGGCGATGCGGCACATGCAGTCGCCCGAGAAACAGTTCCCGCTGGTACGCGTGGCCGGTAGCATCGGCTGGATCGTCGCCGGTGTGCTGATCGGCTGGCTGGGCTGGGAACAGGCCCATCGGCTTGAACTCACCTTCCGCATGGCCGCGCTGGCATCGCTGGTGCTGGGCCTGTATGCATTCACCCTGCCGCACACGCCGCCACTGGCACAGCAGCGCGATGCCGGGCTGGGGCAGATCCTGGGGCTGGATTCGTTGCGTCTGCTGAAATCGCGTGCCTATCTGGTGTTTTTCCTGGCGTCCATCGCCATCTGCATCCCGCTGTCGTTCTACTACAACTTCACCAATCCGTATCTCAACGACCTGGGCGTGCGGGGTGCAGCAGGCCTGCAGTCGCTGGGCCAGGTCTCCGAAGTGCTGCTGATGCTGGCCATGCCGTTCCTGTTCGTGCGGCTGGGAGTGAAGACCATGCTGGCGGTCGGCATGGCCGCCTGGGTGGTGCGCTACGCCCTGTTCGCCTTCGGCGATGCGGGCAGCGGCTTCTCGCTGCTGGTGATCGGCATCGTGCTGCACGGCATCTGCTACGACTTCTTCTTCGTCACCGGCCAGATCTACACCGATGCGCATGCCGGCCCCGCCGCGCGCAGCAGCGCGCAGGGCTTCATCACCCTGGCTACCTACGGCGTGGGAATGCTGATCGGCACCTTCCTGTCCGGCGCGGTGGTGGAGCACTTCACCACCGAGGCCGGCCCCGACTGGCAGCAGATCTGGCTGTTCCCGGCCGGCGTTGCACTGGTGGTGTTGATCGCCTTCCTGCTGCTGTTCCGCGACCGGCCGACGGTCACGGCCGCGCCCTCCACACCCTGAGGATCCCCGTCGATGCCCAAGCTTGGAATCGCCATCGTCGGCGCCGGCATGATCGGTGCAGTGCATCGTCGTGCGGCACTACTGGCCGGTGCCGAGGTGCGCGGCGTAGCCGCCTCGTCAGCGCAGCGCGCGCATGAGGCCGCGCAGTCCTGGAATGTCCCGCGCGCCTACCGGGATATCGAGGAGGTGATCGCCGATCCGCAGGTACAGGTCGTGCACGTGTGCACGCCCAACCATCTGCACCGCGCCATGGCACAGGCTGCGCTGGAAGCCGGCAAGCACGTGATCTGCGAGAAACCGCTGGCGACGACGCTGGATGATGCACAGGCGCTGGCGGCGCTGGCCGCATCGACCGGATTGGTTGCCACGGTGCCCTTCGTCTACCGCTACCACCCAGTGGTCCGAGAGGCGCGCGCACGCATCGCCCGGGGCGATCTGGGGCCGTTGCACCTGATCCACGGCAGCTACCTGCAGGACTGGCTGCTGGATCCGGCCAGCAACAACTGGCGCGTGGACCCCGCGCTGGGAGGCACGTCGCGCGTGTTCGCCGACATCGGTTCGCACTGGTGCGACCTGGTCGAATGGGTCAGTGGCGAGGGCTTCGCCGAAGTGAACGCGGCGTTCTCCACGGTAATCGCCGAGCGTGGCGCCGTCAGCGGGCAGAGCTTCAGCACGCCAACGGCCGCCAGCGCGATGCAGGCTGTCACCAGCGAAGACGTGGCCGCAGCGATGTTCAGGACCGGCGCCGGCACGCTGGCGTCATTGACGGTCAGCCAGGTCTCGGCCGGACGCCACAACCGCCTCTGGTTCGAGATCGATGGCGCCAAGGCCAGCGTGGTCTTCAACCAGGAGGATGCCGAACGACTCTGGATCGGCCTGCCCGATCAGCGCGAGGAAATCTTCATGCGCGGCCCCGGTGCCGGCAGCGCCGAACAACGCCGCCTTTCCGTGCTGCCGGCCGGGCATGCACAGGGCTACGCCCAGTGTTTCGAGGCGTTTGTGGCCGACACCTACCGCGCCATTGAAGGCGAGCGGCCGCAGGGCCTGCCCACCTTCGAAGACGGCCTGCGCTCGGCACGGATCGTCGATCGCGTCATTGCATCAGCCAGGTCACGTGCCTGGACCACCATCGATTGAATCCCGGGAGGAACGCCTGATGAAAACCCCTGTCCGCAGAGCCGCAGCCCTCGCACTCCTGGTGCTCACGGCACTGCCCGGCCTCGCCAGCGAAGCCGTCGCCGCGCAGAAGCCCATCGCAGTGCAGATGTACTCACTGCGCAATGCCGGATCGCTCGACCAGCAGTTGAAGATCGTTCACGACGCGGGCGTGCACGCGGTGGAAACGGTGGGGACCCAGGGCGTCAGCGCCAGCGAACTCAAGCAGTTGCTGGACAGGTATTCGATCAGGGCGATCTCCTCGCACGTTGCGCTGGCCGAGCTGCGCAGAGACCTGGACGGCGTGGTGGCCTTCAACCGATCGATCGGCAACGCCACGCTGGTGGTGCCCTACCTGGACGCGAAGGACCGGCCCACCGATGCCGCAGGTTGGACCGCATTGGGCAAGGAGCTGGGCCGCATCGCCAAGCAGGTGCGCGGCAAGGGCATGCGCCTGGCCTATCACAACCACGATTTCGAGCTGGCCGACTTCGACGGTCAGACCGGGCTGGAGCTGCTGTTCGCAGCGGCCGGGCCCGACCTGCAGACCGAACTGGACCTGGCCTGGGTTGCACGCGCGGGCCTGGACCCGGCGGTGATGCTGGGAAAATTCCGTGGCCGCGTGTTTGCGGTGCACGCCAAGGACAATGCGCCGAAGGGCCAGGCCCAGGACGAAGGCGGATTCGCCGCGGTGGGCCAGGGCGTGCTGGACTGGAGCGCGATCCTGCCTGCTGCGGCAGCCGCCGGCGTGCATTGGTACATCATCGAGCACGACCAGCCACGCGATCCAGCCAGGATCATCCAGACCGGTGCGGACTATCTGCGTGAACACCTGACCACCAACGTGCCCGCCCGTGCGCGGCGCTGACGCATCAAGGAGCCCCACATGAAAATGATCCTGGCAACGGCGGTGGCCCTGGGTGGCATGAGCGTTGCGACGGCCGCCTGGTGCAAGGACGATCCGGCTGCGGGTGCAAAGCTCTACACCGCGAACTGCGTGGCCTGCCATGGTGCGGATCGTGCGGGCATGCCGGGCGCATTCCCGGCGCTCACCGACATCGGCAAGCGCATGGCACCTGCGCAGATCAAGGAAAAGATCAGCAAGGGCGGTGGGCTGATGCCGCCCTTCTCCCAGCTGTCACAGCAGGAGATCAACGACATCGCCAGCTACCTGGCGAAGTAAGCGGCCGGCGACCACGCTGGCCGCGTGCCCCTACAGCTCGCGCACCCAGATGTTGCGGTAGCTGACCCTGGAGTCATGTTCCTGCAGATAGAGCGGCGCGCACGCATGGGGTGCGTACGAAGGCGCACCGATGTACTCGGTCCTGCCTGCCAGCACGGTGTCGTCCTGCACGAGTACGCCGTTGTGCAGCACGGTGATGCGCGCGGGCGACGTCAGGCCGCCGCCCTGCGAGAAGCGCGGTGCCTTCCAGATGATGTCGTAGACCTGCCACTGGCCCGGTGCGCGCGAGGCGTTCACCCGTGGCATGGCCTGCTTGTAGATCGAACCCGCCTGGCCGTTGGCATACGTCGGGTTGTTGTAACTGTCGAGCACCTGCAGCTCGTACAGTTCCTGCAGGAAGATGCCGCTGTTGCCGCGGTTCTGTCCGTCGAAGCCCTTCGTCTCGGTGGGGGTACGCCATTCGACATGCAGCTGGACATCGCAGAAGCGTTGCCGGGTGCGGATGCCCTTGCTGCCCGGAACGACGGTCATGGCGCCATCGGCAACCGTCCAGGGCACGCGCCCGCCCTGCTCTGCCTCCCACGCCGAGACATCCTGGCCATCGAACAGCACGATCGCGTCGGAGGGGGCCTTGCCTGCCGGCGTGGCCACGACTGCGGGCACGGGCGTCCACACTTCGGTCTTCTTCGGGTCACGCGCAGCGTCGGCGCCGTCCTGAGCGAATGCAGATGCAGCGGCCAGCAGGCCGGCCGTGATCAACGCAGGGCGGATCATCAGGGTGGCGTTCATCAGCTGGTCCCCCACGCGGGCGTACCGGGGACATAGGCCAGGTCACCGTCGTAGCGGCCCGGCACGGCGACGTACTGCAGCACACCGGTCGCCCCGACCTTTGAAGTGAAGAAGCCGAAGATGGCCAGCTGCTTGATCATCGTGAAGTAATGCGGCATGGCCTCGCCTTCCTCGGGAGTGCCGGTCTCGGTCACGTCGGCATTGCGTGCCTTGGCTTCGGCGTCCAGCCTTCGCAGCAACCCGGTGCGGGCTTCCGGCGTGAGCGATACGAAACGGCCACCGGCGCGCGTGTCGATGTCGGCCAGGCCGGCGCGGAACGTCGCCTGCTGCCGGGCGGTGTAGCAGTCGCTGACGAACGTCGCCATGAACGCACCGGCACCCGCGTCCTTGGCCCCGGGCGTCCTTGTCCGCGGCAGGATGGTTTCGGCGATCTCGTCCAGCATGCCGATGTCGGCATCGGAGAACGCGGGCATCGCCCCGGCAGCCGGCACCTTGCCATGCACCAGCGCAGGCAGGCCAACCATGGCCGCACCGGTAGCGGCAACGATCATCTTCAACAGTTCGCGGCGATCCATCAGAGGTTCCCCGCTTTCAGTTCGCGTACCGCATGGTCGGCCGCGCGCGCGGTCAGCGCCATATAGGTCAGCGAGGGATTCACGCAGGCGCTGGAGGTCATGCAGGCACCGTCGGTCACATAGACATTGGGGGCATCCCAGACCTGGTTGTGCGCATTCAATACCGAGCTTTTCCGATCACGTCCCATGCGTGCGGTCCCCATCTCGTGGATGCCCTTGCCCGGGGCGTAGTCGTTGTCGTGCATCTTCACGTCCTTGACCCCGGCCGCCTCCAGCATCTCGGCGGCATCGGCGGCCATGTCCTTGCGCATCGCCAGTTCATTGGCGCGCATGGACACGTCCATCGCCAGCACCGGCAGTCCCCATTTGTCCTTGCGGTCGTGGTCCAGGCGGATCGTGTTGGCGTGGTGGGGCAGCATTTCACCGAACCCGGTCATGCCGATGCGCCAGTCACCCGGCACGGTCAGTGCCTCCTTCAGATCGGCACCGATGTTGAGCTCGGCGATCTCGCGCGACCATCCGGTGCGGCTGGCACCGCCCTGGTAGCCGAACCCGCGCAGGTAGCCGCGCTTGTCGGCCGCGACGTTGCGGAACCGCGGAATGTAGAAGCCGCAGGGACGGCGGCCGAAGTAGTACTTGTCTTCGTAACCCTCGACCCGGCCCGAGGCGCCGGCCCCGAAATGATGGTCCATCACGTTGTGCCCCAACTCGCCGGACGAAGAGCCCAGCCCCCCTTCCCAGACATCGGTGGCCGAATTCATCAGCAGCCACGTCGAGTTGAACGACGACGCGTTGAGGAAAATGACCTTGGCAGTGTACTGGTAGGTCTGGCCGGTTTCGGCGTCGATCACCTCCACGCCACGCGCACGCTTGCGATCCTTGTCGTAGAGCACTTCCTTGACGATCGAGAACGGCCGCAAGGTCAGGTTCCCGGTTTTCATCGCCGCCGGCAGCGTCGCCGCCTGGGTCGAGAAGTAGGCACCGAAGGGACAACCCAGGATGCACTTGTTGCGGTACTGGCAGTTGACGCGCCCCTGCTCGGGCATCGGCTGGGTGATGTTGGCAGTGCGCGAGTGGATCATATGGCGCGTTCCGCCGAAGGCCTTCTTGATGCGCGCGGCCACATCCTTCTCGACGATGTTCAAGGGAATCGGCGGCAGGAACTCGCCGTCCGGCAGCACGTCCAGTCCTTCGCGCGTGCCGGCGATGCCGGCGAACCTCTCTACATGGTCGTACCATGGCGCGATATCGGCGTAGCGGATCGGCCAGTCGGTGGCGATGCCGTCCTTGAGGTTGGCCTCGAAATCCAGATCGGAGAAGCGATAGCTCTGCCGCCCCCACATCAAGGAACGACCACCGACGTGGTAGCCACGGAACCAGTCGAAGCGCTTGGTCTCGATGTAGGGCGATTCCTGTTCGTTGGCCCACATCCCTTCCAGGTTCTCGGCCAGGCCGTAGTCGCGCATCAGCACCGGGAACTCGGCCTTCATCGCCTGCGTTGGCCGGTTGCGGTGCGGGAAATCCCACGCCTCCTTCATCGCGTTGACGTAGTCCTTGACGTGCTCGATGTTGCGCCCGCGTTCCAGCATCAGGACCTTCAGGCCCTTCTCGGTCAGCTCCTTCGCCGCCCAACCGCCACTGATTCCCGAGCCAACAACAATGGCGTCGTAGTGATTATCTGCCATGGGTTTCTCACCTGGGTGGATATCGTTTCAGACGTCGCAGAGGCGGATCGCCTCGCGCAATGAGGCAACGGGATCGGGCGCTGCAGGCGTGAATTCCTGCGCCAGATACCCCTTGAAACCGGTGTCGCGGATCGCGCGACAGATGGCTGGATAGTGGAGCTCCTGCTGGTCTCCGATCTCGTTCCGGCCGGGCACGCCTGCGGTGTGGTAGTGCTTGAAGCAGGCGTGATGCTTGCCGATGGTGGCGATGATGTCGCCCTCCATGATCTGCATGTGGTAGATGTCGTAGAGCAGGCCGAAATTGTCCGAGCCGAGCCGCTGGCACAGCTCCACACCCCACGCGGAGTGGTCGCACAGGTAGTCGCGATGGTCGACCTTGGAGTTCAGCAGCTCCATCACCAGTACGACGCCGCGCTTCTCGGCATGCCCGAGGATGCGCTTGAGGCCGGCCTCGGCATTGGCCATGCCTTCGGCGGGGTCCATGCCGTTGCGGTTGCCGGAGAAGCAGATCAGGTTGCGGTAGCCGGCGTCAGCCACCAGGTCGATGTGCTGCGTGTAGCGCTCCACCAGCTGGTCGTGGAATTCGCGGCCGGCAAAGCCCTTGGTCAGGCCCAGCTCCGCGCCGTTGCACATCGAGCTGTACACGCCATTGGCCTTCAGCGTGGGCCAGTCTTCCGGGCCGACCAGGTCGATCGCGGCAAAGCCGATGTCCTTCACCGTCGCGCAGAGCTGGGCGACCGACAGTTGCGGGAAGGTCCAACGGGCCACGGAGTGCTTCAGGTTGCCCTTGAGCGGCGCCATGGCGGCGAATGCAGGCAGCGTACCCGCAGTACCCAGAGCTACGCCTCCAGCAACCGCCATGCGCAACGCATCGCGCCGCGTGAGGCCCGCCGCCGGGGCCGGTCTGATCGAATGGATGGACATCCACCTGCCGGCCTCCCAACCGGTATCAAACGCAACGATTCACAGCAATGCAATCGATTGCACCATAGGGGAGGAAATTGTCTGTTTGCAAGTCGCGGTGCACGAAAACCGATGCTGCGGGGCACAACTCCGAAGGGATTCCGGATAAAGAAAAGCCCCGCATGAGCGGGGCTTTCTTTTCTGCTGCGAACGAGCGTTCGATCAGAAGGGTTGTGCACACATGTTGTGCATACCTCATTACTAGAAATCTCTCTAAAACACTGCCATTCTAGGAATTCATTCACCATTGATAGCACCATTTATTCTACCAAATGGAAAATTTGGGTGAGAAAGAGTGCCCGCTGACCTCAATCCTATATTTTTCTCAACACTGCAGAGGCTCCAACTCACCGACGTCCCAGCAATCCCCGCAAATCAGATGACCTCAAATTGGAATTCCCTCGAAATCTGACCCGAGGATGTTCCATGAGAAAGCCCCTATTTTTTGATAGCCAGATTATTGCCATGCTCAAGCAAGCCGAGGCAGGCACCCTAGTGGCAGAGCTGCGTCGTCCCAATACACCTAGGGCGTGAAGGCCTCAGCGTCAACGTAGAAAGGACAATGGCTATGGAAATTGACTGAGCTGCGGCCGGCCACGGGGCTGTCCCCACCCACATTCTGAACAGCCAGATTGCAGCGAAGAAAATAGCATTGAGCCACAGCACAATTTGGATGATTTTTTTAACTCATCCCGTGGAATGCTCCACGTATCTGCGGACAGGTTTCCTTACTTGCGCGCCGGTTAGCATAGCGCGCCGAAACTCCCGGGGTGAGCGGAAGCGCAGAGCGCTATGTCGATGGTGCTCGCTGTAGCGCTCGAAGGCCAATGCCACCTTGCCAATGGTGGTGACCGCATCGGGTTGCGTCGATCGTTCGCAACCGTTCCAAGGAGCCGCTCAGCCATCTACATTGAGCTAAGGTCCGAGGAGCTTAGGCAAGATCTGCGGATGCCAGCTACTGCTGATCCCTCGCGTTCAGACGACACGGGAGTTGCCGCATACGTACGGTCGCTGGAGCAAAGGCTCAGCGTGATCGAGCAGATGGTGATTGGTCTTTCACAGACACTGCGTGGCCTTAGGCCAGTCTCGCTCCAGCAGGCGCTCATATCCGGGACGCGAGAAGGAGATTCCCTTGGCTTGGTCGCTGGAGCGCAGGAGAGGCCATCCGACACCGAAGTATCCGAGTTGATACAGAAGTTACTGAACGAGCGCCATGTCAGTCGGTTCGGTCTTCGGTTAGATCGCTCTGTCTTCAACAGCGCCACTGGGGAGGAACTGCTCTCATCCTAGGATGTCTCTACCCTTCAGCGTCTGAGGTAGATCGCTGCTTCTCAACCAGGCGCTGATCGGCTGGCGGGAGCTCTGACCCACGACGTGTGCGGTCTTCGGTGCCGCGCGGCCCGCCTCCGCCTTCGGCTGTGCGCTAGGCCAAGCCAGCAGGTGCATGCTGGAACGTTTTAGCGACTAGAACTTGCGGCATGTGTAAGACGTATCGCGGAAGGGCAAAGCGTCCAGTAGTCACTGTCCGATCCCAAGAGGCTCCCTAGCGCGACCTCAATAGCTATAGGTCTGCGCCAGTCGGCGTTGGGCAAGAAGGAGAACTCCCTCGGGCCGAGTCTTGCTTCTTGCTCCCGTCGCTGAAGCCATCGCGATCTGATCTGCATCTCTTTACAAAGTGCTTGCATGGCGGCCTCTTCGTTCATCTCAGTCTGCAACATGACACTAGCTGCCACACGCATCCCCGACCATGCGACATATCGCCGTCTGCCCGAGCTGAGGTTGAACCACGGGCTCTCCTGCATTGCGATGACTCCGTTTGCTCGCTCAGGACTTATTCGGTGCCGTCGAAGAAGGTTCGCCAAGTATGCGGATATCTCGTCGTTGACAAGCCGCCCCCACAGAGCGACACGAGCTTCTGTATGCGCCGGCCCTTGCCAGCCATTTAGTGCAACTGCCAGCGCATTGCGAAGGTTTGGGAGAGCCTCCCACGCCGGAGAGTATGTCCAGGCGAAAGGGTGGTAAAGGGACCTTCGAGTGGATGGTGAATCGCTGGTCTCGGTCAGCAGTACTCCCGCCGCCTGGAGGTTTCGCAGCAAACTCCACACAGGCCCGTCATCTGAGGCGACCGGGGCATTTCTTGTAACAGAGTCTTCGAGTGCACACCACAGGCACGAGTAGTACGGTCCAAGGGACGCGACCAGTGAGGCCACGTCTGGCCTTGCAGTCGATAGGGTCAGTTGATCAAGTCCATGGCGCACTCAGTTCCAAGGGCTCCCACCAGTGAGCGATCTTACCCACCAGCCAGTTGCACTGTCTACATGATTTTCATGTAACTCGGCACTGGGCCATAGATTGCTGTCCGCTTCCTCGAGCGGGCGGAATGGCAACCAAGACGATCTACCAAGAAGCATACCGGCGTCTCGTAGAGCAGCTTCGGGCGAGACGGGAGGCTATGGGAATTAGCCAAGTATCGCTTGCCTCGCACTTGGATTGGCCGCAGCAAACTATCTCTTCCATTGAGGCCGGTGCCCGGAGATTGGACTTGCTCGAGTACCTCAGGCTCACCTCGGCCCTTGGCATGAGTGCTGCAGAGGCAAGCTCGCTTTTGATGTCAGAGTGGAGGGCGATGCGCGTCCCTCCAATTCGCTAAGGCGCGATGGCCAACGCCCGGTTATCAGGGGCGAACTGCTCCTTCTGTTGCTGGTGGTCAGTTGATCACCATTACGATTCCGGCGTAACGCTTGCCATTGATCGGTCTCCAAGCTGCGATTTGGGTGCATTGAGCGAAGTCGATTGACGGGGACGCTATGAGTCCTCTTGCCCGAACTCGGTACGGGCCGCCCGCAGCACGCGAGCTGGATCAGAGGTCAGGGCTTCGGCAGGTGGCATGCCGTTGAGCAGAGCGTGCGGTGAGAGAAACCACTCTGCCTCACTCCATCCGGTGCTGCGAAATAGCCCGTCCGGCTCGATCTCGAAATGATCGAGTGCACGCAGTACTGACAGGATTTCTGCCAAATATTCAACGGGTTCGCCATTTTCACCAAACTGCCAGTCTGGGTAGCGATAGCCGGGCACAGGCTTCGTTACATAGACCCCGAGTAGCTGGCCGGCTCTGCGCAGCTGACCGGCTAGGCCGCTACCACTGGTCAATGACGGGCCGAGCTGTGAACTGACTTCGGCGGCGCTATGCCACTGTGCGGCAAGTTCATCTCGCCTGACGGCGGCGTCGGACAGGATCTTCTGGGCCGATGAGCAGGCGTCGGAACGCCGTGGTGCGCCCGTTGCTTCTGCCTGTGGCTTTAGCTGTTCTTGGAGAGATGCTTCAGTGAAATTGCCCGTTGCGTGGATGCGATCGAGCAGGAGTCGAAGCGCGATCGCTAATCCCTCGTCCTCTGACGGGTAGGGAGACGCAAACAGAGGTATCTGAACCCACAGATGCTCCTGTCCTGGGTGTACATAGGGGCGATGATCATCAAGCAGCAAGGCCGCGCCTAATTTTGGTGTGGCTAGCCGTAGATCCTTCGTGCTGCCCGTCCAATGGATGTATTCAAGGCTCGCGAACCACGGAGGCGCGCTTCCTTCACGAACCAACAAATCGGCAATGCTGCGAAAGCGTTCTTCCGGCACAGTCGTAAACATCATGAGCTGACTGAAGTGCGATCGGACGTCCTCCAAGAACCGACAGAGGCCGGGTCTTGGAATCTGGCTTATCGCATTGGAAATGAGTGTCCCTTCGAGGTCCAATGCCAGAATGCTCGGCTTCATGTGTTGTCTCTAGCGAGGAGCGTGTGTACACCTTGCTCCTGGACACTCTCGCTGTCCAACACGTGAGCCTACTGGTACACATGCAGCGTGAGCCTACTGGTACGCATGTAGCGTGAGCCTACTGGTACTTGTTGCCTGCAACTGACAAAAGGATCACCTTTGCTGTGCTGCTCGGCAGGGCGGCACCACTAGGTCGGCTGGAATGTTTAGCTCAAGGATCGGCATAGGAGGCATGGGTGGTCGCCGCTGCGCTGTGGCTCTCTTAGTTGCCGCGATGAGGGATCGACAATGTTCAGAACTAGTCACACACATCCTCTGCATATCGCCACGATCGCTGTCGGAGTCAGTGGCGGCGCAGTAGGTGTAACTTTCGCGCCAGGGAAGTTTCAGAAGGCCGCGATGACGGGGCCATGGAGTCGTGACATTGACGTGGATCTTTGCGCGATTCGCCAGTGGGGCGCGGGGTACTTGATCTCCCTGATTGAGCCATGGGAGTTCGATGAGCTTAGGATTGCCGCGCTGCCAAAGCGGGCGATGGCGCAGGGAATCAAATGGTACGGACTTCCAATCGTAGACGGCGCAGCGCCGAACAGTTCTTTCTTGGAGGCATGGCGCGAGCTGGGTCCAGCACTCAGTCGTGAATTGTTGCGCGGAAGCCGCGCAGTTGTTCATTGTAAGGGCGGGCTAGGACGAGCTGGCACCGTAGCGTGCTTGTTGCTTTTAGAAACAGGCACAGCTGCCACAGGTGAGCAGGCCATGAGCATGGTTCGTCAGGTCAGGACGGGTGCGATCGAGACGCGTGAGCAGGAGGACTTCATACGCGCCTGGAGTCCAGGTCCGGGCAGCCAAGCTACAGGCAACTGACACCGTCGACCGGTCGGACTGCGAAAGGCATAGGTTTTGGACCACGGGCGCCTAGGTAGCGCTCTTGCTCGATTCCTTACGTAGGGAGTCCTCGGAAGCCGGCCGGCGCAGCGTCGACAGGATGGTGCACTCAGCTCGCTGTCCGCCGTGACAACTGGCGATTACCCGTTCCAGCTCGTTGGCCATACGTTGCAAGTCTGCCATCCGGGCGCGAATGTCGGACAAGTGGCTGCGGGCCAGACGATCCACATCCACGCACGACAGGCCCTCGTCGCCGGCCAGCTGCAGCAGGCTACGGACCTCTTCCAGGCTGAAACCCAAGTCCCGACCGCGGGCAATGAAGCGCAGGCGCTCAATGTCCGGCAATCCGTAGACCCGGTAACCATTGCCTGATCGTCCCGGCCTCGGGAGCAAGCCGATGCGCTCGTAGTAGCGGATCGTCTCCAGATGGCACCCGCTGGCGGCGGCGGCGTCACTGATTTTCATTCGTAGTAGGCTTGACTCCGTAGTAGCTACGGACTTTACCCTCATGGACCCTGCCATGCCAGCGGACCGCGCCGGCCCGGCTCCCCTGCGATGGAGAAGATCCGATGAGTGATTGCGGCTGCCACCACGAGGCAAAGAACGCGCAGGAACGGCGCGTGCTGTGGATCGCTCTGGCACTGAACGCTGCAATGGCGGTGATTGGCGGCATTGCCGGCTGGATCGCCCATTCCACCGGCTTGCTTGCCGACGCACTGGACATGCTCTCCGACGCCACGGCCTACGCCATTGGGTTGGTCGCTATCGGTCGGACGGCGCGCTTCAAGGCCAACGCTGCTTGGGTTAGCGGTAGCGTGCTGCTGATTCTGGGCGTTGGCGTGCTGGTCGAGGTCGGCCGCCGCGTACTCCACGGGGCTGAACCGGTAAGCGGGTGGATGATCGGTACGGCTCTATTGTCGCTAGTGGTCAATCTCGCGGTCCTTCGCATGCTGGCGCCACTGAAGTCTGGCGAAGTACATCTGCGGGCAACGTGGCTTTTCACCCGAGCCGATGTGGTAGCCAACGTGGGCGTGATCCTGGCTGGCCTACTGGTGTGGTGGCTGGCCAGTCCATATCCAGATTTCGTAATCGGTGCCTTTATCGGCCTCTACGTGATGAAGGAAGCCTTTGAAATATTGGGCGACGCGCGCCGGGCACGCGCCGACGCGCGCAAGACCCCTGCATGACCGCGGGCGGCCAGCTGGGATTTTCCCTGCGCTGATTGCTGCTGGCGAAATTGGCTGTCGGCCGGGATTTGCCTGAAATCGAGGCCGAAACGCGTACAGATGCGTATGAGCATCAGGTCGCGCCCTTTCGACCGCCAATTGCCGGGTGACGCATGTAGGCGCAGGCCGATCCCTGTGATCTCAAGAACCTTCGGAGTACTTCCATGTCTGTGCGATGGGCGGCCTTGGCCGCGTTGCTGTTAACGGGCGCAGTAGCGATGCCTGCGGTGGCGGCCGAATTGATGACCTTGGACGATGCCTTTGCACGCGTAGCCCAAACCCATCCGGAGCTGCGTCTGGTCGATGCGCGAGCCACTGTCCTCGCTGCCGAGCGAGATAAGGCGATGCAGCGTCCACCGTGGACGCTCGGTGCCGAGGTCGAAAACGCGCTGGGCACCGGCGCGGCCGGTGGCTTGGACAGCGCCGAGTTGACCTTGAGCCTGAGTTCGGTGCTGGAGCGCGGCGGCAAGCTCGAAGCCCGCCGTACCTTGGCACAAAGCCGGATTGATGCGCTGGCCGTGCAGCGCGAGACCGGGCGCCTGGACTTGCTAGCCGAGACGGCGCAGCGCTATTTGGCTGTCGTTGGTGCCGACCGGCAACGAAGCCTAGCGGACATCGATGTTGGCCAGCGCCAGCGAACCGTGGTCGCCGCCAGGCAGCGCCTGCAGGCCGGCGCCTCACCCGAGTCGGTGCTGCTCACCGCGCAGGCAGCGCTTGCGCGGGCCGAGCTGAAGCGTGATCGGGCCGAGCAACAGCGACTCGCTGCTCGTCAGCATCTGGCTGCTTTGTGGGGCGAACGTACTCCCACCTTCGAAGTGGTCCCGGCCGATCCGATGGCCCTGCCGGCGATCGCCTCCATGCAGACGCTGGCCGATGAGTTGGAACGGACTCCGGAATTGGCGCAGTTTGCCGACGCCCGCCGGATCGCGCAGGCACGCCTGCAGCTGGCGCGTTCAGCGGCCTCACCGGACCTGTCCTGGCAGCTCGGAGTGCGTCGACTACAGGAGACCGATGACACCGCGCTGGTCGCCAGCTTATCCATGCCGCTGGGCAGCCGCAGCCGCGCACAGCCAGAGATTCGAGCCGGCGAAGCCGAGCTGCAGGTCCTGACGATCGAGCGCGAGGCCAAGAGCCTGTCGCTGTACTCCACGCTGGTCGAAGCCCATGGCCGCTACACCGTGGCACAGGCCGAGGTGGCGCGCCTGCACGACGACGTGTTGCCGAAGCTGGCCCGAGCCGAGCAGGCCGCTGAGCGTGCCTATCGTGCTGGGGCGATCAGTTACCTGGAATGGGCACAGTTGCAGTCCGAACGCACCGCCATGGCCCAGCAACAGCTGGACGTCGCCTTGGATGCGCAGCGCGCCCTGATCGAAATTCAACGACTGACCGGCCAGGCGCTTGTCACGCCGCCGGCTGCCGCTTCCACTGGAGAGACCCCATGAATCGCTTTTCCTGGACCGCACTGGGCATGGCTCTGATGCTGGCGGCCTGCAACGCGTCGACCCCCAACGAAGCATCCGAAGGAGGCCACGCCGCTGAGGGCGAAGAGCACGGCGAGCACGAGGAAGCGCCGCTGGAAACCGAGATCGCGGCCAAAGCTGCGCAGGCGGCGGGAATCCAGGTCGCGCCGGCTGGACCCGGTGAGATTGCCGATGAGCATGAGGTGCAAGGGCTGTTGACCCCAATCGATGGGCGCATCGCGCAGGTCACTGCACGCTTCCCCGGACCGGTCCGTTCCGTGCGAGTGGGCGTGGGTGACCAGGTACGCACCGGTCAGGTGCTCGCGACAGTGGAGAGCAACCTCAGCCTGACCACCTACACCGTTACCGCGCCGATCAATGGCGTGGTCATGGCGCGTACGGCCGCCGTGGGCATGTCGGCGCCTGAGGGCGCCCCGCTGTTCGAGGTAGCCGACCTGTCCACGCTGTGGGTGGACCTGCACATCTTCGGCGCCGACGCCCAGCACATCGGTGCCGGCGTGCCGGTGACGGTCACCCGCTTGAGTGATGGCGTCACGGCGCAGACCACATTGGAGCGCGTCCTGCCCGGCACCGCCACTGCCAGCCAAAGCACTATTGCCCGCGCAACCGTAGCTAACACCGATGGGCTGTGGCGGCCGGGTTCAGCGGTCAAGGCGCGGGTCACCGTGGATCGCCAATCGGCGTCGCTGGTGGTTCCGATCACCGCCCTGCAGACCGCACAGGACCAGGACGTTGTCTACGTGCAGCAGGGCGAGACGTACCACACCCGGCCGATCAAGCTGGGGCGCCGTGACGCCGAACGCGCCGAAGTGCTGGAAGGGCTTAAGGCGGGTGAACGAGTGGTGGTGGCCCAAAGCTTCCTGATAAAGGCCGACATCGAAAAATCCACTGTGGAAGAGGAATGAGGCCCGCCATGCTCGAACGCCTCATTGGTCTGTCCATCCGCCACCGCTGGCTGACGCTGGTGCTCACCGCTGCGCTAGTCGCGCTGGGCGTGTGGAGCTACCGTCACCTGTCCATTGACGCCACGCCCGACATCACTAACGTCCAGGTCCAGATCAACACCCAGGCCCCGGGTTACTCGCCGCTGGAGGCCGAGCAGCGAGTGACCTTCGCCATTGAAACGGCCATGGCCGGGCTACCAAAGCTGGACTACAGCCGCTCGCTGTCGCGCTACGGACTCTCCCAGGTCACTGTCGTCTTCAAAGACGGCACCGACCTGTACTTTGCCCGCCAGCAGGTCGCCGAAAGGCTACAGCAGATCGCATCTCAGCTGCCCGAAGGGTTGGACCCAGAGATGGGTCCCATCTCTACCGGCCTGGGCGAGATCTTCATGTACACCGTGGAGGCTGAGCCCAACGCCCGCAAGCCCGACGGCACCCCGTATACCGCCACGGACCTGCGCACCCTGCAGGACTGGGTGATCCGGCCGCAGCTGCGCACCACGCCTGGAGTGACCGAGGTCAACACAATCGGTGGCTTTGAGCGGCAGATCCACATCACCCCGGATCCGGCCCAGTTAGTGGCACTGGGCTTTACGCTGAACGATGTGGTCGCAGCGGTCATGCGCAATAACCAGAACATCGGTGCCGGCTACATCGAGCGCAACGGCCAGCAATTTCTGGTCCGCGTGCCCGGCCAGCTGGCCAATCTGGACGCGATTGGGAACATCGTGCTGGACCGGCGCGATGGCGTGCCCATTCGCGTCCGCGACGTCGCTAGCGTAGGCGAAGGCAAGGAACTGCGCACGGGTGCGGCGACCCAGAATGGCCATGAGGTCGTGGTCGGTACCGCCTTCATGCTGTTCGGCGCAAACAGCCGGGAAGTCTCCCAGGCAGCCGCGGCCAAGCTGGACGCCGCCAACGCCAGCTTGCCCGCTGGCGTGCATGCAAAGGCCGTCTATGACCGCACCGCGCTGGTGGATCGCACCATTGGCACGGTGTCCAAGAACCTGATCGAAGGCGCGCTGCTGGTGGTGGTGGTGCTGTTCCTGCTGCTGGGCAATGTGCGCGCTTCGTTGATCACCGCGGCAGTGATCCCGTTGGCAATGCTGTTCACCATTATCGGCATGGTGCGTGGCGGCGTGTCGGGTAACCTGATGAGCTTGGGCGCCCTGGACTTTGGCCTGATCGTGGATGGGGCGGTGATCATCATCGAGAACTGTCTGCGCCGGTTTGGGGAGGCGCAGCACGCACTGGGCCGCCAGCTCAATGACGAAGAGCGCTTTGATCTGACCGCCTCGGCCACGGCTGAGGTGATTCGCCCCAGTCTGTTTGGTCTAGGCATCATCGCGGCGGTCTACCTGCCGATCTTCGCGCTGTCCGGGGTGGAAGGAAAAATGTTCCACCCGATGGCGATCACGGTGGTCTTGGCCCTGACCGGTGCCATGGTGCTGTCGCTGACCTTCGTACCGGCGGCAATTGCCACCTTCCTGCGCGGCCGTGTGGCCGAGCACGACAACCGCTTGATGCGCTGGTCACGTGCCCGCTACACGCCGCTGCTGGAGTGGGCGCTGCGGCGGCGGGTCGTAGTGCTGACAGGCGCGGCCGTGCTGGTGGTGGGGTGTGGCGTGCTGGCCACCCGGTTGGGCTCGGAGTTCGTGCCGAGCTTGGATGAAGGCGACATCACCTTGCAGCCCATGCGTATCCCCGGCACCAGTCTGGAGCAGTCGGTGGCCATGCAGGAAACGTTGGAGAAGCGCTTGGCCCAGTTCCCGGAGGTGGCCAACATCTTCTCCAAGATCGGCACCGCCGAAGTGGCCACCGACCCGATGCCCCCCTCCATGGCCGATACCTTTCTGATGCTCAAGCCCCGCGACCAATGGCCCGACCCGCGCAAACCCAAGGCCGAGCTGGTGGAAGAGCTGGAGGCGGCGGCCAAGGAGATCCCGGGAAGCAACTACGAGTTCACTCAGCCCATCCAGATGCGCACCAACGAATTGATCTCCGGCGTTCGCTCGGACGTTGCGGTCAAGGTCTACGGCGACAATCTTGACCAGCTGACCCGCCTGGCCAGCCGGGTCGAGCGCGTCCTGCGCGGGGTCCCCGGCGCCGAAGACGTCAAGGCCGAGCAGGTTACTGGCCTACCACTGCTCACCATCACGCCAGATCCAGCGGCATTGGCGCGGTATGGATTGAATCCGGGTGACGTGCAGGACACGGTGGCCACCGCCATCGGCGGTAGCGTCGCTGGCCAGCTGATCGAGGGCGACCGCCGATTCGACCTGGTGGTGCGTTTGCCCGAATCGCTGCGGCAAGACCCGGCTGTGCTTGCGGACCTGCCCATTCCACTGCCGGAGAGCACCAGTATCGATGAGTCCAGCCGTGTAGCCGCTGGTGCCAACGGTGGGCCTCGCACTGTTCCACTACGAGAAGTGGCGAAGATACAGGTAGAGCGCGGGCCCAACCAGATCAATCGTGAGAACGGCAAGCGTCGAGTGGTGATCACCGCCAACGTGCGTGAGCGTGATCTTGGCGGATTCGTTGGCGATCTGCGTACCCGCATCGGCCAGGATGTACCGCTTCCACAGGGGTACTGGATCGATTACGGCGGCACGTTCGAGCAGCTGATCTCGGCCAGCCAGCGCTTGGCGGTGGTTGTCCCGGTCACATTGGCGCTGATCTTCGCCCTGCTGTTCATGGCCTTCGGCTCGGCCAAGGATGCCGCCATCGTGTTCAGTGGCGTTCCCTTGGCATTGACTGGTGGCGTAATTGCCTTGGCTCTACGCGGAATTCCGCTGTCAATCTCTGCGGGCGTAGGCTTCATTGCGCTTTCGGGCGTGGCAGTACTCAATGGCTTGGTCATGATTGCCTTCATCCGCCGACTGCGTGAGCAAGGCGACGCCCTCGAAGATGCTGTCCGGGATGGCGCCCTGGGGCGACTACGACCGGTCTTGATGACTGCCCTGGTGGCTTCCCTTGGTTTCCTGCCGATGGCTTTGAACGTAGGCGCTGGCTCTGAAGTACAGCGGCCGCTGGCCACGGTCGTAATCGGCGGTATCGTGTCCTCGACCGCGCTGACGCTGTTGGTCCTGCCGGTGCTGTACCGCTGGCTACATCGCGACCGCGGCAGTCGTGGCGATGGCGCTATCCAAGATTCCTCAACCTCATGAACGAGATCAATTTGGAAGAGGTCCGGGCAGCGATGTTCACGGACCCGGGCGTGAAAGCAGTAGACAGCCTGCGGCTGGTCCTAGGCCCGGCAACTGGCCGCGCAATTGTGGCCACGATCACTGTCGCCGCCCCCTCGGTGGACCTTGATGGTCCACGCTGTGATCGCCCGGGTACTTTTCGATCAATTCGGCATCGAGCAGGCAGTGCTTTCCTTCAACGACCCTGGGCCGGCGCCGCCGCCACCCACGACGGCGCCCTTGAAGAAATTGTGATCGCTGCGACTCTCCTGAGTGCCTACGCAGTTATCGTGTAAACGGCAGCCAAATCCAAAGCGCGATGAGCGTGGTAAGCAGGACGGGGGGCGTCAGGATGAGCCCTACCTTCATGTACTGCCCCCACGTAATCCGTTGGCCTTTTCCGGCAAGGACATGCAACCACAGCAGGGTCGCTAGCGACCCAATTGGGGTCAGCTTGGGACCAAGGTCGTTGCCCACGACGTTGGCGTAGATCATCAGCTCGCGAGTGGCCGTCGATATGTTCGCCCCATCGATAGCAAGCGCACCGACCAGTGTCGCAGGCATATTGTTCATAATGGAGGCGAGAGCAGCGACCGCAAAGCCCGTACCAATCGTTGCCACGAAGCTACCCTGCGTTGCCAACCACTCTAGGATTGCACTCGCCGCCTCAGTCAGCCAGGCATTACCCAGTCCGTAGACGACTAGATACATGCCGATCGAGAACAGCACGATCTGCCAGGGTGCGTCGCACAGGATCTTGGTCACAGCCATTGTGGCGCCCCGGCCTCCAGTCGCCCAGCGGCCTGCAATACCCATCAGCACTAGTGCAGCTGCACCCGTCACCAAAGCAATAGGAACGCCGAGCGGCCCGGTTACGAAGTACGCAATTAGTAGCAGTACTAGAAGAGGCAGCGCTGCGCGAAAAACTGCCACGTCGCGTATCGCGTCGCGGGGCGCTTCTAGATCCTGGACTGGATACCTACTGGGGATGTCGCGCCGGAACCAGAGCCATAGGACGATCAAAGTAGCTCCGACCGATACCAGGTTCACCGGCACCATGATCGCGGCGTAGCGCCCAAAGGATACGTCAAAGAAGTTCGCTGTAACGATGTTGACCAAGTTGGAGACAATGAGCGGAAGGCTGGCGGTATCGGCGATGAATCCGCAGGCGACCGTAAATGCCAGCGCGCCGGCAGGCGGGAAATTCAAGCGCAACAGGATCGCAAGAACAATCGGAGTCAGCAGAAGAGCCGCGCCGTCGTTGGCAAACACTGCAGCAATTGCAGCTCCCAGCAGGACAATGAGCGGAAAAAGCTTCCGACCATTGCCGCCGCCCCAACGGGCCACATGCAGGGCGGCCCACGCGAAGAAACCGGCTGCGTCGAGAATGAGAGAGATGATGATAAGAGCGACGAAGGTGAACGTTGCATCCCAGACAATTCCCCACACCGTTCCAACATCGTTCCACCCGACAACCCCAGTGGCTAAAGCAACGGCGGCACCGGCGAGTGCCGACCAGCCTATGCCAAGCCCGCGAGGTTGCCAGATCACGAAAACAAGAGTGACGATAAAGATCGCGAGAGCAAGCATGTAACCCACCGTTGGAAGTCAGATAGAGCGCTGATTGACGCGCTTGGAAAGCTCATCGGCGCTCTCAACGCGCTCGGAATAGCGATCAACGAGGTAGGCTGCGCGTCCTCGTACGAGCCAGGTGAACTTCACTAGCTCCTCGCATACGTCAACGACACGCTGGTAGTAGGCCGATGGCTTCATGCGCCCGGCCTCATCGAACTCCTGGAAGGCTTTGGCCACGGACGACTGGTTCGGGATGGTGACCATGCGCATCCATCGGCCAAGTACACGTAGCTGGTTTACTGCATTGAAGCTCTGCGAGCCGCCGGAAACCTGCATGACGGCCAGAGTCTTGCCCTGTGTCGGTCGCTTGGCACCGTCGGCCAGAGGTATCCAATCGATCTGAGCCTTCATAATGGCGGTCATGGCGCCGTGACGCTCAGGGCTGACCCAGACCATGCCCTCGGACCAGTACGCGAGCTCGCGAAGTTCGCTCACCTTAGGATGATCGGGAGACGCGCCGTCGGGCAATGGCAAGTCGTGCGGATCGAAGATACGCACATCGCAGCCGTACCAGCGTAGAAGCCGACCGACCTCCTCTGCGAGCAGGCGGGAAAAGGAGCGTTCACGCAGTGAGCCGTAGAGGATGAGCATCCGCGGTGGATGGATCGGGTCGCCAAGCCCGATGAGGGCGTCTACGTCGATCGGCGCAAGTTGTGTGGGGTCGATGTTTGGCAGATCTGCCGCAATGCGATCAATCACGGTGACGTCCCGGTTGTAACGATCTCGCCATCTTCCTTGGTAAAGGAAGACACGGGGTTCGCCAGCAGTGCGAGCACTTTCTCAGACGGTCGGCACAATGCAACGCCACGGTCGGAGACCACGATTGGACGGTTGATGAGAATGGGATGAGCCATCATCGCGTCCACCAGCTGGTCGTCGGTGAGGCCAGGGTTGTCCAGGCCCAACTCCTCGTATGGCGTTCCCTTCTTGCGCAGGAGGTCGCGAGGCGTGATGCCTATTGCGGCAATTAGTTCGACAAGTCTCTCGCGCGTCGGCGGTGACTGCAGGTACTCGATGACCTGCGGGTCTTCGCCCGACTGGCGCATCATTTCCAGAACGTTTCTGGACGTGCCGCAGGCCGGATTATGATAGATCGTTAGTGTCATGATGGATCTCTCAAGCAACGTCTGGTCGGGAGAACGAAGTGCCTTCGAGCTGGCCGATTGCGCAGACTTGCGCTGTCAATGCTGCTCGAGACAGCGTATGGAGTGGCAGCGCGACGAAGGCTCGGATGCGGTTTTCCAGGTACATCAGCGCCTTTCGGAAGGCGGCGCGTTGCCACATTTCCCCGTGAGCTTCGCGGATGGGATCCTCGATACCCCAATGCCCCGTCAATGGTCGCCCGGGCCACAGTGGGCACGCCTCGCCAGCAGCGTGGTCGCAGACAGTGAAGACAAAATCCATGCGGGGGGCACTTGCCGCGGCAAACTCCTCCCATGCTTTGGACCGCAGGCCTTCGACCGGGTAGTTGGCCTCGTGCAGCGTCTCAATCGCCAGCGGGTGGACCTCGCCCTTGGGGTGACTGCCGGCAGAGAACGCGTTGAAACGGCCATCGCCAATACTCCGCAGGGCGCTTTCCGCCAGTATCGATCGCGCAGAATTGGCCGTGCATAGGAACAGGACGTTGAAGGGCTGAGTAAGGCTCATCCGCAGGTCTCCGAGGTACATGGGCGGGCGAGTTTGAAGAGGTCACCGCAAATCTCGGGAGTCCCGGAGCAGCAGTCCTCAGTCAGAAACGCGAGCAGTTGGCGCATGTGCTCATAGCTAGCGGCGTACAGCACGCGCCGCCCGTCTCGCCACGAGCGCAGCAGGCCAGCTCGCTCCAGGGTCGAGAGGTGAAAGCTCATGCGTGGTGGCGCGATCGCGAGAGCTTCCGCAATTTCGCCGGAGGGCATGCCATCCGGGCCAGCACGAACCAGCATCCTGAATGCAGCTAGGCGATCAGACTGGGCGAGCGCAGAGAGTGCGAGGACGGCGGAATCATCTTTCATGTCTAGATCCTACAACTATTCTTGTAGTATGCAAGTGTCTGGCCGGCGATCCCATCTCCGGATGTACCTGTCCGGAATCGAGGTCTGCTGCGTGTCCTGCGAGCTACCGCTCCGCTAAGGCGTTTAGGATTGAGGCGTATAGAGCTGGTGGCCAACCAGCGCGCACGTGCCGTTATACACAAACGCCACACTCTGCCGCGCCCGGGTAAAGGCCACGTAATACTTGGGTGGCGCCGTTATGCGGGACGCGTCGGCAGTGCGCAGGTACTGCTTCAAAGGACCATTAGGGAAGATGAGGACTCGGCTATACGTGCGTCCCTTGGACTGGCCGAAGTTCATTGCTGGTAGGCCATCGCAAGCCTGCCGTCGGTCATGCCGCAGCACGGTTGGGGCAAACTCCTGCATGTACGCAGTGACATGCTCGGGCGCGACAAGGTATATGCCATCGTGACCGGTCAACTGATCATTGCCTGATTGGGTCCGGGGCATCTGCGGATAGAGCGCGTCGGCCAGATCACACAGGGCCTGCACGCATCGCAAACTCGTGAGGCGGTGATCGATCTGGCACAGGCCGTGCGACTCCCAAAGCTGGAATAACGTCGCCAAGTTCGGTCCGCGAAACTGGCTGTACCGAGGCGCGTAGTTGGTGGCGTAGGTCGCTTGGCGCGTGTCGCCCACTAGCGTAACGCCGATCGGGCTCTTCAACAGGCGCTCAATAAGATCTAGGTCGTAGCCAGCCAAGTCCTGCACTTCATCAACGTACACTTCGTCGTACATGTTCGCCAAGCGCGAGATGACCTGACCTTGAGTGAGCTCATCGCAACGAACGGCGAAATCGGAAGCCCGATCCGAATACATCCGGTCGCCTGCCAGGTAGTGGCGGGCTACCTGCGAGCGGGGTGCCCGGTTGTTCGTCAGTCCTTCAACGAACAGAATCGATTCGACCCTTGGCTCGCGGCACAATGCCGCCTGATAGGGTCGAATGCACTCGCGTAACAGAAATCCGTACCAGCTATACAACGTGACATTCGCAGGCACCGCGCCGGCTTGGGCCTCGAATGAGCGTCGGATCTCTTCGAGATTCTCCAAGGTATAAGTGAGCATAGCGACGCGGCGCTGTGGCCGCTCCAATGCCTGGCGAACCAGCAAGGTAGTCTTGCCAGAGCCGGCTGCCGAAAGCAGTACTCGGTTAGGCGATAGCACGCTGGACATAGTCCGGGAAATTGATCGAATGGGGGCTGTTGAAAATGGCTAGGGCCGTATCGGTCTTGTGACCTTTCATGTACTTGAGCAACGCCACCTCGTCGGCGAATGACTTGGCCAGCACGGTGTTCAGCTCGTCCAGTGAGTTGGCTTTAATAAGTTGCTCTTCCAACGATGGGGCGCTCTCGTCAGAATCATAGTAGATGGCATTGGGGAAGTCGGCATATCGCTCTTGCACCAGCGCGATATCGCCATCGTTGTCGGTGACAACTTTGGCCTGAATACGCAGGCGCTCCGCAATCTGCAAGAAGCGTTTAAACGCCAGTGATTTGACCGAGATGATGTCCACGCCACGGGCCAATGGCGCTACACCGTGGTGATCAAAGTAGGCACGTTGCACGATCAGCTCGTCGGACGGGCCCTCCACCAGAATTGCCTGCTTGGCCAGAATCAGTCGCAACGTGTCATGACCAGGAAGCTTCATGAAGTAATCGTGCGTATCATGCGGCAACTGATCCAGTTTCATCTGGCCTTGGGCGCTGAACAGGATCACGTTGTCCACGCCCAATTTGTTCAGAACGAAGCTGCTGTGGGTTGCGATGACCACCTGCTGCGTCGTGGAGAGCGCTGAAATCTTGTCAATCAGCTGGCTCATGCCAGAGAAGGAGAGGTGGTTCTCCGGCTCTTCGATCAGCAGTACATGCGCCGACCCTGCAGCATGCATAGCCAGCTTCATCTTTACTGCGCTTTGCTCACCCTTGCCAGCTTGGGTGAAAGGAAGCTCATCCAGGTACGGTGACAAGCTTGTTTCCCACGTTGAGCGCGGTGAAGAGTCCACGCCAACCGTCAGTGCTTTGTGACTGATGTCCCCCGTATGCTCAGTGAGATAAGCATTAATGGCGGCAACGTCGTCCTCTTCCGAGAAGCTTTGCCGCATGCGGCGAAAACTCAAAGATAGCGAAACGCGCTGCGCTGGGGTAAGCGCCTGTTCGATGATGCTGGCGATATAGCGATCGGCTCCGGACAGTGTCTTGATACCGTGGGTATCGATGATAGTTGAATCGAACGGGATGGTACGAGCGGTGACACCGTTGTTGGCAAAGGAGTACCAGCGCACCGTGTAGTACTCCACTGGGAGGCTGGTCGCGCCCTGGTGTTGCTGCAGGTAGGCGTTGAATTCCTCGCGATAGTCATCGCTAAGCTCGACCAGCAATCGGACGCCCGCACTGTCTAGACCTAATGAGTTGTTGGTGCCGCGCAAAGACGCCAGCGCGGGATCGTTCCCCAAATAGGCTTCAATGGAGATCCTGGGCGGTGACGCAGGCGTTCCTGCGCGCAGAGCCGCTAAGTACTCCCTCACCATTGGCTGGTGGAAAAGATAGGGTGTGAGCTCGTAGGTGAGGTTGCGACCATACAGCTGCCCAGTTATCACTGCGTGGATCGCTTCCAGCAAGGTGGACTTTCCCACCTCGTTGTCACCGACCACAAGGTTCATGTGCGCATTGAGCTGCAGATTGAGGTGGCGAAAAGACTTGAAGTTCTCGATAACAATACGTTCGATCGGCATGCTCCATCCCCCGGTGGACTATCCTGTCTCTACAGAACTTTACGCGGCTCGTAAGAACGATGCCAACTGGACTAGATTTGGAAAGAATGTTTTCTGGACAGACCTGATGGGCAGAGAAGCTAAGTCATCAAGGATTGCTAAATGAACAGGATCCATCGTCTTCGTTCGTCTCACGTACCGGCTATGCGGTTTGGTGGTTGTGACGAGGTGGTGGTTATAGTCCCGACTTTCTTAGCGGTGCTCGGTCACAGACTGCTGGACGTCGTCGGAGCTTTCAGGGAGGCGGCGATTCCCTGGGCCTCTAGATAGTCACGAACAGTGGCAAGGTCGTTGAGTTGACCAGAGCACATGAAGGCCAAGGCCGGGGTCCCCTTGAATGGTGCTGCGCTGTTGGGGCGTCGTAGCCAGCTGTCAGCTTGCTGCTGATCAGGGAAGAGGATGTGCAGTGCCTGGTATATGCCGAGCGCATAGCTGATTCGCTCGAGTGTTTCTGGCCAAAGGCCGTCAGTCACTGCCGCCTCTAGCTGTGCACAAGCAACGTCGATGGGCCTACCCAGGATTGCCGACTGCTCATGAGCGCTTAGTTTCCAAACTTCTGCCATCTTGGTAAACGCGCGCAGAGCAGGTCCTTCAAGGCTGGTGGCGTCACTGGCGATTGGGTAGATCATCCCTCTGGCCTGGGGGAGCAGATGAGTCATGCTACTCCCGTTTCACTCACCGCACCCTCCGCGATGCGCCGATTGAATAAATAGTTGGCCTACATAGGCGGGCGATGCTCATGTCATCTCGACCGTTCGGTGCGAGGGAGGCCTAACAGCCCCGCCCCGGCCGACGGTCTGGCAGCCGACTGCCTGCCGGCCGCACGTCTGCATTCTATTTCAACGACACGTGGTGGCTGGTAGTGAACAACGTGGTGTGCCCCCTTCAGGACCTATAAACAATGAAGGGGACAACAGTGACTACTGGGCCTCTATGCCCTGCCGCAATAAGCCTTATAGGGAAGGCGCCGGCGATGGATTTCACGGCATCATTGGGCTTGGAAAGGGAAATCCATCACAAATGATCCGAGCAGCTCCGCACCGCGACGCTGGGCATTAGCCTGCAACGTTGGATAGATGGCTGGTTCGTCGTGATCAACATGACGTTAGCTGTAGAGGTGATGCATCTGTTGTGCGGTAGTTGATCAGCGATGCTGGCAGACATCTGATGCTGTATGGCCACTCTAGATGAGCAGTCATTTTTCTATCTATATGAAATAAAAGGGAAAAACACCCTAAATGATGTGGGCCGCAGGCACTAGCACCACTCCGTGGAAGAAGTTGACAGCACCAGGTACAGAGTGCTCGTTCTGCCAGAACCCCAGGCGACTCCCAGCAATCGCAGCCAAAGGGTCGCCCCTTCTTGCCAAAGCGTCGTATGCATGCTTGGACTGGACCAAGCGAACCACTGCTGCGGCGAGGGCCGGCGATAGTGCCCCATCCAATTTCTCAAGAGCCTCAAAGGCGGCGTGAGCGTCGTCCATTGGTAAGCCGCAGGGCCTCTCTAAGCTATGTCCTCTCCGACTCAATGATCGCATCTGTCATCACTTGGGCCTAACTCAATGCGCATCCGGTCGGAGTGGGCATCCTGTCACTGACCAAGAGATGGACCAAGCGACTCTCCTGAAGAGAGCGGGCTCTGGACAGGAGCAAAGGCCCCGTCAGCCAACGTTGACTATCGACCCTGCCGAAATGGCCAGAACGTATCTGCTGCAGGTTTGCAGCAGTGAGCATGCAAGTGGTCGCTTCAGGCCGTGAGTCGAGCTAAGCGAGTGTCCAGGTGTGCGTTTGCACGTCGAGGCAATCGCCGAAGTCTCTTTGCCCCCCTAGACGTTCAAGAATACTGCGGTCCATGCCCTACCCATCGAGCCAGGGAGCTACCCCGCACTTGCCGTCACCTCTATTCAGAAAGCGGCAGGTCACCCTTGCACAGAAGAGGGTTGCCGTAAAGCGTCATTGCCAGCGCATCGCGTGGCTCATGACCCATTTGCCGGGCGACCGCCCGGTTTGCATCCGCGTTTGCATCGATCAGTCGGGCGCCCTCATTCCATGCATGAAGAAACGCCGGGAGCCAGTGCGACGGCACACGAGAGTCCAAAGGCCAAGGCGATGCGATGACCGCACGTGTTCCGCGACTGAGAAGCTGCTTCGGTAGTCCCACGGTGGTGTTCGCTGCCGGATGAGCGTTCTGCCGCCCACCGCTGCATACAAAAAGAATCGCCACCCCGACCCTCTCAAGCGCTCGAGCAAGGTCCAATGAGCTGATTCTCAGCGCCGACTCGTCGGACACAACCTGGAAGAAGCGTGCACCGGGATCCAGCCCGCCGTGAGCGGCGACGATCGCCAACTGGGCAGCTCGCAGGCTGGGAGGTGGCTCGGCGCCGGTATCCAGCTGAATCTGATGCTGGACAAAAGTCTCGTTCAGGCGATCAGCCACCCTACACAGCGTACCGTCCTCACCGTCGGATACGGCGGTTGATATCCAAGCTGCCGGTGGTCCGTACTGAAGCGGGCTTGAGGTCGTTGCACCTCGCAGCCACGCCAAGGAAGGGGCCACCGCAACAGAGGCCTGATTACCGACGAACTCTCCTTCAACGACCAATAGCTGCGGGGGAATGCTCTGCAGCCGGGTGTCCATTACAAAAACAGTGCGAGCCCCGATGCTACTGGACAGGCCCAACTCGCGCATACTGGTATGGAACAGATTGGGATCATCACTGTCTATGCCAAAGGCATATGGATATACGATGGACCATGCATCGAGTCCGCGGGCGGAGAACACCCCATCCTCACGATTCACCAGAATCCGTCCGCCCACACCGCTGACGCGGATGAGGCGGTCAGAGCTATCGAGGGCGAGCAACTCCACCTGAAGCCCCTGCTGGGACAAGAGATTGATCGTCTCAGCCGGTTCGTCGAGGGTGGACGGAAGCCAGCGCTGGCCAACTGCGCCAGGCACTAGAATGGCATGATCGGAGGTAGCCTCCACCGCGAACGCAGCCAGCTCTGCGTCGGCGAGCGTCTCTTCCTGGGCAAGTTGAGCTCGGGCCGCGCGAACCAAACGCTGCACATCGAAGCCGACATCGCCCGAATACCGTGCACGTTGAGCAAGCTGCGCATAGGAAACGAGTCGGTCCCTCCCCGGGGCTGCGTTCTCAGCCAGAAGCAAAAGATCCTGAGTGATCGCGCCGGCCATTGCGCTGGCCTGCTGTATGATTTCATCAACTGACGAGGGCACTTCCCCGCCAAGCAGCAGAACGCGATCGCGTGATTGGACGAGAAGTAGAAGTACCGTGGTGATCTCATCATCCCTGCGCATGACCTCGCGAAGATTGGCTGATAGTTCACTCAGTAGCGGTATCCAATGCCCCAGCTCTGCTCTCAGAGAATGCAGTTCGCCAAGGCGAACACCGAGCCGCAGTGTCTGCAATCGATGGGCCATGTCCTCCACAGCCCCCATTCGGGAAATCAGCCCCTCACAGCGCGCCAAGAGCGCGTGAGCGACGTCAAACAGCCCGATGTCGCGCAGGGCTCTTGCCAAGGCAACGCTCTCATAGTACGCCTGCTCCAGCCCGATATCTCCACCGCTCGCGACCGCGCAACCGAAGGAAAGCAGTGCCCTTGGATGGTCCTGCATCCGATGAAACACATCGCCATAGGCATGCCACGCAAGACGAAGTCGATGAGGATCATCATGCGTGGCAGACAAACCCGACTCGACCAGGTCGCGGGCAAGCTGGGCCTCACCGGTAATGACCAGCCGTGTAGCCACCAACCTGAGCAGCTCAAGATCCGCGCTCGAGTTGTCCGCATGCGGCACTACCGCGAACGCGATCATCAACATCTGATTCAGAACGGCGTAATCGTCAGGCTGCTCTTGCTCGACGACATACTGTGCCAGCACCTTGAGCTTTGCCAGTACCTCATCAGCACTCAGCGTAAGTAATTCTATCGGAAGGCGCACCGTCGCCAGGTCCACGACCCCATCTTGGGTGATCCATTCCGTGGCCGAACGGTAGAAGCCCAGCCACTCCTCATCCTGCCACGCCCCCGCCGGCACTGAAGGCCGGTGGAGGGAGGTTTCGGACACCTGCTGGATATCAATGAGTCGGAGAACCGCGTGAGCCAGCAGTGCGATGCCATTCACGCCAGCACTATCAATGGAAAGAAGCTCGTCAAGCCGCTCACGAACGTGCGTATCAGCAGGGTGAGCAGCCAAGTACCTGAGCGCCCACAGGACGGCATCGCTGATGAGTTCACGATGATCCCCTTGTCCAGCGATCAGCAAGCGCTCAATTGTCCAGAGTAGAAGCTGGCTCGAGGCACTGACGCGCCCCGCCACCGGAGACAGGCCGACCACAAGCATTGCCGCCTGAACGGGCAGGTCTCGTCGCATCGCATCAAGTGCGCACGCAAGTACGGTCTCACTGTGAAGATGCTCCCACTCTGTCCCAAGACCCGAAATAGTTGCAGAGTAGTCCGGAACCTCTTGGCGATGAACGCTGGCAAGAATGAGATCGACATAGGCTGTGAGGGGGAGACCTGCAATGTCATTGCACTGGATCGTGCCCCCGTCACGACAGGCGACAAGCATGGCCTGCAGCTGATGCTCTTGTAGCGCCGCCGAATCAGGCTGGTACCGGGCCAACCAGGACAAACAATGACGCGTCATCGTTTCGGACTGTAGCGTTTGTGCCAGGTCAAGGGCATCCTCCATCATCTGAGGATCGTCAAGCTTGGCGGCGCATCCGTTTAGAAACACCGCTGCGCCTACCCTGTCCCCACCAGCAACTGCGATGGCAGCTAATCGAATTCCTACAAACGGAGCAAGACGTTCCGCAGAGGCCCAAAGGGGTTGAAGAAGCTCCGCGGCACGAGACGACCTTCCGCCCTTATGCAGAAGGTCAGCCTTCATTATGAGTTTTGACTGGCTGGACGTGGCTTCAAGAACGTCAACTTCATCCAGGACAGTCAGGACATCCCCTCGCTTGACTCGGGCAACCCATCGCTTGAATCTGAGGATCTCGTCATCAGCTACCGCGGCCTGACCGCCAACCGCCCACACCAGGCAGTCAAGATCCCGGAAGGCATCAATGTTACGCTCCAACTGTGGCGGTGACGCACCCGCATCGATCAGAACACATCTGGGAGCTGATGAACGCTCGATACACGCATCCGCCAGCCAGATCAAGGATGGAATCCAGCGGTCCTCCGGCAGCCCAAATGATGAGCTTATGCTGGCCGCGTCTGGCGCACGATACCTTGACGCGTCGAGGACAATGGCAAAGCTTCCATCAGGAAGGTCTGTAATTAACGCGACCAGCTCAGCGGCATTCAGGGACGTAACGCGGTGCACATGGAGGCGCCCTGACACAGCTTGTGCGTGAACCTCATCGGATCCACCATGGCGCCGAGCCATGTCATTCATCACGTCTTGATGGATCGTATCCGGAACATCGGGGGGCAATAGAACACAGACCTGACTGAATGCAGCCTCCCCCGAGTCGACCGTGGAGATCAGCATCAAGTTGACCAGTTTGGCCACCCGCTCCGCACGGCCAGTGTTAGCCGTCAGTACGATGTTCGTCGGAGCCAGTCCCTGGTCCGCGATCAGCTCTTCCCACGGGAACTCATCCGACTGAAGCATGGCAGACATCCCTTGTCCTCTTCCTGAAGGTGGCTTTTAGGAACCAATTCTAGGGCCATCGATCAATAGTCGCCACGGTGGTCCAAGGATTCGCACAGACCCGGCGCCCTCTCATCTCAAGTATCAGTTGCTTCTGCGCATAGGTCATATCGACATGTCCGCTCGAGGACTATCAGGCGATCCGAGCAACCCAGCTTTGATGCCACCAGATACTGGAGGACTCCAACTCGCCGGAGCAATGGCAAATACCGTGGAACAACAGTGCGCATTCCTTCTTTGACCTGGGAATCCGGCAGCTCCTGACTCATCCTTCGCTACTTGCGAGTTCGCCAAGTTGAGAGCCCCTTGAGAACAGCGCTGTACCCGATAAATGGCGAGATTGAATTGTCCGAGACGGTCGAGAAATCAAGTGACGAGCAAGCAGGCCTTCATAAAAAGCATGCAACCCGATAACCAACGCATATCATGCGAAACCTGAGCCGGCCACCGAGGCCAAGATGCGGCAGGCATGGGCATCCTGATCGCGTTCTCTGAACTCCGAGGCTAAAGTTCAAGCTGTTCACGCCGATAGCGGCGTTTCAGGCGTCGTTGAAGGAGCTTGGAGAGCCAGCCCCCTCTCCTTCCAATGGAGAGGAAGCGGGAGCAAGCCGTCCCTTGCAGTAGTCCATCAAGCTCCTCAACCCGCCCCGGCAGAGAGGACGCCCCATTTGGAGTCATCGGAACAATGAGCGTCTCAACGTCCTACCGCTTGGAAGCCCAGAAACTCCTTGCTGACGGGAAGAGGATCAGCCTCTTCACCAGCCACCCGGGCACGCTGGGAGCATATCGGGAAGCGAGTCTGCGAGAGTTCCTCAAGCAGCATCTCCCATCACGCTTCCTGGTTACCAGCGGATTCGTGACCGATCATGATCGAGAGCAAGACAATCAGGTTGATCGATCCTCGCGTCAGATCGACTGCCTCGCGCATGACAAGCAGGACTTTACCCCGCTGTTTCGCGCCGATGAATTTTCGATCGTTAGGCCTGAATCCGTTGCTGCGATCATTGAGGTCAAGAGCTCTCTAGAAATAGTGAGAGAAACCGTCCGGATGAGTACCAGCCCATCGTTTCTCACCCCCAAGGGGCGACACTACCGCTGGGCGGGCAGCCTGGTCGAGGCCCTTGAGAACATCAAATCTGCGGTCGACGTGATGGAAGCTGCATCCATCCGCCGCAATACGTACTTTGCGGGAGTAATCGCATATTCTGCGCGCGCCCTCCGAAAGCTGCCTGAAGCGATGAACTCCGGCGAACTGTTCAAGCAGCTTGGGATTGAGGAAATTGAACAGTTGCCCGACTGCATCTGTGTTCTAGACGGCCCCGCCTGGTCCTTCTCATGCGTTGCCGGAACGGATCCGAACGTCCACGGCGATGTGACCACCGACCCTAACTCCTCCTACGCCATTGAATCTCCACGGGACGGCGAGGGAAGCGCACTTCAGATCTTTAGCGCCTATCTGCATCACGCGGTTGCGGTGAATCGGCTACAGCAGCCGCACATGGTCGGAGGGGCGCACTCCGCTGCAGGCTATAGCGCGCAGGAACAGCACTACAGGATCCCCGTCTCATCCAAGCGAATGTTAGGTTCGACTTAAGAGCACTACGTACAGCAATGCGCACCACACCTCGAACAGATCGACCGTGCGTAGCTTGGTCTTCTTGCGCGCACCGCTCTTTCAGTGTCCGGATCCCTTCCTGCAAGGCGCCGATAAGAGCCGGCAGCCGATTCTGATCGGTCCGAACCGAGGCTCTACTACTCAGTAGCGTGCATTGCGACCGGCGGAGCTGCCGTGACCTCTCAAAAGAGACCACTTCCAGGTCACTGCTCGCTATTCTCTCTCTTCTTCTTTTCACCTTTCCGGCGACCAGAACGGTTCACCTCAGGCAACGGCTTGTCCAATGCAAGCAAGTCCATACGAACGTTGTTCGCGTAGGCGTTGTATTGCCATCGACGAAACTGATCAAGAAGCAGATTGTTGGTGTCCTCTAACCGTTTAACCTGCGCTTCCAAGTCAGTGATGCGGCGGATAGCGGCGTCCAACGTGAAATCTCTCGGGAGCGCATCTCTCGCCTCACGCAAATCCTTTTGACGCTGCTGAAACCGCTCCTTGACGGCAGGATAAAGGTACATCGTGTGCTTCGAGATCGAAGGCACGTCCAGCACCTTTGCGGCGCGCTCGCAGAATAGCGGCCAAGTGAGCTTGCCGTCCCAGCGATCCAGCTCACGCATTATCTTTGGCAGCGTTGCCTTGGTGATGATCTTCTTTGGCATGGCGGGTCAGGTAAGAGCCAAGGCAATCATTTTCGGACCAAGCGCATCCATGGAGGGCACTTCGACAACGCCAAGATCCATGAGAGCACGGCGAACCGGAGAAGGATCGTGCCCATCCGGAATCCTGAGGACCGCTCCCTCCAGAACATTGGGATGCTCCAATGCGATCCTCATTGCCTTGACGTGCGCGAGCTTCCACTTGTGATTGTCCACCCAGCGGTCGGCACCAAAGTCGCCATCCTCATGAGCTTTCATGGCCTGCTGGAGCAGTTTTTCCGTCTGCGCCTCCAAGAGGCGAATCCGGTCTAGCGCAACGTGATCACCCTTGATGCAAACATGCTCCTTGCAGGTCATGCATTCGCGCTGTTTCTGGCACGGTGCCATGGCGTAGTCGTGCACGCACATGCCATAGAGCGTGGCTTTGGCCGTTCCCAGCCGATCAGTCCCAAGTTCCTGATACGTCACCGGCTGACGCTGCTTGATGCGCTCGAGCAATGGGGCAGGCTGCATCGGAAGCAGCCCACGGGCAGCCTCTAGGCGTTCCTCCGGCGAGCGATGGTCGTAATGACGGTTGTCGGAAACCTTTGCGCGACCGGCCCAGCGCGCCAGGCTGTAGTCGTCCATGCCCGCCCGTTCTGACATCGTGCTGAGCCAATGACGGAGCTGGTGCGATGTCAACGTGATGCGCGTGCCATCCAAATTCCGCAGGCCCATACGGTCAAAGAGAGATTCGCCGTGGCCGCTGCCAGCGCCCAAGCGCTTATTCACCTCGTTAGCGCTTGGAATCCGCCATGAGTCTGGCCTAATTTCCTTCTCGCGACTGAATTCATTCTCTCGATGCAGGCACAGAGCACTCCAGGTCGTCAGCACCCTCTTCTCATCAAGGAAGGGCCAGTAGAAGCCGCCAAATTCTTTGATGAGATTGGACGTGCCGACATCTTCAGACGAAGACGTGGAGCCTTCGAACGCCGCCCTGACTAACTCACGTGCAGGAGCACCGATTTCGATCAGGCGCCGGACGGCCTCTTTCACGACGTCATGCATGACAGGCACGACCCACTTCCTCGTCGCTCCTTTGCCCTTGGCCGCATTCCAACGCAGGAACATCTGAAGATTACCGTCGTCATCTTCCTCCCACTGGATGCAGTCAATAGGAAGCTTCAGCACTTCGGAGACGCGGCCTGGCGCGGCCATAAGCAGGATGAAGATTGATGAGTAAAACTGACTCTCCCGATCGTCGGCCTGGGCAAACACGTCAGCAACTGCGAGCATTGCCTCATTGGTGGGAAGCTTTTCCATGCGATGGGCCTGTCCCGCTTCGCCGAGATCCTCGGTCAGGATCACCGGCTTCTTGAAAGGAGACTTCCAAGCCGGCAACGACGGGACAAGGCTCTTCTCACGTAAGAAGTCGAATACAGCTTGAAGTTGGAGCCCGGTTTTGTGGTGCACGTCCTCGCTGGAGTAGAACTCCTTGCACTTGTTGGCGCAAACGTCCATTACCGCACCACTCAGGAGTCCGACATCTCCTCGGCCGCAAGCCGCCAGCAATCCTGCCTCCACGCAGCGAAGTGCTTGGAGCATCATTGCCAAGCTCTTGACTGGCCTGTGGCTATATCTGTATCGAATGTATGCCTTTGCGAACTGCATGAATGGTTCGACGAAGGGCGTGAAAGAGTATGAGTTCAGAGGTGCTGTTTTCGTCGCGAAGACGACTATGGTCTCGTTTTGCTGCCACTTGTCGCGATCCCAAGCGCCACCATTCGCGAAGGCAGTCAGACCCTCTTTTGCCAAGCGTATGAAGTCGGCAAGGTTTCCGCTGGCTTCGCGCTCAGCGCGGGGAACGAACTGGACGACATCACCCATGGGTGCCCGCCTCCAACAGATTCGCGTCGAGCATCTGAGCCCTCGCATCCTTGCACATCGAAACACAGTGCTCGACAGCAAGGATCAGTTGGTCATTAGCATTAACAATGACGTTGGAACAGCCTGCCTCCCGGGTGCGCTCCTTCTCGGCATATAGGTCCACCAGCACCTCTTCATGCGGCCCGTCGACCCACGGCTGGAAGTGAAAGCATGTGTAGCAGGCTCGGTAGCCGCTAGCGCAGAATCCATAGTTACCGCAGGTCCCCACCGCGTGTTGACGATCATTCGGCACACGGCTCCGCGGATCGTCACCGCGAACTGCCTTACGTTCAGAGTGGACAAGCTTGCCGAGGCAGGCTTGCGCGAAGGGAGCGAGTCGAGCACCCACTAGCTCATTGATTACTACCGCCTCTTGAGCGGTGTTCTCCGTGTACACGTGGACGTTCTGGGTGTCGGAATGATCCAGCAACTCGGCGATGATGAATGCACCGAATCCCTCTCGGCGAAGCTTCGTGCCTCGCGTGTGTCGGAATCGCAGTGCGGAAAAACGAATAAACTCACCAGTACGCTCCGAGTGCGCAGTCGACGCCTTCGCGCAACGCTGTAGAGCGGAATCGAGCGAGTCAATTTTTGCATGCAGTTGATCTGGCGCGCCACCCATCAGATAGTCGGTGAGCTCGTCTAAATTTCCAACATCCTCAAGCTTCTTGCGATTGAGAAAGATCGGCACCTCACCTACCAAGGCAGGATCAACCGTCCCCCCAATCGCCTCGAAAACTGCGGCGACGGACTGTCGATGCTGCTGCCGAAGCACCAAATATAGGTCTTCAAGGATGGCAAGAGACCGGTAGGCACCTCGAAAAGCGATGCCACGTTGCTTGGCTCGCGGAATGTTGAGCCTAAACATGGGCGCGCCTTCACCTGTTTCACGAACGAGATCCCGCCCCCTGAGAGCAGCGATCTGGACGGGACGGCGCGCGGTCATCGCCAAGGTGAGCAGATATGCGTAGTCCTCGAATGCAATGTCCTTTCGTGCTACCGCGAGGTTCGCCCAATCCAGGAGCGCAGCCATCTCGAGGTCGGTGTAGGGCCCATTCTCGGGGCAACCACTAGCAACGGCCGCCCCCTTTTCGTTCCCCTTTATTCGCCAGCTTTGGAGGAGATCAACGACTTCGCTGGTGACGCCGTCAAATCCGTAGTCGTGCCAGGCAAGCAGGAAGCCCTTCAGGCCGCCTAACTGATATTGCTCGTCTGCCGCAAGGCTGGCGCGCCAGTTGATGAGGTCAACCACGGTCACCCGCGACGCTCCTGTATCCCGCAGGTATCGCTTGAAACGCGTCTCCATATTTCGCGCATGACGAGCGGATGCCTCTTCCGCATAGCGCAACAGCGTGGCGCGAAAGCCAGCCTCGGTTCTAGCTTCAACCACCCCCGGCAGCGCTAGTGAAATCTGCACGTCCTTGTTTAATTGCCAATGTTTATCCGAAGGCTTGAAGGGATAACCATCCTTAGACACTGTCTGAGCGGTCGACTTTCCCTCGACATCGACCTGCTTTGGATTAGCGCGGATCACCACCGCCCCCCTTGGAGTTATCGCTACGCTTGGGATGAGCGGCCTGCACCTGACGAGCAGCCTTGTCGCTGGCTTCACGAATGTGGCGCCGGTTGTACGTCGCTCCCGATGCCTTGCTGCGATGACCATTCAGGAAAGCACGAACATCCAGCTCCCTAGCCTCGCTGAACGGCAATGCCTCAGCATCTTCACCCGACCGGATCTTGGCGTTGTGCTTGTCAATGTTGACGGAAAGCTCGTAATTGAAATGGTGTCGAAAGGCGTGGGGATGGATCGCCTCAAAGGCGGGGTCCACCGCGCGCATCCGCGAAAAGATCTGGCTACTCAGAGCTGAGGTGGAGAGTGGCTTGCCCCATGTATCGCCCTTCCTGTGCGAGACAAGTAGATACGGATGCCTTCTGGCGGGGCCGATCCTGGAACGGACATTCAGCATGTAACGGTCGATCTGATTGGCGAGCGCCTCAGGTATCGGTAATGGCCGCTCCTTGGTCTTCGTTACCGGCTGATAGGGTCGCGGGTCATGCTTATCATCCTGATTGCGCCGAACCCAGACGTGCGGCTCATGGCCCAAGTCGAACTGGTCGAGTCGCAAGCTCAATAGCTCTCCTCGTCGCATTCCGGTGTGTCTTAGCAGCCCGAAGATGATGGCATTGCGGAGCTGGACTTCCGGATGCCGGAACGGATTGCGCGGATCACCCTCAGTGCCTATCGCCATGAATCGCTCGACCAACTCGGAGGGTGGCGAGCGCAGATCCAAATCGTCATCCCTCTGTTTTGCCAACCCGCGCGGTCGGTGCTTGCGAATGGTTCTAGCCATCCGCGCAATTTCTTGAGCGGTTCGAGACGAGTTCTGGTGCTGTGTAACGACCGAAGCCGTAAATTCCAGATAGTCGGCAAACGTGCTGATACGGTTGAAATGCTGTTGCCCACCAATGGTGGCCAGCACCTGATTTGAGGCAACTCGCGCCTCGAGAAAATCGATGACGACGCTTCGTTTCTTGTCACCTTCTCCCACTGAACTCAACTCCCGCATGTCGAGCTTGGCGAAATCTCGAAGCGAGACTATGTCTGAAACTGTGAGAAGGCGCCCGCTGCGGAACTCGGTGATCAGGTCTCGGCCATTGGCCTGCTCCCAGCGCAGAAGTACAACGATGTCGGCAAGCTTGTTTCGGATCGTGTTGACGGCTGCCCCGGCATTCCGAAGCTGGGAAGTAGCAAACAGGGTCGGGTAGAACAAAGGCACGCCCTGCTCGTCGTGGAGCATTGGAACTCGTTCTCCTTCGCCAAGCACATGAACTGACAGCATGGCCATCACTGTTCTTCTACTGTTTTTACATATGTACAACTGTATATGAAATTTTCGACTACGCAAGTCAGCGTAAAAAAAAGAAAAGCCCTGTAAAAACAGGGCCTTCCTCGAAGCTATATCACCACTATTGATCTAGTATTCGCTAGAACGGAATATCGTCGTCAGCGAAGTCATCCATCGGCGGCGCCTGCTGCGGCTGCGGACGCTGGTTGCCACCCTGGTTGCCGTAACCGCCGCCCTGATTGCCGCCCTGGTTGCCATAGCCACCGCCCTGGCCGCCGCGCTGGCCACCGCCACCGCCGCCGTACTCCTGGCGCGGCGCCTGCTGGCGCTGCGGACGGTCGCCGCCGTAGTTGCCACCGCCGCCGCCACCGCCGCCGTCACCACGGCCGCCCAGCATCTGCATTTCATCGGCAACGATGTCGGTGGAGTACTTCTCCACGCCGTCCTGGCCGGTGTACTTGTCGTAGCGCAGGCTGCCTTCGACGTAGACCGAGCTGCCCTTGCGCAGGTACTCGCCGGCGATCTCGCCGAGCTTGCCGAAAAACACCACGCGGTGCCATTCGGTACGTTCCTGCTGGTTGCCATCCTTGTCCTTGCGGACGCTGGTGGTGGCCAGGCTGATGCGGGTGATCGCCATGCCGCTCTGGGTGTACTTCACGTCCGGGTCGTTGCCGAGGTTGCCGACCAGGATGACTTTGTTGATGCCGCGCGCCATAGATGGATTCTTCCGTTGTCCGGGGCTGGACCAGTGATAGCACACCCGACGGGGTGCCGATACGCTGGACCTCCCACGGTTGCGAATGGGGGATATCGGAACGAGGCATCTTACCATTCCCTTCGCCCCCGGCCCGTCGGGAATCCGGCCGATCCGGGTCGGAACCGGCCTCAACGAAGCAGGGGACGATCCAGCAGCAGGCCGGTGACCCGCGTAACCTCCCCCACCGCCACCACCTTGGGCCCTTCATGGCAGTGGAAGCGCACGCCCGGCTGGATACGCTCCCGGTGCAACCCCGCCCTCAGCACCTCATTGACCACGGTCAGGCCTGCCAGAAGGGACTCTCCCACCGGCAGCGGCAGCTCGGTCGCCCAGCTGTCGCCCTCAGCGTGCCGGAAGTCGGGCCAGATCATGAACAGCTCGGGTGTCCCGGCGTCATCGGCATAGGCGAAATCCCAGCGGATACCATTCCGGGCGGGGCTGCGACGCCCCCCCTCCTCTGGCGCAAGGATGCGGATCCGCGCCTCGAAATCGTCGGGGACACCCGGGTACAGGCGAAAGGTCACCGCTTGGCTCCATCAGGCTATGGTGTTGACCGTCGCACGACCGCGACCGTGGCCACAAGCAGTGACGGCCAGGACGGCCGGCAGCCACCGCATGGCATCATGCCCAGGCACCTTCCACCCTGCCCCCTCCCGCGTGCCCATGACCATCAAAGGCAAAGCCACCTCCCTGGACATCGCCCACCTGGCCGGGGTCTCCCAGCCGACCGTGTCGCGGGCCCTGCGGGGCAGCCCGATGGTCAACGCCGAGACCCGCGAGCGCATCCTGCGCATCGCCCGCGAGCTGAACTACAAGGTCGACAAGAACGCCTCCAGCCTGCGCCTGCGCAATGCGGGCACGCTGGCCCTGCTGTTCTTCGAAGACCCGACCAACGACGACTCGCTGATCAACCCGTTCTTCCATTCGATGCTGGGCTCGATCACTCGCGCCTGCGCCCTGCACGGGCAAGACCTGCTGGTCTCGTTCCAGCAGCTGTCCACCGACTGGCAGGCCGATTACGAAGACAGCAACAAGGCCGACGGCATCATCCTGCTCGGCTACGGCGACTACCACGAATCGCGCGACCGCCTGCAGCGGCTGGTCGAACAGGGCACGCACTTCGTGCGCTGGGGCGCCGCCCTGCCCGGCCAGCCCGGCGTGTCGATCGGCAGCGACAACTTCCAGGGCGGGCACGACATCACCACCCACCTGCTGCAGCAGGGCTGCCGCCGCATCGCCTTCCTCGGCCATGCCTCCAGCCATTACCCCGAATTCCAGGAGCGCTACCGCGGCCATGTCGCGGCCCTGCAGGAACACGGCCTGGCTGCGGAGCCGGCGCTGCAGCACGATGCGATCACCACCGAGGCTTCCGGCCAGGAGGCCTGCCAGGTGCTGCTGGCGCGCGGTGAACCGATCGATGCGATCTGCGCGGCCAGCGACCTGATCGCCATCGGCGCGATGCGGGCCCTGCGCGAAGCCGGCCTGCGGGTGCCGCAGGACGTGGCGGTGACCGGCTTCGACGACATCCCACTGGCGGCCTCGGTATCCCCGGCGCTGACCACCGTGCAGCAGGACACCAAGCAGGCCGGACAGCTGCTGGTGGAACGCCTGCTGGCACTGATCGGCCGGCAACCGGTGGAGAGCCAGAGCATCCCGGTGAAGCTGGTGGTGCGGGAATCTTCGCTGCGCGGGTAAGCGCTGCCAGGCCACCGCCCCACGCCCCAACGTGCGACGGCGGAATTCTCCCCCCATGACCAACGGCGGATGCGCACGGAGGCTGATGCGCGGATAACGCGCAGACATCGCCCATTGAAAGGTGTACGTCGCATGCTGAAGATCGATTCGCTGTCCAAGACGTACGCCAACAGCGTGCATGCCCTCAACAACGTCAACCTGGACATCCCGCGCGGCATGTTCGGCCTGCTCGGCCCGAACGGCGCCGGCAAGTCGTCGTTGATGCGCACGCTGTCCACCCTGCAGGAGGCCGACAGCGGCAGGGCGACCCTCAGCATTCCAGGCGAGGCGCCGATCGACGTACTGCGCGACAAGGACGCGGTGCGCCGCCGGCTCGGCTACCTGCCGCAGGATTTCGGCGTGTACCCGAAAGTCAGCGCGCTGGACCTGCTGGAGCATTTCGCGGTGCTCAAGGGCCTGACCCAGCGCGCCCAGCGCCGCGAGGTGGTCGATGGGCTGCTGCAGCAGGTAAACCTGTGGGACGCCCGCAAGCGCAAGCTCGGTACGTACTCCGGCGGCATGCGCCAGCGCTTCGGCATTGCCCAGGCGTTGCTGGGTGACCCGCGGCTGGTGATCGTCGATGAACCCACCGCCGGCCTCGACCCGGAAGAACGCAACCGCTTCCTCAACCTGCTGGCGGCCATCGGCGAGAACGTGGCGGTGATCCTGTCCACCCACATCGTCGAGGACGTAACCGATCTGTGCCCGACGATGGCGATCATGAACAAGGGCCAGGTGCTGCTGACCGGCCGTCCTGCCGAAGCCATCGACGCCCTGCAGCACCAGGTCTGGCGCAAGCAGGTCGATCCTTCTGAACTGGCCGACCACGAAGCGCGCTATGTGGTGCTGTCGACCCGCCTGGTCGGTGGCCGCCCGGTGATCCACGTGCACAGCGCCAACGACCCCGGTGACGGCTTTGCGGCCGTAGCTCCCGACCTCGAGGACGTGTACTTCCAGCGCCTGCGCCTGCAGGCCCGTGCCCGCGCGGCAGCCTGAGCGGAGCACGCCATGATCCTCAACTTCTTCCGCTTCGAGCTGCGCGAGCAGCTGCGTTCCCCGCTGCTGTGGCTGCTGGCCGGGCTGTTCGCCCTGCTCGCCTTCGCCGCTGCCTCCAGCGACGCCGTGCAGATCGGTGGCGGCACTGGCAACGTGCACAGCAACGCGCCCACCGTGATCGCGCAGATGCTGGGCATCTTCACCCTGCTTGGCATGCTGGTCACCGCATTGTTCGTCAGCAACGCGCTGTTGCGTGACTTCGAACTCGGCACCGCCGAACTGATCTTCGCCAGCCCGGTGAAGCGCCGCGATTACCTGGCCGGGCGCATCGCTGCCGCCCTGGCGGCCGGGCTGCTGGTCTACGTCCTGATCGCCTTCGGCCTGTGGCTGGCGCCGTTCATGCCGTGGGTCGATCCCGAGCGCATGGGCCCGATCAGCTGGCAGGGCTATGCGTGGACGTTCGCGGTCATCGTCATTCCGAACCTGCTGTTCACCACCGCGCTGCTGTCGCTGCTGGCGGCGCTGACGCGCTCGATCCTGTGGGTCTACATCGGCCTGGTGGCCTACCTGGTGCTGTACGGCGCCAGCGCGGCCCTGCTGCGCGACATCGACAACACGTGGATCGCGGTGCTGAGCGAACCGCTGGGCATGCGCGCACTGGGCCGCACGATCCGCTACTGGTCCACCGCCGAACGCAACAACGGGATTCCCGAGCTGGCCGGTTACCTGCTGGCCAATCGCGCCCTGTGGTTGGGCGTGGCTGCCGCGCTGTTCACCGCCACCTTCGCGCTGTTCCGCACCGAACGCAGCGGCAGTGGCCGTCGGCGCTGGGGCCGCAGGCAGGCGCAACCGGTTGCCGATGCCGGCGCCGTCCGCCCCACCCGCGCAACGCTGCCGCGCGTGGTACCGGCGTTCACTACCACCACGGCGTGGCAGCAGTTCCTGCGCCAGGTCCGCTTCGATACACGCGGCGTCCTGCGCAGCGTGCCGTTCATCGTGCTGCTGGTACTGGGCCTGGCCAACTTCCTGCCCAGCGCGCTGTTCCGGCAGACCCTGTACGGCACCTCGATCTGGCCGGTCACCTCGCAGATGATCATGGGCCTGCAGGGCGCCTTCAGCTGGCTGCTGGTGATCATCGTGCTGTTCTTCGCCGGTGAGCTGGTCTGGAAGGAACGCAGCGCGCGCATCAATGAAGTGACCGATGCCATGCCGGTGCCGAACTGGGTGCCGCTGCTGGCCAAGTTCACTGCACTGCTGGCGGTGATCGTCTGCTTCCAGGCCGCCGGCGCGCTGGCGGCGATGGGTGTGCAGCTGGCCAAGGGCTACACGCATCTTGAGCCGCTGCTGTACCTGCGCAGCCTGGCCCTGGATTCGGTGGTCTACATCCTGATGGGCGGCCTGGCGCTGGTGCTGCAGGTGCTCACCAACAACAAGTTCGTCGGCTACGCACTGCTGATCGTGGTGATGATCGGCCAGGGTGTGCTCGGCCTGCTCGACTACACGCAGAACCTGTACAACTTCGGCAGCTGGCCCAACGCGCCCTATTCGGACATGAACGGCTACGGCCACTTCCTGACCGGGCAGCTGGCGTTCCAGGGCTACTGGGCCCTGTTCCTGCTGACCTTGATGTGCCTGGCATCGGCATTCTGGGTGCGTGGCGTCAGCCAAGGGCTGCGCCAGCGACTGGCCCTGGCCGGCCGCCGCCTGCGCGGTCCGACCGGCGTCTTCGCTGGAGTAGCGGCCTTGGCCTTCATCGGCGTGGGCGGCTGGCTGTACTGGAGCACCAACATCCGCAACGAGTTCATCTCGCCCGACCAGCAGCTGGATCTGCAGGCCCGCTACGAGCGTGAACTGTCGAAGTACCGCAACCTGCCGCAGCCTCGCATCGTGGCGGTGGACAACCGCGTTGACCTGTTCCCCGAATCGCAGTCGATGGTGATCGATGCGAACTGGACGGTGCGCAACACGCATGCCGTGCCGATCCAGGACGTGCATGTCTCGATGGGCGACGACAAGCAGCTGGTCGCGGCTGACCTGGGTGGGCAGACCTTGTCGATGCACGACGCCGACCTTGGCTACCGCATCTACCGCCTGGCCGCGCCACTGCAACCGGGTGAAAGCCGCAACGTCCACTTCCGGGTGGTGCAGAAACCCAATGGCATCACCGCCGGCCAGGCGCCGAGCAACATCGTCGACAACGGCACGTTCTTCAACAGCCGCGTACTGCCGTCGTTCGGCTACAACGAAGGCGCCGAGATCAGCGACCGCAACGAGCGGCGCAAGCGCGGCCTGGGTGAGCCGCGGCGCATGCCCAAGCTGGAAGACGAAGCCGCGCGCGCCAACACCTACATTTCCAACGACGCCGACTGGCTCGATTTCCGCACCACGGTCTGCACCGCACCGGACCAGGTGGCGCTGGCCCCGGGCTACCTGCAGAAGGAGACCACGGTGAATGGCCGCCGCTGCTTCAGCTACGCCATGGATCGGCCGATGCTGAACTTCTACGCCTATCTGTCGGCACGCTGGGAGGTGCGCAAGGCGAAGTACAAGGACATCCCGATCGAGGTCTACTTCGACCCGGCGCACGGCTACAACGTGGACCGGATGATCGAAGCGGTGCAGAAATCGCTGGCCTACTACGAAGCGAACTTCACCCCCTACCAGCACCGCCAGGTACGCATCATCGAGTTTCCGGGCTATGCGCGCTTCGCGCAGTCGTTCGCCAATACCATCCCCTACTCCGAGGCCATCGGCTTCATCGCCGACCTGCGTGACCCGGACAAGGTGGACTACGTGTTCTACGTGACCGCGCACGAGATCGCGCACCAGTGGTGGGCGCACCAGGTAATCGGTGCCAATGTGCAGGGCGCGACGGTCCTGTCCGAGTCGCTGTCGCAGTACTCTGCGCTGATGGTGATGGAGCAGGAGTACGGCCGCCAGCACATGCGCCAGTTCCTCAAGCGCGAGCTGGATGGCTACCTGTCCGGACGCGGTGGCGAGGCCATCGAGGAGCAGCCGCTGGAGCGCGTGGAAAACCAGCAGTACATCCACTACCAGAAGGGTTCGCTGGTGTTCTACCGGCTGCGCGAGGAGATCGGCGAGCAGGCCCTGAACCGCGCCCTGAAGCGCTTCCTGCAGGACAAGGGGTACCAGCAGCCGCCGTACACCACCTCACGCGAACTGCTGGACTATATCCGTGCCGAGACGCCAGCTGATCGCCAGCAGTTGGTCACCGACCTGTTCGAGAAGATCAGCTTCTACGACAACCGCGTGATGAGCGCCAGCGCCCGCAAGCGCGATGACGGCCGCTACGACGTGACCCTGGACCTGCACGCCGCCAAGCAGTATGCCGACGGCAAGGGCAAGGAGAGCGACGGCACGATGGATGACTGGGTTGAGATCGGCGTGTTCGCCAACGGGCCCTCCGGCAAGGAACGCGACCAGAAGGTGCTGTATCTGCAGCGCCACCACATCACCAGTGCCGAGCCGAAGATCACGGTGACGGTGGATGAAAAGCCGGATGAAGCGGGCTTCGACCCGTACAACAAGCTGATCGACCGCGTCAGCAACGACAACCGGAAGAAGGTCTCGATGTGATGCAGGCGGTGGTGCCGGTCAGATGGCTGGCATCACTACTGCGGACTGGAATGACTTGCTAAGTCCAAATACGTCATTTGGCGACCTGATTGGCTAGGGATACTCAAGCATCATCAGGATTTCTGTAAAATCGAGCGATACTCTCCCCAAAATTTTCTTGGGAAGCCTCGATGACGTCCAGCCATATCTACTTCAACGCACAGGGGATTTCCGCATCACTGAACTGGGCGGCCGAGGTATTGGCCGACTGTGGTTTTGAGCTCGAGTTGGAGCTGGGCGAGGACAGTGTCCTCATTACGGGCGATGAAGACGTTCGTCTGGAGCTCCACCTCAGCGACGCCCCTCATGTCCTCCAGGAAGCCATCGAGCTAGCGCATGGCACCGAATTTGCACATGCCATGAGCCAGTGCACGGCCAGATTCGAGATCTCAATCACTGACCTAGAGGCGGTGCTGGATGAGATCAACACACTGATCGAGGTCCAGCAGACATTGCTCAACGCCGTGAATGGTGTCCTGTGGAACGAGTGGAACGAAGCACTCAGCCGGTGATTTCCGGCTGAGCCCCGCGCTTCGGCCCCAACAACACCAACAGCACATAGACCACGATCGAGGCGACGGTACCGAGCGCGGCCGGCAGTCCGTAGGCCCACGACGAACGGCCCTGCTGGCGTGCCCACTGCGCCAGATGCCAGGCCGCGCCCAGATTGATCAGCCAGGCAATGACGAAGACCGGCCACAGCACCATGCCCACCGCGCGCAGCAGGGGCATGGAGACCAGTGCGGCAACGATGGCCGCGATCAGAAAGATCAGTGCGGAGCGGGAGTGCCGGGCCGTTGCGGCGCTCATGCGGCCAACCTGCGCACCATCACCAGCACGCGATAGCTTCGGTTGTCGGCTTCCTGCAGCGGTTTCCAGCCCAACCGCGCATACAGGCCGCCATCCAGGGATTCGGTCTGCAGGTACAGTTCGGAAACCCCCATCCGCACCGCCTGCGCCGCGGCCTGCTCGACCAGCGCGCCAGCCAGCCCACGCCCGCGATGACTATCGGCCACGAACACGCTGCCCAGCCAATGCTCGTACTGCGGGAAGGCCTGCATTTCCCGGCGCTTGAGCTGCACGGCACCGACCACCTGGTCTCCATCGAAGGCGGCGATCAGGTGCGGGAAACCCTCGGCGTCCCCCGGCTGATTGAGCCGCTGCAGTTCCTGCTCCAGCGACAGGCCAGCGTCGCGGCCCCATTCGGCGTGGTACCACCGGGCCAACTGCTGCCGTTCCAATGCATCGGCGGGTAGCACCCTGAATTCCATGGCAATGCCTCGATGGGGAAGCGTTCTGTAGAGTCGAGCCATGCTCGACTGATCTCGCACTGCGCGAAAGGCAGTCGAGCACGGCTCGACTCTACAAATATAGCGCGGTGGCCACTCAGCGCTGGGCGAAGTCCTTCAGGATCTCGCCGATGCCGCTCGGCGAGATCTCGAAGCCCAGCGTGGTGCCGGGGTTGATCACCACGCCATAGCCACCCGGCACGCGGCGCAGCACGTCCAGCATCAGCCAGCGGATCTGGTGTTCGGCCTGCTGGCTGTAGGTGCCCACCCGCGACGGGTCGGTGAACACGGCCACATGCAGGGTGCCCTGCTTGTCGAACAGCAGCGGGTCGAAGCCGCTGCCGTCGGGAGTGACCAGGCTGCCGGTCAGCAGCACCACTTCGGAGGCGACGAAGGCCTCCATGAAGGCGCGGATCGGCACCGCCCCGTCCATCGCCGCCTTCAGCAGGGTTTCGATCGGGGTCTGCGGGGCGAGGTCGGTCATGGCGGTACGGCGGGGCGTGAGGGGTGCCTATTGTAGAGTCGAGCTTGCTCGACTGCTCGAAAAGCGTGCCAACCAAGGTTGGCACCCACCAGAGCGGTAGGCAGGTGCCATGGATTCATGGGTTGCCGGCCAGCGGCCGGCACTACCGCCCCAGCCGCTGATCCCGCGCCTTCTGGTCGGCCATCGCCTTGTCCAGCTCAGCCTGCAATGCCGGCTGCTGCACGGCGGCGTCAAGCACGTACACCTTCACGCCGTGCGCGGGCACGTCGGCCTTCAGGGATGCATCCACCTGCAACGAACCGCCGTCGAGTGCATCGCGCCAGCGGCCCGCCTGCACGTAACGCGACACGGTGAGGGTCCTGGTCCGGTCGCCCTTGTTCAGCAGCACCAGCGCGGTCTGCGCCACGTCGCCATACTGCAGCACGCGGAAGAACACCGCTTCATCACCCTGCAGGCGCTCGTTCACCTGCAGGCCACGCTGCAGCGCCGGCGTGGCTTCGCGCAATCGCGCGATACGCTGCAGCGGCGCGAAGATCGGACTCTCCGGTGCGGCATCCACACGCGGCTGGCCGAAGTAGGCACGGTTTCCTGCGTGCTCGGCGCGGCCGCGCATGAAGCCGGTTTCCGAGCCGTAATAGACCACCGGAATGCCGCGTGCGGTGAACAGCCAGTTGTGCGCATCGATGAAGCCGCTGTCACTGGCCTGCAGGCGCGGCATGTCGTGGTTGTCGTAGAAGCTCATCAGCTCGTACGGATTGGCGTACGGGCCGCCGGTCAGGTGCAGCGGCTCGCCCAGGGTTTCAAAGCCCTTTCCAGCGGTGCCGAAGGTCTGCTCCAGTGCGCCGCGCAGCGGGAAGTCGAGCACGCTGACATTGGCGTTGGCCGGCCAGGTGTGTTCGGCGATGCTCGCCGCGTTGTAATCGAACGCTTCGCCGAACATGAACATGCCCGGGTGCTCGGCGCGGATGCGCTTGACGAAGGCATGCCACCACGGGTGCGGCAGCCAGCCGATGGTGTCGATGCGCAACGCGTCCACGCCCTGCGCGGTCCACTGCAGGTAAGCGCCGACCAGGTAATCCATCACCGCCGGATTGTCCTGGTTGAAGTCGGACAGCTCGGCAAGGTTGCCGTCGAAGATCGATCCGTTCTTGCCGTCGACCGGACCGATGTTGTTGTAGAACGCGTGCAGCGGGTTGTGCTTCGGGTCCAGCTTCTGCGGTGGCAGATTCTGGTGATCAGCGATCAACGTTCCGTCCTTGTCGAAGATCTGGCCGAACTGCGGCTGCCGCGTCGGCATGGTCCAGGCTGGCGAGCCGTGGTTGCCGACGATGTCCAGCACCACCTTCAGGCCTGCGCCATGCAGGCCCTTGGTCAACCCCGCGAAGTCCAGGTCCTTGCTGGGCAGGTGCTCATCGAGCTTGTAGAAGTTGATGCCCCAGTAGCCGTGGTAGCCGGTCTTGCCGCGATCGGTCAGCGTGCTGGTACAGCTGATCGCCTTGCTGCCGGTGAACGCCTCGTCCGGGTTGTCGATGATCGGCGTGATCCATACCGCGCCGAAGCCGAGGTTGCGGATGTACTGCGCATTGTCGAGCACGCCGCGGAAGTCGCCACCGAGGTAGCCGATATTGCCGTCCACCTTGTCCGGGCACGGCACCGGGATATCGAAGGTGCGATGCGCGCCGCCCTGGTCGCGATGGTCGTTGGACGGGTCGCCGTTGACGAAGCGGTCGGTGACCACGAAGTACACCGCATCGCTGGCGAACGGCTCGGTGGTGCCCACATAGTCCGGGCGTGGCGCGGCCGCCGCATGGCCGGCCAGCAGTACCAGGGAAACAGCAACAGACAGCGCACCACGCATCACACCACCTCCGGACGGGACGGAACCCGCAGCACGCACAGGCCGGCGACGAACAGGCTGCAGCCGCCCAGCACCAGCACATGCATCGGCTGGCCACCCAGCCAGGCGCGCAGGGCGAAGCCGAGCGCACTGGCCGCGACCAGCTGCGGGATCACGATGAAGAAATTGAAGATGCCCATGTACACGCCCATCTTCGATGCCGGCACACTGTCGGACAGCAGTGCGTATGGCAGCGAAAGAATGGATGCCCAGGCGAAGCCGACGCCGACCATCGACAGCAGCAGCCAGTGCGGGTCGCGGATGAACATCAGCGAGACCAGGCCGGCGCCACCCAGCCACAGGTTGAGCAGGTGGCTCCAGCGCAGGCCGATCGCACGCACCATCGGCGGAATCAGTACCGCGGCCAGCGCAGCGAAGCCGTTGTAGGCACCAAACAGCACGCCCACCCAGTTGGCGCCCTCGTTGTAGGCCGCTGACTGCGGATCGGTCGAGCCGAAGTGGATACCCGCCACCGCGGCGGTGGTGTAAATCCACATCGCAAACAGCGCGAACCATGAGAAGAACTGCACCCACGCCAAACGACGCATGGTCACCGGCATCGCGCGCAGGTCACCGACGATGGCGGCCAGCATATGCGTGGCCGGCAACGCACGCGCGGCCGCCAGCAGCAGGCCATAGCCGGCACACAGGCCGGCCAGCACGTACAGCATCCTGTCGCCCTGCCGCCAGGCGATCAGCAGCGCCAGCAGCACGCCCAGCCCCAGCCACAGCGCCACCTGTGCCCACGGTGCCGGGCCACTGATCGCAGCCCCTGCGTGGTGCGCCGGCGGCTCGGCGTCATCGAAACCGGCCAGCTCTGCCGGCGAGTACTCGCGGGTGCTGACCACCGTCCAGGTGATCGCCGCCAGCAGCACCACCGCGCCGAAGTAGAACGCATAGCGCACGGTATCGGGCACTTCGCCGGCAGCTGCGGTATTGGCAACACCGAAGTGGGCCAGGATGAACGGCAGGAAGCTGGCGACGATGGCGCCCACACCGATGAAGAAGCTCTGCATGGCATAGCCGGCCGGACGCTGGCGCGGCGCCAGCTGATCGCCGACGAAGGCGCGGAACGGTTCCATCGACACGTTGATCGAGGCGTCCAGCACCCACAAGGTACCGGCGGCGATCCACAGCGTCGGCGAATTCGGCATCACCAGCAGCGCCAGCGTAGTCAGTACCGCACCGATCATGAAGAACGGGCGGCGACGGCCCCAGCGCGTCCAGGTGCGATCGGACAGGTAACCGATCACCGGCTGCACCAGCAGGCCAGTCAGTGGCGCCGCGATCCACAGCCCGGGCACCGCGTCCATGTCCGCGCCCAGTGTCTCGAAGATGCGGCTGGCGTTGGCGTTCTGCAGGGCGAAGCCGAACTGGATGCCGAGGAAGCCGAAACACATGTTCCAGATCTGCCAGAACGACAGCTGCGGTTTGGCGGGACGACTCATCGTGCGCCCTCTTCCATCGCCACCGGCGCCACCGTCAGTGCCTGCACCTGGGCCTGGTTGAGCACACCATCACGCCCGCCCTTGCCGCCGGTGTAGTGCGCGAAGTGCTGCAGCGCGCTCATGTTGAAGCCATCTTCAAGCGTGACCGTGCACCGCCCCTTGGGCACTGCGAACGTTGCCGAGGTCGAATCCTGCACCGCCACGCTGTGCGGCAGGGTGACCGTATGCCGCTGCAACGGCTGGCCCGGGCACTGCAGAACCAGCTGCTTCACCGCGGCGGTAACGCCGGTGTTGATCGGCCCGTTCGCGTTGCGGTACTGCAGGCGCAGGCGCACCTGCCCGGCCTGGGCCGCGGTGAACTGCCAGCGTTCCTCGCCCTTCAGCACCTGCTGCGGACCGACGCAGAGCGTCGGGCTGTGCAGTGATTCCAATGCACCCTCGCGCCGGGTCAGGCTGAGGCAGTGCTGCAGGCCATCGTCGCTGATGTGCACCGGGCCATTGCTGGCGACGAGGGCCCTGCCGTCCTTCCACAGAACCTGCTCGGCTTGCACCGGAACGTTCCAGCCCGTGCCCATGCGCAGGGCCTGCGGTGCCGCCGGTGTTGCGGGCGCACGCGCGTTGGCATCCGCAGTCGTGGCAGCGAAACCGGTTGCTGCCGGGGCAGCGACCAGCTGCACCGTGGTAGTCGTGCCACGTGTGATGGTGCTGCCGGCCACCAGCAGGCCATCGCCCACGTTCTGCGGGCGCTCCAGCACATAGCGCCTGCCGCTGGCTTCCAGCGTGATGCGGGGGTGCGTGCCGAACAGCTCCGGCACCAGCACGGCCGGCAGCTTGGGCTGCACGCGGCCATCGTCCTGCACGCCGAACACGCCTTCGACCACCATCGACAGATAGCCGGCCACCGACCACAGCTGGCGTTCGGAGTTGACCACCGGGCCGCTCAGCGCACCTTCCTCGACATGCACCGCCTGGCTGACCAGTTCGTAGTTTTCCATGTTGGAACCGGCCAGCGCCGCGCCCTGCATCAGCGAACGGATCTCGGCGGCGATGCGCGGCGCATCGTCCAGCTGCCGCGCCGCACGCAGAGAGTACGCGCTGACAAACGGCCAGATCGCGCGGTTGTGGTAGATCGGCTGCTGCGATTCCTGCGGCCAGACCACCGGGCTGCCGGCTGGCCCCATCGGGTAGGCAGCCAGTGCACGGCGCGCGCGCTCGGGCGGCAGCACCTCGGCGAGGATGCCCAGCGACAGCCCGAGCAGATCGACCTTGACGTACGGCACAGGGTGCGCGGCTTCGCCGATGTAGCTCATGTACTGGCCCATGTCCTCGCGCCAGAAGCGCGCATCGATCTGCTGCGCCAGCGCATCGGCCCAGGCCTTGTAGTCGGCTGCGCGGGCGTCGCCGTGCTGGCCGGCCAGGCGTTCGGCCAGGCGCAGTGCCTGGTAGTGCAGCACGTTGGTGGACAGTGCGTAGGAATCACCAATGAAGCGCACGTCCTCGCGGGTCCAGTCCGGATAGGTCTGCTCGCGCCAGTCCAGGAACGAGGTCTCGCCACGGTACAGGCCCATCTGCGTGTCGAACACCATCGCGCGATCCTGCGCCAGCGTGCCCTGCAGCGCCTGCCAGACCTGGTCGGCAAACGCGCGATCTTCCAGCAGGTGACGTGCCGCCAGGAACCACACCACGCGGTCGCTGCTGATCGGCCAGCTGCCGCCGGAACCGGTGTCCTGCGCGACGAACAGGCCGGGTGTATGGCCATCGCGCGCTGCCGACAGCTTGAACTGCAGCGACTGCCGGGTGCGCTGCGGATCCAGCCGCGCCAGCGCCAGGTCGGCGGCGAAGCTGACATCGCGGGTCCACACGTAAGGCCAGCGCGCGCCGGTCTGGAAGCACTCGCATGGCACCGGCCGGCCTTCGTCGAACGCGGGATCGCGGATCGCATCCACGCGGTCCTGGTCCATCTCCTGCTGGGCCAGCGCGAACAGTGCATCGAACATCACGCTGCCGGTCTGGCTGCGCATCGGCATGGGCGCGATACGCACCTCAGCCTTCGGCGCATGCAGCACGTAGCTGCCCTTGGCAGCGGCTTCGGCGCGCGCATGGCGGCCGTCGAATTGCAGGTCGGCCGCCTGCGCGGTCGATCCCAGCGCTGCCCCAAGGGCAGCGGTCAGGCAAATGATCTTCAGCATCGAAGCGGCGGACCGGCTTGCGCCCGTCGGCCTCCCTCCCTCTCTGCACGCGTTGTAGGTCCGCACCGTCGTTGCCGGCGGGCGGGCGCGGCCCCTCCCTCAAGGTGCCTTGGCCCCATGGTAGACGCGGGGCTGTCGGCTGCGTCCAGCTGCATACGTATTCATGGCGTTGCGCGGTAGCGGGCCTGCCGCGCTGGCTTATGGTCCGGGTCTGCCAACGGCGCCTTGGGAGGGGAAATGCCGATGTCACCCACTGCTGTACGCGCGGTGTTCGCGCACCTGCTCGGTCTGGCTCTGCTGGGCCTGGCCACGCTGGCGCAGGCCGCGCCGCAGGTGGCCAGCGTCGAATCACCGGGAAAGGTGCTCAAGGTCAGCCTGGTGCTGGACGGTGGCACCGCGCGCTATCGCGTCGAGCGTTTCGGCGAGACCGTGGTGGAAGATTCGAAGCTGGGCTTTGCCTTGCGCGATGGGCGCCTGGACCGGGATTTCGCCCTGCTCGGCCAACAGCAACGCAGCGTCGATGACCGCTGGGAACAGCCCTGGGGCGAGCGCCGGATTACCCGCAACCACTTCAACGAGCTGATCGTGCAGCTGACCGAGACCACCGGCAGCAAGCGCCGGCTGGATGTGGTGTTCCGCGTCTACGACGATGGCCTCGGCTTCCGCTACGTGTTCCCCGAGCAGCCGAACCTGCACGAAGCGATCATCGATGACGAGCTGACCGAGTTCGCCATCGCGCAGGATTCCACCGCGTGGTGGATCCCTGCCGGGGAACCGATCCACTACGAGTACCTGTACCAGCGCACGCCGCTGCGCGAGGTTCCGCTGGTGCATACGCCGATGACCCTGCGCAGCCGCGATGGCCTACACGTGGCGATCCACGAGGCGGCGCTGGTGGACTATGCCGGCATGTGGCTGCGCCGCACCGAGGGCCAGCGCCTGCGCGCGCAGCTCTCGCCCTCGGCCGAAGGCTGGAAGGTGCGCCGCGCCCTGCCCTTCGCCACGCCGTGGCGCACGCTGCAGATTGCCGACCGTGCCGGTGGCCTGGTCGAATCGGACCTGATCCTCAACCTCAACGAACCCAATGCGCTGGGTGATGTGAGCTGGGTGAAGCCGGCCAAGTACCTGGGGGTGTGGTGGTCGATGCACCTGGACAACGAGAGCTGGGCGACCGGGCCGAAGCATGCGGCCACCACCGCGAAGACGAAGAAGGTGATCGACTTCGCCGCCGCGCACGGCTTCCGTGGCGTGCTGGTGGAAGGCTGGAATCCGGGCTGGGACGGCATGTGGGTGGGCAATGGCTACGACTTCGATTTCACCCGTGCCACGCCCGATTTCGACATTGAAGCGCTGTCGGCGTATGGCCAGAACAAGGGCGTGCACCTGATCGGCCACCATGAAACCGGCTGCGCCATCGAGCACTACGAGGACCAGCTGGACGCTGCGCTGGACCTGTACGCGCGGCTGGGCGTGGACCAGTTCAAGACCGGTTACGTCTGCGACGACGGTCAGGTCGACCGCCGTAATCCCTCGGGCGGCCCGCTGTGGCGTGAGTGGCATGACGGGCAGTTCATGGCGCGCCACCACCTGAAGGTGGTGCAGGAAGCGGCGCGGCGGCACCTGTCGGTGAACCCGCATGAGCCGATCAAGGACACCGGCCTGCGCCGCACCTATCCCAACTGGATCTCGCGCGAAGGCGCGCGCGGCATGGAGTACAACGCCTGGGGCCAGCCGCCGAACCCGCCGGAACATGAGGTCAATCTGGTGTTCACCCGCATGCTGGCCGGGCCGATGGATTACACCCCCGGCATCCTCAGCCTGAAGGGCCGCCACGGCCAGGCCATTCCCAGCACGCTGGCACGCCAGCTGGCGCTGTACGTGGTGCTGTACAGCCCGATCCAGATGGCCGCCGACCTGCCCGAGCACTACCTGCAGCATCGCGAGGCATTCCGCTTCATCGAAGACGTGGCGGTGGACTGGGAGCAGAGCAGCGTGCTCGATGGCGAAGTGGGCGACTACGCGACGATCGTGCGACGCGACCGCAACAGCCGCGACTGGTTCCTCGGCAGCATCACCGACGAGCACGGCCGCGTGCTGCCGGTGTCGCTGGGCTTCCTGGAGCCGGGCGTGCGCTATCGCGCCGAGATCTACCGCGATGGCGAGGGCGCGGATTTCCGCAGCAATCCCTTCGCATTCGCGCGCGAAACCCGAGAGGTGACCAGCGCCGATGTGCTGACGCTGGTGCTGGCACCGGGGGGTGGGCAGGCCATTCGTTTCACGCCGCTTTGAATGCCGCGGTAGTGCCGGCCGCTGGACGGCAACCCGGTGAACGCGATTGCCGGCCAGCGGCCGGCACTACCGCAAACAGAACCTGAAAGCGATTACATCCCTGCAAACGCCATTGAATACGTATGCAGGGTGATTCCCGCGAAGAACGCGCTGCCTACCATAGCGGCGACGACAGCGGCCACCGCGTCGCACGTCCACGGTCACTCCGGGACGTTCACGAATCGATCTGCAACATTGCCTGGGAGGGGAAAATGTTGAACCACAAGCGCAGCGCGCTGAGCATCGCGCTGGCCGTTGTCCTGGCGCCGACGCTGGCGTCGGCACAGTCCACGCAGAGCACCACCACGCCGGCCGCCACCGCCGCCACCAACCTGGATACGGTGCAGGTCACCGGCATCCGCCGCGGCATCGAGAACGCAATCGCGATCAAGCAGGACGCCACCTCGGTGGTCGAAGCGATCTCCGCCGAAGACATCGGCAAACTGCCCGACGTCAGCATCGCCGAATCCATCTCGCGCCTGCCCGGCCTGGCTGCCCAGCGCGTGGCCGGCCGTGCGCAGGTGATCAGTGTGCGTGGCCTGTCGCCCGACTTCGCCACCACCCTGCTCAATGGCCGTGAAGTGGTCAGCACCGGCGACAACCGCGGCGTCGAATTCGACCAGTACCCGTCCGAGCTGGTCAACGGCGTGACCGTGTACAAGACCCCGGACGCGGCGCTGGTCGGGCAGGGCCTGTCGGGCACCATCGACATGCAGACCGCGCGCCCGCTCAGCTTCGGCGAGCGCGTGATCGCAGTCAGCGGCCGCTACCAGAAGAGCTCCCTGGGCCGCGCCGCCAACATCGATCCGTATGGCAACCGTTTCAGCGCCAGTTACATCGACCAGTTCTTCGACAACACCCTGGGCATCGCCATTGGCTACGCGCACAGCGACATGCCGATCCAGGAGAACCAGGTCGGCCTGTACGAGCCGTGGACCACCGAACACACCGACAAGGGCGAGCGTCGCGGAATCGCACCTGGCACCTACTTCACCGATGGCATCAAGGCGCTGCGCCGTACCGGCAACAACAAGCGCGACGGTGTGATGGCAACGATCCAGTTCCGCCCCAGCAACAGCTGGACCAGCACCTTCGATGCGTTCCACACCGAAGCCGAGCAGATCGACACCGCCAACCAGTTCGAGCTGAGCCTCAGCGGCAACGGCGAGGACAGCAACAACCCCAACGCGATCCTGCCGGTGTTCAGCAATGTCGGCCGCAATGCCGATGGCAGCTTCACCGGCGGCACGATCAACAATGCATACCCGCTGGTGCGCGGCATGTACAACAAGCGCAAGGACAAGATCGATGCGTTCGGCTGGAACAACGAGTTCAACGTCGGTGGCGTGAAGCTGGTCGCCGACCTGAACTACTCCAAGGCGACCCGCCGCGAGATCAACTTGGAAAACAACCTGCAGCTGGTGCCGCGCCCGCAGTTCGACACGATCGGCCTGGTGGTGAACAACAACAGCTTCTCGCAGATCACACCGGGGCGCGACTATTCCAATCCGGACAGCCTGTTCCTGACCAACACGATCTATGGTTCCGGCTACGGCAAGGTGCCAGAGGTCGAAGACCGCTTGAAGGGCGCCAAGCTGGCGGCGACGCTGCCGGTTCCCGAGGCCATGTCCAGCTGGTTCTCGGATGTGGACGTGGGCGTGAACTATGCCGACCGCCGCAAGCAGAAGGCCCAGGCCGAAGGCAACATCCTGCTCGGCGCCCAAGGCGAATCCACCATCGCACCGGACCTGCAGTACCGCCCGGTCGACCTCGGTTTCGCCGGCATTGGCTACATCCCGTCGTGGAATGTGCCGGCAGCCGTCGGTCGTTACATGACCTTCAACCCGGTCGACAACCTGGACTACCTGATTCCGAAATCCTGGACGGTCGAGGAGAAGATCACCACGGCGTGGGCACGCCTGAACATCAACACCGACATCGGCGTGGTCGGCGTGCGCGGCAACATCGGCGTGCAGATGCAGCACACCGACCAGAGCTCGGATTCGCGCTACTGGGACAGCTCGCAGCCGGCGGGCAGCAACATCCAGCCCTTCTCTGCCGGCAAGACCTACAAGGATTGGCTGCCAAGCTTGAACCTGGTGTTCATGTTCCCGCACCAGCAGACGCTGCGATTCGCCGCCGCCAAGCAGGTCGCGCGCCCGCGCGTGGACCAGATGCGTGCCGGCCTGGAATTCGGCGTGGATACCAACAATGGCCGCCCCGGTGGCAGCGGTGGCAATCCGCTGCTGGATCCGTGGCGCGCCACCGCGCTGGATCTGTCCTATGAGAAGTACTTCGGCGAGAAGGCCTACGTGGCTGCGGCGATCTTCTACAAGGACCTGAAGAGCTACGTATACACGCAATCGGTGGACAACTACGACTTCAGCGGCCTGCTCGGCAACTACGTGCCACCGCCGGGCATGACCGCACCGGTGCTGACCACCGGCACCTTCTCCACGCCGCAGAACGGCAAGGGCGGCACGTTGAAGGGGCTGGAGCTGACCGGGTCGTTCCCGCTGGAGATGCTGACCGACAGCCTGCGCGGCTTCGGCGTGCAGGCCAGCGCGACCTTCAACAAGAGCGACATCACCATCCTGGATCCGGAGAGCGCCTCCAGTGTGGGCACCGACCCGATCAGCCTGCCGGGACTGTCCAAGCGCGTGTACAACTTCACCGCCTACTACGAGCGCAGCGGCTTTGAAGCACGTGTGAGCCAGCGCCGCCGTTCGGACTTCATCGGTGAGATCGGCAACTTCAACGGCAATCGCACGCTGCGTTACGTGGTGGGCGAGAACGTGACCGATGCACAGGTCAGCTACACCTTCAGCGACAGCAGCAGCCTGCGCGGGCTGACCCTGCTGCTGCAGGGCAGCAACCTGACCAACGAGCCATACCGCACCTACGCCGGCAGCAAGGACCGCCCGCTGGAATACATCGAGTGGGGCCGCACCTACATGCTGGGCGTGAACTACAAGTTCTGACCACGACCGGGTAGTGCCGGCCGCTGGCCGGCAGGGACTCATCGGAAACCCGCTGCGCAGGCAGCGGGTTTTCTTTTGCGCGGATGCCGGCCGTTGGTCGGCAAGGCCCATCCACGCATGGCGTGGATAAGGGCCATCCCCAGTAGATCCACGCCATGCGTGGATGCCCTTCACCGGAATCCCACCCACAAAAAAGGGACGGGGCGCTTCGGCCCCGTCCCCGCAAGTACCGCCACCGGAGAAAACGGTCAGCTGCGTCGGGCGCAATACACCGCGCGCGGCGGCAGCTGGAGTTCATTGCCCTGCACCGTGCCCGCATCCGGGCCTGGCACCGCCACCTGCTGCCAGTTGCCCGGCGGCAGCGGATGGCTCACCGCCTCGGCCGACAGGTTGAAGGCCAGCAGGAGGGTTTCATCTGCAAGCATACGCTCGAACAGCAGCACTGGCTCGGCGCTTTCGATGAATCGGATGCTGCCATGCAGGAGTGCCGGCTGGCTATGCCGCCAGGCCAGGAACCCGCGGAACGCAGCCAGGACCGAGTCCGGGTCGCGCTCCTGCACCGCCACGGCCGCGGCGCGGTGCTCGGGCGGAATCGGCAGCCACGGCTGGCCGGCGGTGAAACCGGCCAGCGGCGCGTCGGTCCACGGCAGTGGGGTCCGGCAGCCATCGCGGCCCTTGAAGTTGGGCCAGAAGGTGATGCCATAGGGGTCCTGCAGGGCCTCGAACGGCACCTCGGCCTCGGCCAGGCCCAGTTCCTCGCCCTGGTACAGGCAGACCGAGCCGCGCAGCGAGCACAGCATCGCCACCAGCATCCTCGCCAGGCGCGGGTCAGCCGGGTGGCCGCCCCAGCGGCTGACCGCCCGCTCCACATCGTGATTCGAAACCGCCCAGCACGGCCAGCCTTCGGTCATTGCCGCTTCCAGCCGCGAGACCGTGTCGCGGATGTAGGCCGCGCTGTAATCGTCCACCAGCAGCTCGAAGCTGTAGCCCATGTGCAGGCGGCCATCGCGGGTGTACTCGGCGGTGGTGGCCAGCGAGTCCTCCGAGGAGATCTCACCCAGGCTGACCGCCCCCGGGTACTCGTCCAGCAGCGCGCGCAGCCTCTCCAGGAACGGCAGGTTCTCCGGCTGGGTGTTGTTGTAATAGTGGTACTGGTAGGCGTACGGGTTGTCCGGGCTGAAGCCGCGACCGAAGCGCTTCTCCGCCGGCTTGGCCGGGTTGTCGCGCAGCTGCGCGTCATGGAAGCAGAAGTTGATCGCATCCAGGCGGAAGCCATCCACGCCGCGGTCCAGCCAGAAGCGCACGTTGTCCAGGGTGGCCTGCTGCACGTCCGGGTGATGGAAGTTCAGGTCCGGCTGGTCGACCAGGAAGTTGTGCAGGTAGTACTGCTCTCGGCGCGGCTCCCACTGCCAGGCGCCGCCGCCGAACAGCGACAGCCAGTTATTGGGCGGCGTGCCGTCCTCGCGCGGGTCCGCCCACACGTACCAGTCGGCCTTGGGGTTGGTCCGGTCCTGGCGGCTCTCGCGGAACCAGGCGTGCTCGATCGAGGTATGGCTCAGCACCTGGTCGATCATCACCTTCAGGCCCAGACCGTGCGCCTTGGCCAGCAGGCGGTCGAAGTCGTCCAGGCTGCCGAACAGCGGGTCGACGTCGCGGTAGTCGGCGATGTCGTAGCCGAAGTCGGCCATCGGCGATTTGAAGAACGGCGAGATCCAGATCGCGTCCACGCCCAGCGTTGCGATGTGGTCCAGGCGCTGGATGATGCCCGGCAAGTCGCCTACCCCGTCGCCGTTGGCGTCAAGGAAACTGCGCGGGTAGATCTGGTAGATGACGGCTCCGCGCCACCATGGATAGTGCGACATCGACAGCCCCCCTCCGGGCGTGCGGGACCCGCCGGGAGCGGGCCGAAATCCTGATGCCGCAAGCTTAGCGGTGGCCTCACGGGCATGGCGCAACCTGCATACGTATTCACGCAGGCGGCATCCGTGGCCGGGCCGCAGACGCCGGCCTGCCCGGTTTGCGCCCGAATTCACAGGCAACGCCTATAATCAGCGATGAGCCTGAAAGCCTGATCGCATGACCATCACCGAAGACACCCGTCCCGCCCTGGGCCTGCCCCAGATCCAGTCGCTTGCCGCGGCCGACATGGCCGCCGTCGACGCCCTGATCCGGCGCCGCCTGTCCTCGGACGTCGTGCTGATCAACCAGATCGCCGACCACATCATTTCCGCCGGCGGCAAGCGCCTGCGCCCGATGCTGGTGATGCTGGCCGGCCATGCGGTCGGCCAGGCCGGCCCGGACCACCACCAGCTGGCGGCGATCATCGAGTTCATCCACACCTCCACCCTGCTGCACGACGACGTGGTGGACGAATCCAGCCTGCGCCGTGGCCGCAGCACCGCCAACGCCCTGTGGGGCAACGCGCCCAGCGTGCTGGTCGGCGACTTCCTGTACTCGCGCAGCTTCCAGCTGATGGTCGAGCTGGAGCGCATGTCGGTGATGCAGATCCTGGCCGATGCCACCAACCGCATCGCCGAGGGTGAAGTGCTGCAGCTGCTGCACGTGCACAACCCGGATACCGACGAAGCCGCCTACCTGCGCGTGATCGAGCGCAAGACCGCGGTGCTGTTCGCCGCCGGCACCCGTCTGGGTGCGCTGGCCAGCGGCGTGGACGAAGCCACCCAGCAGGCCCTGTTCGACTACGGCATGCACCTGGGCTACGCGTTCCAGATCGCCGACGACGTGCTGGACTACTCGGCCAATGCCGAGGAGCTGGGCAAGAACCTGGGTGACGACCTCGCCGAGGGCAAGGCCACGCTGCCGCTGATCCATGCCATGGCCCATTCGGACGCCGCCACCCGCGAACGCCTGCGCACCATCGTGCAGGACGGCGACGCCTCGGCGATGCCGGAAGTGCTGGCCGCGATCCGTGCCACCGGCGGCCTGGAGTACAGCCGCGCGCGTGCCGAGGAATATGCCGAAGCCGCCGAGCGCGCGCTCGATGGCCTGGCCGACAATGATGCCGTGGCGGCCCTGCGCGGCCTGGCCCGCTACGCGGTGCAGCGCTCGCATTGACCGCCTTCGGTAGTGCCGGCCGCTGGCCGGCATTCCCGATGACATCCGCAGCATCATGAGATTGCCGGCCAGCGGCCGGCACTACCGCTGCACGGTTCAACGTTTCTCGAAGCGCTCCTCGAAGAACTCATCCAGCGCCTTCCACGCACGCTTCGCCGCGCGCTCGTTGTACTGGCAGCCCGGCGGGCTGTTGGCATCGCGCTCGGCAAAGCAGTGCACCGCGCCGCTGTAGTTGGTGAATTCCCAATCGACCTTGGCCGCGTTCATTTCTTTCTGGAAGCTGCCGATGTCCTCGGCGGTCACGCTGGTGTCGTCGGCGCCATTGAGCACCAGCACCGACGGGTGGCTGCCACCAGCCTGTGCCGGCAGCGGCGAACCCAGCCCGCCGTGCAGGCTGACCACCCCTGCCAGCGGCGCACCGGCACGGGCCAGCTCCAGCACCGTGGTGCCACCGAAACAGAAGCCCACCGCACCGATCCGGCTGGCATCGAGCGGCGCCTTGCCGGCCTGCGCCTTGAGCACGTTCACCGCCTCCAGCGCACGCGCACGCAGCAGCGGCCGATCGTTGCGCAGCTTGCTGGCCACCGGCCCGGCCTCGGCATCGGTCTTCGGCCGCACGCTCTTGCCGTAGACATCGGCCACCAGCACCACATAGTCATCGCCAGCCAGCTGCTTGGCCTTCTCGACCGCCGATTCGTTCACGCCTTTCCAGTTCGGCACCATCACCAGCCCGGGGCGCTTATCGTTGTCGCCGTCGTCATAGACCAGCACGCCGCTGAAAGTCGTGCCCTGGTGCTTCCACTCCACCGGCTGCGTCTTCATCGCCGCCCACGCCGGCATCGCCGCCAGCCCCAGAACCACCGCCACACCGCATCGCCAACGATTCATGCGCCTGCTCCGCAAGAAAAAGGGGACGGAGGGGATTAAGCCGTATTCGCCCCTCCCGCGTCGCATTCTGCATTGGCGACGTGACGCAGGTGTGGTTGGATACGACTTAATCCCCTCCGTCCCCTTTTTTCGCATGAATCTTGTTGATCGCTTCCTGTCTGGCCTTGTTCCGCGTCTGCCTGCCGACGATGCCGCCCAGTGGGCTTGGGTCCAGGGCGCCAGCGCCGAAGACCTGCAGCGCCTGCGTGCGCAGTGGCCGCAGGTGCCGGACAGCCTGGTGGAACTGTTGTCCCGCGTGGATGGCACCCATTTCCGCGAGTACCCCGGCGGCGAGGTCTGCGTGCTGATGCTGGGTTCAGATGTGGGCGATTACCCCTACTACCTGCGCTCGGTCGCGCAGATCTTCGAGGACCAGCAGCAGTGGGACGACAGCATCCGTTCCATCTACGAAGAGTGGCTGGATGACGAGCCGGAGATCCTGGGTGAGGGCATCGACGCCGATCTGCCGATGAACCGCCGCCTGTGCTTCTCGCACTGCATGAACAACGGCGGCACCTCGATGCTGTACCTGGATTTTGATCCCGCGCCGGGCGGTGCGGTCGGCCAGGTGGTGCGCTACCTGCACGATCCGGACAGCTATGCGGTGATCGCGCCCAGCTTCGATGCGTACCTGCAGCAGCTGATCGAAGGCGGCTACGCGTTCATCGACGAGGAGCAGTAGATCCACGCCATGCGTGGATGAATTTCTCCGGAGGTTGCCGGCCAGCGGCCGGCACTACCTTCAAGCGATACCCAGCCCGGGAATCGCGCTGATGCTCTCCGGGTCAAACCCAGCCAGCTCAGCGAAATGACGGCCACGCGCCACGTAATCCCGGTAGGCACCAAAGCTCGGCGCGCCCGGCGACAGCAATACCACCCCGCCTTCAGAACCCAACGCGGCACGTGCCAGCGCCATTGCCTCGGGCAGATCCGCCGCCGCGTGCAGGCCGAAGCGACCAGCATCGGCCAGCGGCTGCAGCATGGCGTGGATGCGCGGGCCGTTGCTGCCCATGGTCACGATCTCCACCGGCGGCACGTCGTGCGCCATGTGCTGCATGAAATCGGTCCAGTCCAGGCCACGATCATGGCCGCCCACCAGCAGCGCGATGCGCTGGCCGACGAAACACTCCAGCGCGGCCAGGCTGGCATGCGGCGTGGTGCTGATCGAATCGTTCACGTAGGTCAGGCCATCGGCCACGCCGATGCGCTGCAGGCGGTTCGGCAACGGGCGGAAATCCTGCACCGCCGGCGCCAGCGCCACCGCGTCCAATCCCAGCGCTTCCAGCGCCGCCAGTACCGCACAAAGGTTGCCGCGGTTGTGGCGACCCGGCAGCGGCGTGTTGCGGGTATCGAACACGGCCTGCTCGCCGCGATGCACGATGTCACCGCGCATATGCCAGCCCTGCGGCTGGTTGAACCAGACCACTTCGCTATCGGGCAGCGACAGCGCAGCCAGATGCGGATCGGCGGCATTGAGCACGGCGATGCGCGGTGCGGCTTCAGTCACCAGCCGCAGCTTGTCCTCGATGTAACGCTGCTCGCTGCCGTGCCAGTCCAAGTGCTCCGGGAACAGGTTCAGCACCACCGCCACCTGCGGATGCACGCCACTGCGTGCCACTTCGCCGGTCTGGTAACTGGACAGTTCCACCGCCCAGTACGCGGGTGCGGGCTGCGGGTCCAGCACTTCCAGCAGCGGCAGGCCGATGTTGCCGACCAGGCCGGTGCGGTGGCCGGCGGCACGCAGCAGGTGCGCGACCAGCGCGGTGGTGGTGCTCTTGCCCTTGGTGCCGGTCACGCACACGGTGTCGTGCACGATGCCATCGGCACCTGCATGTTCGGCAAACCACAGCGCGGTGCCACCGATGAAGGTGGTGCCCTGCCCCGCCGCAGCCAGCGCGACCGGCTGGTAGGGGCTGATGCCGGGCGACTTGATCACCACGTCGAACGCGGCCAGCGCTTCAGCAGAAGGCTCGCCACGCACATCCAGCACGCCCTGTGTTTCCGCACGCGCGGCCTCCACTTCGGCCGCCGGGCAGAACAGGCTCAGGCCAAGCGTGGGCAGGCGCTCGCGCAGCACCGCAAACGCGGCGCGGCCCTCACGGCCCCAGCCCCACAGCGCAACGCGCTTTCCTTCAAGCTTCGAAATCTTCACGCACCCGTTCCCACAGCGCAGCCGGAACGCGGTGCTCGCCCTGCAGCTGCAGCAGCGATGCCAGTTCCAGTTCGGCGGCATCCAGCTGCGGCTGGATCTCATTGCAGAAGCGCTTCACCAGCACGTCTTCCTTCCACTCCGGGCGCTGCGCCAGGGTCGCCATCGCCGCACGCGATTCGCGGCCTTCGCCCACGCACTCGAACGGCTTGTGGTCCTGGAATTCCAGCAGCGCGTCGAAGCCGCCGGCCTGCTCGGCATCGTCCAGCAGGTTGCGGCCGAAGATGCGCACCAGGCGCGTCTTGGGCATGAACGGGGCCAGCGCCAGGAACACGAAATGGCACTTCGGGCAGACACCGCACCAGCGGTTCACCGGGCGCTCGCCGAGGATGTGGAAGTTGCGGTTGCAGCTGGAGAAATGCGCGTCGTAGAAATCGGTCTTGGCGAACTGGCGGGCCACTGCCAGCTCCGACATCGGGCGCAGCAGCGAGTAGTACTGCAGGTCCGCCGCTACGTGCGTCTGCACATGGCTGCCGAACGCCTGCTCGAATGCCCAGCCCTTGGACCACTGGTGGTTCACTTCGCCGGTGCCCGGAATCTGGCTGCCGTAGCTGGCCGAACGTTCGTTGGAGAACACCACCTGGTCCACGCCCTGCAGCAGCGCGGCCAGCACCATGATCGCCGAGTTCACCGCAGTGACCGGGATATGCCCGTTCCACGCACCCTGGCGGTTCAGCTCGAACAGTTCCGGCGCCAGCGCGCGGCCCAGGTTCAGCGTCGGCAGGCCGGTGCGTTCAGCGCAGGCACGGATCAGCTGCGAGCCACCGATCCAGGTCACCGTCTCGTCCACGCCGGCACGGCGCAGCGCTTCGATGCTGACCAGCGAATCCTTGCCGCCACCGATCGCCACCAGCGCGTGCGGCTGCAGGCCCAGCACCGGCGCCTGCACTGCCTCGCCCTGCACCGGCAGGCGGAAGCGCCCGCGCAGGTTCAGGCCGTTGCGGTAGGCAAATTCACCCAGGCCATTGAGGTAGACCGTCTCCACCAGCGCAGCGGTATCGGCATCGATGGCGTAGCTGTCGATGCTGACCGTCTCCGGCACGCCCGCCTTGTAGTAGCTGACACCGGCGATCAGGTGCAGCAGCTGCAGCGCGCGCTGCACAGCGGCGGTACGCGCTTCGTCCAGCACGAACGGGGCGCCCGGCACGGTGATGGTTTCCACCATCTCCGGGCCGTCATCAAAGGCGTAGACCAGCTTGGCCACGCCGGTGTCCGCGGCGAATTCGCAGCGGACGAAGCGGAAGCGGGAAACCTGGTGTTTGTCGAAAGCAGTCATGGTGTATCCGGTCAGGCACGGGCCCGCGCGATGGCGCGGGGCGTGTCGGTGGGCGGGTGCAGGGCGCGCGCGGCGATCATTCGATCACGTCTTCGCGCGGCAGCATCCGCTGGTTGTAGGTGTTGGCCATCGAATAGCCGTAGGCGCCGGCATCGGCGATCAGCATCACGTCGTCCGGCGCGGTCGACACCGGCAGCTTGCGGCGCTTGCCGAAGACATCGCTGGATTCGCAGATCGGGCCGACCACATCGAACGCCGCTTCGGCATAACCGCCCTGGCGGCTGAGGTTCTCGATGTCGTGCCAGGCGTCGTACAGGGCCGGCCGCATCAGTGCGTTCATGCCGGCATCCAGGCCAACACGGCGCACGCCGTCCTTCTCCACCACCTGGGTGACATGGGTCAGCAGCACGCCGGACTCGGCCACCAGGTAGCGGCCCGGCTCGATCGCCAGGCGGAATGCCGGATGCAGCGCCTTGACCTCGGCCAGGCCCTCGGCCCAGGCGTCCAGGTCGAACGGCTCGTCTTCGTCGCTGTACGGAATCGGCAGGCCACCGCCGATGTCGATGGTGTGCACGCTGCCGATGCGGCGGGCGAAACCGGCCAGCTCATCGCACATCAGGCGCCAGTGCTGCGCGGTTTCCACGCCACTGCCGAGGTGCGCGTGCAGGCCGACCACGCGGCTGCCCAGATCGGTGGCCGCGCGCACGAACTCATCGACGCGGGCGATCGGCAGGCCGAACTTGGAGTCCTTGCCGCCGGTACGGACCTTGGCATGGTGGCCTTCGCCACGGCCCAGATCCACGCGCAGCCACAGCTCGCGGTTGCGGAACAGGTCCGGCCAGCGCTGCAGCGCTTCGACGTTGTCGACGGTGACGGTCACGCCCAGCGCGAACGCGGCTTCGTACTCGCTGCGCGGGCAGAAGCTGGGGGTGAACAGCACACGCTTGGGCGACAGTTCCGGCAGGTGCTGGAACACGTGCTTCAGTTCGCCGTGCGAGACGCACTCCAGGCCGAAGCCCTCGGCCTCCAGCAGCTGCAGGATGGCCGGATGGCTGTTGGCCTTGATCGCGTAGTAACGCTGGTCGATCGGCTTGATCGCGGCCAGCGCGCGGGCACGGGCGCGCACGGTCGGCAGGTGGTAGACATAGCGCGGCGTGCCAGCATCGGCCAGCTGCAGCAGGTGCGCCCGCTGGCCCCGCCACCACGGCGTGCCACGCGGGCGCACGGTGCCGGCGATCTCGCGCCAGCGTGGGCCGAACACTTCGGTCTCTTCCACCGGCATCGCACCGCTGTCGATCAGCTCGGCGTGCAGGATCGGCAGCAGGCCATCGGCATCGGCTTCGTCGATGACGAAGGTCAGGTTCAGGTCGTTGGACGACTGCGAGATCATGTGCACGCGCTCGCGGCCGAACGTGGCCCACACGTCCGACAGCTTGTGCAGCAGCGAACGCATGCCGCGGCCAACCAGGGTGATCGCTGCGCACGGCACGATCACCTTCACCTTGCAGATCTGCGACAGGTCGGCCGACAGCGCGGCCAGCACATCGGTGTTGACCAGGTTCTCGGACGGATCCAGCGATACGGTGACGTTGGTTTCGGCCGAACCGATCAGGTCCACCGACAGGCCATGCTTCTTGAACAGGTTGAACACATCGGCCAGGAAGCCGACCTGCTGCCACATGCCGATGCCTTCCATCGACACCAGCACGATGCCGTTGCGGCGGCTGATCGCCTTCACGCCCGGGACCGGCGCAGCGCTGCCATCGATGCTGGTGCCCGGCAGTTCCGGGCGCTCGGTATCGAGGATGGCCATTGGCACGCCAGCATCGCGGCACGGCTTGATCGAGCGCGGGTGCAGCACCTTGGCGCCAGTGGTGGCGATTTCCTGCGCCTCGTAATAATCCAGGCGGGTCAGCAGGCGCGCGTCCGGCACGTCCTTCGGGTTGGCACTGAACATGCCCGGCACATCGGTCCAGATCTCCACGCGGCTGGCACCGAGCAGCGCACCGAAGTACGCCGCCGAGGTATCCGAGCCACCACGGCCGAGGATGGCGGTACCACCATCGGCATGCCGCGAAATGAAGCCCTGGGTGATCAGCAGGCGGGTCGGCTGCGCGCGGAAGCGCTGCACCCATTCCGCGTCGGCGCGCCACTGGCAGTTCACCGACAGGCGCTGCGACCAGTCGCTCTGGTTCGGCTGCGGCGGCATCGCGTCCAGCCACTGGCGGGCATCCATCCAGCCCATGTCCAGGCCCGACGCGCGCAGGTAGGCCGCACCCAGGGTGGAGGACAGCAGCTCGCCCTGGCCCAGCACTTCGGCCTGCCAGTCGAGCGGACGGGTGGCTGCACGCGCGTCGTCGAGCAGGCCCTGCAGCGCCGCCAGGCGATCGGCCAGCACCTCGCGGCCCAGGCCGAGTTCAACCAGGAAGGCCTCGTGGCGTTCGACCAGCGCTGCCACGCGGTCCCGGCTGTCGGGCGCGCCATCGGCGATCGCGGTCAGTTCGTTGGTGACCCCGGACAGCGCCGACACCACCACCAGCACGCGCGAGCCGGTCTCTTCCGCGCGTTTTTTCGCCAGCTTCCCGATCGTGTCCCAGCGATGACGACGCGACACCGAGGTGCCGCCGAACTTCAGTACGATCCAACGATCGACAAGGGGGGAAGCTGACATGGATTGGCTATGTAGAATGTGGGGAAGCCGCCCTCGGGGGCGGAACCTTTGATTCTAAGCGCAATATCCTCGTAGATGGCCGTCCTCCGTTACCTGCAGCTCGATGTCTTCGCCCCCCGCCCCGGCACCGGCAACCCACTGGGCGTCATCCTGGACGCCGACGAGCTCTCCAGCAGCCAGATGCAGGCCCTGGCCGCCTGGCTGAACCTGTCCGAGACGGTGTTCTTCCTGCGCCCCAGTGCGCCGGGCGCCGACTACCACATCCGCATCTTCACCCCGACCCGCGAGCTGGCATTTGCCGGCCACCCCAGCGTCGGCGCCGCCTGGGCGGCGGTGACCTGCGGCCTGGCGCATCCACGCGACGGTGCCCTGCTGCAGCAATGCGCGGCGGGGTTGCTGCCGGTACGGGTGTGCGGCCCGGCCGAGGCGCTGCAGATCCAACTGGCCAGCCCACCGGCGCAGCAACTGGACACAGCGGCGGACGGAGCGCCGGAAGCGCTGCTGGCGCTGGCTGCCAGCGGGCACGTACCCGAACTGTGGGACAACGGCGCTCGCTGGTGGCTGCTGCCGCTGCGCGACGCCTCCGCCGTACGCAACCTGGTGCCGGACATGGCCGCACTGGCCGACTGGAGCCTCACCACTGATGCCACCGGCCTGGCCGTGTTCGCCGACGAAGCTGGCACCGACCACACCCGGGTGGTGCGCGCCTTCTGCCCCGCTGATGCGGCCGCCGTACCCGAGGACCCGGTGACCGGCAGCGCCAATGCCCTGATCGGTGCCTGGCTGCGGCAGCGCAACGCTCTGCCCGGCCGCGAGGGCCACTACGTGGCCAGCCAGGGCCGCGAAGTCGGCCGCGATGGCCGCGTGCAGGTGCAGGTTGATGCGCAGGGCACGGTCTGGATCGGCGGCCAGGTGCAGGCGGTCATCGACGGCCACATCCGCTGGTAGCCCACGGAAAAAAGGGGACGGAGGGAATTAAGTCGCTTATGGCACATGGGGCAAAAGCGACTTAATTCCCTCCGTCCCCTTTTTGGTGCCCCGCGCTACGCTATGCGGCCTGTTTACTGGAGTGCCGCCTGATGTCCACCCACCGTTTCCTGCAGCTGGATGTGTTCTCCCCGCGCGCCGGCGCCGGCAATCCGCTGGCCGTGGTGCTCGATGCCGAGGGCCTGGACGACGCCAGCATGCAGGCCATCGCGCGCTGGACGCGCCTGCCCGAAACCACCTTCGTGTTCCCGCCGCAGGTCGCCGGTGCCAGTTACCGGCTGCGCATGTTCAGCCCGCAGAAGGAAGTTCCGTTTGCCGGCCACCCCAGCGTCGGCACCGCGCATGCGGTGCTGCAGGCCGGCCTGGCCGCAGCGGTCGATGGTGTGCTGGTACAGGACGGCATTGCCGGTGCCCTGCCGCTACGCGTCAGCGGTGAGGGTGCGCAGCAGCGCATCGCCATCCGCACGCCGCGCGCGCAGCTGGCCGAGACTGCCGAGGCGACCGATCCACGCCTGCAGGCGGCGCTGAAGGACTGGCCGTTGGGCTCCCTGCCGCCGGCGCGGATGCAGGGCGGACGCAGCTGGTGGGTGGTGCAGGTGGCCGATGAGGCCGCATTGCGCGCATTGCAGCCGGACTGGGATGCGGTGGCCGCACTGGCCGAGTCCACCGACAGCATGGGCGTGTTTGCCTATGCCTTCAGCGATGGCGGTGAGGGCTTCGATCTGGCGGTACGTGCCTTCGTCGGCAATGGACGCCGCTTCGAGGACGCCGCCTCCGGTGCCGCCAATGCGGTGCTGGCCGCATGGCTGGACCTGCGCGATGCGCTGCCCCGTGGTCGCGCACCGTTCGAAGTCAGCCAGGGCCGCGAAGTCGGCCACGACGCGCGCCTGACCCTTTTCGTCGATGAAGACGGGGAAGTCTGGTCCGGTGGCCAGGTGCAGACGGTGATTACCGGCACCCTTGATTGGTGATTGTGATGGGGGGTGGTAGAGCCGAAGGCAGCGGCAGGAGCCGCTGCCAACGTTGGATGCGACGGCGCGGAGGGTGGCGGCCAGGAAGGCCGCCATAACGCTGGCCGGCTGCTACCTGGACCTCGACATCATGCGGTTGCCGGCCAGCGGCCGGCACTACCCTCAGCCCAGCTCGGCTTCCAGGCTGATCGGCACTGCGCTCAGCGCCTTGGATACCGGGCAGTTCTGCTTGGCGTCATCGGCAATCGCACGGAACTGCGTCGCGTCGATGCCTGGCACCACGGCCTTCACCTTCAGCCGGATCTGCGACAGCTGCGGGCCGCCTTCCAGCGACAGATCGACCTTGGCTTCGGTATCCAGCGAGGTCGGGGTAAAGCCGGCCTCGCCGAGCTTGGCCGACAGCGCCATGGTGAAACAGCCGGCGTGCGCGGCAGCGATCAGTTCTTCCGGATTGGTGCCCTTTTCGTCGCCGAAACGGCTGTTGAAGCCGTAGCGTGTCTTGTCCAGCAGCCCGCTCTGCGGCGTGCTCAGCTGCCCCTTGCCCGACTTCAGATCGCCTTCCCAGTGCGCGGTGGCGTGTCGCGAGATTCCCATGTGCTGCTCCTGCGTGACGGTGATGAACGGTCACCCTCGCACGGGAGGCGTTAGCCCTGCGTCGCTCCGCCGCACGCTACAGGTCCGCCGGAAACCGGACAACTGGTCACTTCTTCGCCAGACCGGCGCGCATTTTTCCCTTGTTTTCAGTGGTTTCGCGCATTCCTCCGATGGGCGGGCGCGGGCCATCGCGCGCGCTGCCACACCCCCTTCCCCCACTGCCGGCCATGTACTGAATCGGCCTGGATATGAAAAAACATGCACTTTCCGCGCTTCGGGCTATTGGCGGCGCCCGAGAGTTGCCCTACATTGCGCTTGCCGACGGGGTTCGGCGCCGACCAAACAACCAACCGTTCACGGAACAGGAAACCATGGCAAAGACCGCTAAGAAGGCTGCCCCGAAGAAGGCAGTGAAGAAAGTCGCGACGAAGGCAGCCGCCAAGCCGGCCGCTCCGAAGCCGATCAAGGAAGTGCTGACCAAGTCCGGCCTGGTTGCACACATCGCTGAAGCCTCCGGCGTCATCGCCAAGGACGTCCGCGCTGTGCTGGCCTCGCTTGAAAGCGCCGTCGCCTCCTCGGTGCACAAGAAGGGCGCTGGCTCCTTCACCCTGCCGGGCCTGCTGAAGATCACCACCGTCAATGTGCCGGCCAAGCCGAAGCGCAAGGGCATCAACCCGTTCACCAAGGAAGAGCAGTGGTTCGCTGCCAAGCCGGCCACCACCAAGCTGAAGGTGCGTCCGCTGAAGAAGCTGAAGGACGCCGCGCTGTAAGCGCGCGCCCCAACGCGGATTCCGACGGGACGGCTCTGGCCGTCCCGTTTTTTTTGTCCCAACCACAGCCCGCAACACAGCGTTGCCGCATCCCCGGGAATGCGCGTACAGGCCCGTCGCCATTGGCTGGGCGTGGTCCGTTGCGGCCCCGGAACGTACCGGGTGGAACACTGCGTGCAGCCCCGGCCATCGCCGCCGGGCACGGCCTTGCCTAAGGTGGGCACATCCTCCACAGCTACGGCGAGCACACCCTCATGGCCAGCCCCTCCACCCGCTACCGGATCTCGGTGACCCCCATCGAAAAGGACGGGTTGCAGTGCACCGGGCGCTGCACCATCGAACTGGAACATCGCGCAAGCCGCGACCTGATGCGCCTGCTGGAAGCGGCGCCGCGCACCGCTGGTATCAGCGGCGACGAGCGCGCGACCCTGGTGATCGCCACCCAGCTGCTGCGCGACATTGTGCAGCGCCACGCCGACACCGAAGGGCATGCCCTGGCCGCCATCGCCGCGCAGGTGCTGCCGGCGCTGGATGCACTGGAACAGCTGCCCTCCTCCCGCTGATCGCGGCACAGTCGATACACTGCCTCCTTCCGTTCGCCTCGGGGAGGAGGCAGACATGCGCAGGTTCCTGATACTGCTCGCACCGCTGGTGCTGCTGGCCTGTTCCCGGCCGCCATCGCAATCCGATCCAGCGGATGCCACACCGTCGGCCACGGCCGAGGTGGCTGCCCGCACGAAGTCACAGACCGCCGCAGAAGGCGATGCACCGGCCGTGCAGGCCATCGATGTCGATCCCCTGTTTGCCGCCGTCGCGGCCGAGGCCGAGCTGCCGGCGGGAATGCTCAATGCCTATGTCATGGCCCTGCTCAATCGCGATCGCAAGGCCGTCGACGCCGCGTGGACATTCCCGCCCAGCGATGCACGACGCGCCGACGATGCCGCATTGCGCCAGCTCACGGACGTGCGCAGCCTGCGCCTGACCAGCGAACTACCGATCGCGCGCGACGGTCACCAGCCGCCGCAGCTGCTGGAGGTTCCGGTGCAGATCCGCGCAGTGACCCCTGAGGGCACCTTCCGCTTCGGTGGCTGGTACCGGGTGCAACCCCGTGCCGATCGCCGCGCCTGGCAGATCCAGTCGGCGCAACTGCGGCCAACGCTGGACTGAACCGTTGCAGCGGCATGCACGCGCGATTCAGCCGGCACGGCTACTCTTTGATTCGTCCATTCATATCCACCGGTCACCGCCATGCGCCTGCGTTCCCTGATGACCCGCCTCGCGGCCTCCACCGTGCTGATCGCCGCTGCGATCGGCGCCCAGGCCGCCCCTTCCATTTCCGGCCGCGAACTGTCGGTCGGCGCCAGTGACGTGCAGCAGTACCTCGATGGCAGCTTCCCGCGCACCCAGGACGCCCTCGGCGGCCTGATCGCCCTGACCATGAGCCACCCGCAACTGAGCCTTCCGGCCGGCGAACGGTTGAACCTGGGCATGGATGTGGCACTGGCCACCGCCGGTGGCAACCCGTCCAAGCTGGGCACGGTGAAGCTCAGCAGTGGCCTGCGCTACGACGCGCAGACCCAGGGCTTCCACCTGCAGCAGCCGAGCGTGGATGACTTCACCCCGGCCAACCAGGGCGGGCGCCTCGATTCGCGCACCCGCGGCCTGCTCAATGCCTGGCTGAGCGACTACGCCCAGCGCGAACCGATCTACAAGCTGGACCCGGCCGTGGCCGGCCTGCTCGGCGCCCTGCAGGTGCAGTCGGCGCAGGTGAAGAACGGCAAGCTGGTGGTCACCTTCAACCAGAACCTGGGCAACCTGGTGCCGGCAGGCGTGCTGGGTAAGTAAGGTAGTGCCGGCCGCTGGCCGGCACGCATTTCACATGTGTGCCGGCCAGCGGCCGGCACTACCCGCTGCGGGTCAGCGCTTGGGCTGCAGCATGGTGCCGGTGCACTTGGGCGAGCCGCAGCGGCATTCCCAGATCTTCTTCAGCTTGGCGGTGTGGCGCTCGGCCAGGGTGATGCCGTAGTTGTAGGTCAGCTCTTCGCCGGCCTTGATGTCACGCAGCGCCTCGATGAACACCTTGTCGCCGCGGCTGTCGCCGTCCTCGTCTTCCTCGATCACCGCCTCGCAGTTCGGGGCGCAGCTGTGGTTGATCCAGCGCGCGTCATTGCCCTTGTAGTTGGCATCGATCACCCAGTCGTCGTTGAGGGTGAACAGGAAGGTATGGCCACTTTCGACGTCGCCGCTGTCATCGGCATCAACGTCGCCGTGGCTGCGCAGCAGGCCCTTGTACTGGATCACGCGCTCGCCCTGCTTGATCGGGGCCACGGCGAACACGCCGTTGCCATGGATGGCGGACTTGCGGGCTTGGATCTTCTTCGGCATCGGCACGGGCTGTTTGCAGCGAATGGAACAGGGATTCTCGCCCATTCCGGGTGATTGCGAAAATCACCCCGTTGGCGCAGCATTGCGCCCTGGCAACGGCCCCGGTGTGTCCTCCCGGCCCGGCCCCAGCGCCGGCTGAATGCCCGGGTTGGATGGCGGCGAATAAAAGCGTACAATTTCAGTCCGCTTTAAGAACCACTCGCATCCCCATGTTGCGCGTCACCAAACTCACCGATTACGCCACCGTCGTGCTGACCGTGCTCGCCGCCCGTCCGGGCGAGGTGCTCAGTGCCACCGAGCTGGCCGAATTCACCGGTCTGGAGCCGCCCACCGTCAGCAAGGTGCTCAAGCCGCTGGCCCAGGCCGGCCTGGTTGAAGGCCTGCGCGGCGTCCGTGGCGGCTACCGCCTGACCCGCCCGGCCATCGAGATCTCGCTGTTCGAAGTGGTCGAAGCGATGGAAGGGCCGCTGGCCCTGACCGAATGCAGCCACGACCACCACCAGTGCGGCATGGCGCCCAAGTGCGGCGCGCGCAGCAGCTGGCGGTTGATCAACGACGTGGTTTCCGAGGCCCTGCGCGATGTCACCCTTGCGCAGATCCTGCCCCCTCTCCCCCTTGCCGATGACGAACAGCGCCGCACCATCGCTGTCGACGTCGTCTCCTGATCCGTAGGCAGCCCCCCATGGCCACCGAAACCATCGAAAACGTCGCCCACGACGACACCCCCAACCGCGAGATCCACGAGCAGCTCGGCCGCAAGTATTCGGCCGGCTTCATCACCGAGATCGAATCGGACTCCCTGCCGCCGGGCCTGGACGAGGACACCATCCGTGCCCTGTCGGCCAAGAAGGAAGAGCCGGAGTGGATGACGCAGTGGCGCCTGGACGCCTACCGCCACTTCCTGACCATGCCGATGCCGGACTGGGCCAAGCTGGAGATCGCGCCGATCGACCTGCAGGCGCTCAGCTACTACTCCGCGCCGAAGGGCCCGAAGTACGCCTCGCTGGATGACGTGCCGAAGGAACTTCTGGACACCTACGACAAGCTGGGCGTGCCGCTGCACGAGCGTGCCAAGCTGGCCGGCGTGGCGGTGGACGCGGTGTTCGACTCGGTGTCCGTCGGCACCACGTTCCGCAAGGAACTGGCCGAGAAGGGCATCATTTTCTGCTCGATGTCCGAGGCCATCAAGGAACACCCGGAACTGGTCCGCCAGTACCTGGGCACCGTGGTGCCGGTGGGCGACAACTACTTCGCCGCGCTCAACTCGGCGGTGTTCTCCGATGGCAGCTTCGTGTTCATTCCCAAGGGCGTTCGCTGCCCGATGGAACTGAGCACCTACTTCCGCATCAATGCCGGCCACACCGGCCAGTTCGAGCGCACCCTCATCGTGTGCGAGGACAAGGCCTACGTGTCCTACCTGGAAGGCTGCACCGCGCCGATGCGCGACGAGAACCAGCTGCACGCTGCGGTGGTCGAGCTGGTCGCGCTGGAAGACGCGGAGATCAAGTACTCCACCGTGCAGAACTGGTACCCGGGCGACGAGAACGGCGTCGGCGGCATCTACAACTTCGTCACCAAGCGTGCCGAGTGCCGTGGTGCGCGCAGCAAGGTCACCTGGACCCAGGTCGAGACCGGCTCGGCGATCACCTGGAAGTACCCGTCCTGCGTGCTGCTGGGCGACGACTCGGTCGGTGAGTTCCACTCCGTGGCGCTGACCCATCACCGCCAGCAGGCCGACACCGGTACCAAGATGATCCACGTCGGCAAGCGCACCAAGAGCAAGATCGTCAGCAAGGGCATCAGTGCCGGCCGTGGCCAGAACACCTACCGCGGCCTGGTGCGTGTGGACCGCAACGCCGACGGCGCGCGCAACTACACCCAGTGCGATTCGCTGCTGATCGGCAAGCAGTGCGGCGCGCACACCTTCCCCTACATCGAAGTGAAGAACCCGGGCGCCACCGTCGAGCACGAGGCCACCACCTCCAAGATCTCCGACGATCAGCTGTTCTACTGCCGCGCCCGTGGCATCAGCCAGGAAGACGCGGTGTCGATGATCGTCGACGGCTTCTGCAAGCAGGTGTTCCGCGAACTGCCGATGGAGTTCGCGGTGGAAGCCAAGAAGCTGCTGGAAGTCTCGCTGGAAGGTTCGGTGGGCTGACCGCCCGCCCCTGCCCCTCGCAAACGCATTCTCTTTACCGGCGGGCCGCGGCCCGCCCCACGGAAACCCCCACCATGCTGAAGATCGAAAACCTCCACGCCCGCATCGGCGACAAGGAAATCCTCAAGGGCCTGTCGCTGGACGTCCAGCCCGGCCAGGTGCACGCCATCATGGGCCCCAACGGCGCCGGCAAGTCCACCCTGGGCAATGTCCTGGCCGGCCGCGACGGCTACGAAGTGACCGAAGGCAGCGTGCAGTTCGACGGCGTCGACCTGCTGGAGCAGGACCCGGAAGCGCGCGCCGCTGCCGGCCTGTTCCTGGCGTTCCAGTACCCGGTGGAAATCCCGGGCGTGAACAACACCTACTTCCTGCGCGCGGCACTGAACGCCCAGCGCAAGGCGCGCGGTGAGGAAGAACTCGATTCCATGCAGTTCCTCAAGCTGGTGCGCCAGAAGCTGGCCGTGCTGCACCTGAAGGACGAACTGCTGCACCGTGGCGTCAACGAAGGCTTCTCCGGTGGCGAGAAGAAGCGCAACGAGATCTTCCAGCTGGCCGTGCTGGAACCGAAGCTGGCGATCCTGGACGAGACCGACTCGGGCCTGGACATCGACGCGCTGAAGAGCGTGGCCGACGGCGTCAACGCACTGCGCGCCGCCGACCGCTCGTTCCTGGTCATCACCCACTACCAGCGCCTGCTGGACTACATCAAGCCGGACGTGGTGCACGTGCTGGCCGATGGCCGCATCGTCAAGAGTGGCGGCCCGGAGCTGGCGCTGGAACTGGAAGCGCACGGCTATGATTTCCTGAAGGACCGGGTCGTGCCCGAGGCGGCGGTCTGATGAGCGCCCTGCTTGATTCGATGGCCCAAGCCTTCTGCGGCAGCGATGCGCGCCGCGAAGTGCTGGACGCGGCCCTGCGCGACGGCCTGCCGGCCGCCCGCAACGAAGCCTGGAAGTACACCTCGCTGCGCCAGCTGGAACGCCGTGCGTTCGCTGCGGCGCCGCTGCAGGGCCCTGCGCTGGACGCCGCGCTGCTGGACGACATTCCGGCGCCGCGCCTGGTGTTCGTCAACGGTCGCCTGGATGCCGCGCTGAGCGACGTGCAGGCGCTGCCGGCCGGCGTGCAGCTGCAGCCGCTGTCGGCCGCACTGGCCGCCGGCGAAGACGCCGTGCGTTTCCTTGGCCGCCGCTACGAACGCAGCGAGGAGATCTTCGCCCGCCTGAATGCCGCGCTGGCCGATGAAGGTGTGGTGTTGCGCGTGGATGAAGGCGTGCAGGTCGAAACGCCGCTGCAGCTGGTATTCGCCAGCGTCGCCGGCGACACCGACCTGGCCTGGCACCACCGTCACCTGATCGAACTGCGTGCCGGCGCCAGCCTGGGCGTGGTCGAGCATCGCTTCAGCGTGGGTGACTCCGCCCACCTGGACAACACCGTGCTGCATGCCCACGTCGCCCGTGATGCCGTGCTCAAGCACGCCCGCGTGCAGGCAGGCAGCGCGCGCCAGACCAGCTTCCTGCGCACCGACGCGGTGCTGGCCCGCGACGCGCAGTACCACCGCGTGGACCTGGAGCTGGGCGCCGCGCTCAGCCGCCATGAACTGAACGTGCGCCTGGAAGGCGACAATGCCCAGCTGACCGCCAACGGCGTGCTGCTCGGCAATGGCCGCCGCCACGTCGAAACCCGCCTGGGCATCGACCACATCGCACGCGATACCGCCTGCGAACTGCTGTGGCGCGGCGTCGCCGCCAACCGCAGCCGCGTGGTGTTCCATGGTGGCATCCAGATCCGCGAAGGCGCCGATGGCACCGACGCGAACCTGTCCAACAAGAACCTGCTGCTGTCGGCCGATGCCGAGATCGACACCCAGCCGACGCTGGTGATCGATGCCGATGAAGTGAAGGCCGCACACGGTGCGACTGTCGGCCAGCTCGACGCCAATGCGCTGTTCTACCTGCGCTCGCGCGGCCTGCCGCAGGCACAGGCGCAGGCATTGCTGAGCGCCGCGTTCTGCCACGAGCCGCTGAAGATCCTGCCCGACGCACTGCGTGCGCAGCTGGCACGTCGCCTGGACAAGGCCCTCGCCGAGGCGGGTGTGGCATGAACCTGTCCACGCCGCGACCGATCGAAGAACGCACCGGCGCCCCCGACTGGGACCGCGTCCGTCTCGACTTCCCGCTGTTGATGCGTGAAGTGCATGGCAAGCCGCTGGTCTATTTCGACAATGCCAACACCGGCCAGAAGCCGGTGCAGGTGATCGGCGCGGTGGACGAGTTCTACCGCCGCTACAACGCCAACGTCAGCCGTGCGGTGCATGCACTGGGCAGCGAGGCCACCGATGCCTACGAAGGCGCACGCAACAAGCTGGCGCGCTTCCTCAACGTGCGTCCCAGCGACCTGGTGCTGTGCAGTGGCACCACCTTCGCCATCAACCTGGTGGCCTACTCGTGGGCGCTGCCACGGCTGAAGGCCGGTAACGTGATCCTGATCACGCGCATGGAGCACCACGCCAACATCGTGCCGTGGCAGCTGGTCGCGCAGCGTACCGGCGCCACCATCCGCGTGGCCGAGATCACGCCTGACGGCGCACTCGATCTGGATGCGCTGCGCGCGGCAATGACCCCGGAGGTCAAGCTGCTGGCGGTCACCCACGTCTCGAACGTGCTGGGCACGGTCAACCCGGTGCGCGAGATCTGCCGCGAAGCGCGCAAGCGCGGCATCATCACCGTGGTCGATGGCTCGCAGGCCGTGCCGCACCGCAAGGTCGACGTCGCCGCGATCGGCTGCGATTTCTACGCCATCACCGGCCACAAGATGTGCGGCCCGACCGGCACCGGCGCACTGTGGGCGCGCCGCGAGCACCTGGACGCGATGCCGCCGTTCCTCGGCGGCGGCGAGATGATCAAGGAAGTCAGCTTCGACGGCACCGTGTTCAACGATGCCCCGCACAAGTTCGAAGCCGGCACCCCGAACATCGCCGGTTTCATCGGCCTGGGCGTGGCTGCCGACTACTTGCAGCAGCTTGGCCAGGAGAACGTGGAAGCACGCGAAGCCGAACTGCTGGCGCACTTCACCGAAGAGCTGCGCCGCGTTGACGGCCTGCGCATCATCGGCGAAGCGCCGGAGAAGGCCGCCGTGGTCTCGTTCCTGATCGACGGCGCGCATGCGCACGATCTGGCCACCCTTCTGGATCTGGAAGGCGTGGCCGTGCGCTCTGGCCAGCACTGCGCGCATCCGCTGCTGCAGTACTTCGGCGTCGCAGCTACCTGCCGTGCCTCGCTGGCGTTCTACAACACGCACGCCGAGATCGAGCGTTTCATGACCGCGCTGACCAAGGTGCGCAAGCTGCTGGGCTGAGGATTCGCCAGAATCGGGGAAGTATGAGAACGCCGCAGGAAACTGCGGCGTTTTTTTATTGCGCGCTGGACGCAAGCAAGCAGAGGCGTGACCGGGAAACACCGAGTGATGCCAGGAACGGGCAATCTCACCGTAACGCCGATCCATCCACCATCAACAGCCTTGAGGCGCCGTCTTTTACATGCCAACAAGCATGGATACCCCGGAGGCAATCAAGAAGACGTACATCATCACGACGCCCCTCAACACCCACCGTTCCCCCTGATGGAGCGTCTGCCCTTTGGAAGTAAGGGCAAGCACTGCAATACCGCGCAAGCACCTAAGCCACCAATCAACCTTGATGATTCCGACTGCAGCGAGTACTTCCGGCCGTTCACGCTCGATTTTAAGCAACATCCTGTGAGCCGCAAATGCGTTTATCCACATGGCACCTAGAATAATGGAAGCCAAAATGGGGAAGCTTTCAACAAACCCTGGCACTCAGCTCCTCCTTTTGAGGCTACTCCATCACATAGCACCTGCACACCCAATCTTCTACGCAGCAATCAGCTATGGAGTCGATGCGCTCAATGGCGCAAGAAGACCCTTGACGTACCCGCCGAGGCCAACTACGTCCTCAGCTGTGCCAATCAGGTCCCGTCGCATCATCTTCTCGACATGCTCTACACCACCAAGTCGCGCGACAACATTCGCAAGGAAAGTGACATCTCCCGCAAACAACGTCACGTCCTGATCCAGCTTTACAACCCAGCGACCATCATGCGAATACAAATAATGATCACGCATGAAGTTCCCATCTTCGAGCCAGTAGGAGCGCAGGCCATCCAGACCTCGCTCAATTTCCACGGGGCTTCCCCCGTCGAAGCACTCTGAACATCGAACCGCGCAGATCGCGATATCTGCAAGGTGCTCCGAAAGTGCGCTCAGCCACGCCACCCAAACATCATTCGGAGCAAAATCCTCATACAGGTTGCGATCAAACGCCATCCCGGCCCAGTCTTCCCGGAGGAGAGGGAGATCCGGAGGGTTAGCATCCGAGAGGGATGCCGCAATGAAATCTGGCCAGCAATATGTAATGCTCATGGCTTCTCTGAATGTACTCAAGCCCAGTCATCAGCACACCGCCTAACGGCCAACACCTGTGCTTCGGCATAGCGGGGATCGCGAATACGGATATCGGCATCATCAAGATAGTGCCATATCACGTGAGGAACACCGATTTCATACGAACTTGACCGAAGCACGTTCTTGATAAATTCCGCCCTCTGGTACCAGCTAGACACCTGCTCCACGGAAGCAGGCTCGGATTCCAAAAGCCTCCGCAGACAGGCTAGAACGAGATTCTTTACATCGATAGCGCTCAATGCGAAACCTCGCATTCTTCAACCAAGCGGAAATTGCCCCAAAGCCTATCGACGTGATCGATCAGCTCGCAATGACACAGACGCAATCGCGCAACGTGTAGAATTGAACAGCCCAGGAGTGAAATGGCGTACTGTGATATCTGTGACTCTGCCAGCCATCGAGAATGTTCCGAAGTCTCTGTCTGGCAAGTGTCAATCCTAACATGGAGACCATGCGATCACATGTTAGGCGCGCCTGTGGATCATCCCGCTTTCCTGCCACAGAAGGCAGAAATGAAAGCACATAACGCCATTTCCACAACCTATCGCTCACTTCAGATCTTCAAGATTGACGAGCACATCTCCAAATTCCTCACGTGGAACGGGACCAGAGATTCGTAGGGAGCGAACTTCAAGGGGGGCGTGAATTTCGCCAAGCAGCAGGTCACCTGTCGAATTGTCACTCTCTCTTGTCCTGAACACCCCGATTATCGAGACCCATGAATACGCGTATTCATCAAATACGCTTTGCTGCAGATCTATTGGCCCTCTAATTCGAACTTGGGTCTCCTCAGTCACTCCGGCCTCAAACAACTCTTTGCTTGAATTCAGTACAAAGAGCTCCCGGCTCACCCCGAGATAGCCCTCCATCCGCACCAACTTTCCATCGAATAGCCGGGGCGTAGCAGCCAGTTCCCGGAAGCTGACCCGGCAGGCGGAGCTGCCCTCGACCCCACAGGTCTTTCCAGACGGCGCGCCCCCACCTTCTTGATACCTGCAACCAGCCCCATAGAAAATAAAAACAATAACCATGAAAAACCGGAAATTAAAATTCATGCCCACACTTCCGCGTCACCATCCAGCGCCATGGATACCCGCTCACTTTCTTCGCTCCACACCCACAAACCCCAAGCCCCCCCCTGTCAGCCGAAAAATTCACTGAATCACTGATAGCCAAGCTCATCAACAAAAGCCCTGCACTTGGAATCCCAATCGACATGAAATGACTTCAGCTCATCGGACTGCAGTTTCCCATTGTCCGAACGATTCATTACTGCATATCCGCGCCGCCCTCTCACTGCCCCTCAGTAGCGGTGCCGTATACATCCCATCCGACCGCCGCGACGCCTTATACGGGCCACGCGCACCAATACCGCGAGTGCCGTCCGAATCAGTGGGGAGCCAGCCCTTTTTCCAGCCGACAGCTCACCCTCGACCTCTCGGCAATAGTCATCACGCACTCATTCATAGGAAGCCCACAGGTGTCCGCCGACCTGACGACACCTTGATGATCGGCCAAGACGAAATATACCCTCACCCTTTCGCTTCCAGCCTGATCAAATGATTTCCTGACATCAATTAAATGTACCCTGCATATTTGCGCTTCTGGCACGCTCCCGGAAGAACTAAAAACTGACTCGAGCGCAAGTGCGTAGTGATTAGCCGCTGCGTTTCCCGGCTCATGATTTATGACCACACCCAAACCTTCATCTCTTCCGCCACAGGCTGTAAGCCCTAACAAGCAAAGCGCCGCTACAATAATATCGACCAGCCGCCCAAAGCGATCAAGCACTTGGGAATTTTTCACTGAAATACCTCCCAAAACTTAGCGCACCCGCAATCTACATCCTTTCACAGAACCCGATCATTCGCTTCAAAATGACCGAGGCACACTGGTCTTCGTCAATGCCGCAAGTCCCCGCAGTCAAGAACTTCCCGCCGCCATCAGTCAACACATAGAAGATCCTTCTATTTCTCTGACCCTCCCGAGAGAGTTCGAGCTGCGATACCACCAACTCTGCATTCACTTTCCGCGCCCCATCCACAGGACGCGAATGTATGAGCTCATCCATATCAGCATGGATCTTCTGAGATGAGGAGCTGTCGTGGTCCTGGTTGGCCACCCGAAGAAGACAACCGCGGTCCTGCACACAGGAGGCGAGAAGCGGCATCGATAAGGCAGCAGATAGAAAAACTATGATCCTCATCGAAACCTGCCCATCCAATGACCTCGAGTTCAAACCAGAATACGCTCCACACCACCCGTTCCTATCATTGAATCCGAACGAATTATTATGGACATTCGCGCAATTGCAACCTCTAATTGGAAATCCCCACCCCGCAAGGTGGAATCCCGACCCGTTCATGCCGCAACCTCTGAAGATCCATCTCCATCAATTCGCGCGTAGTCTCCGGCGGATCAAGACGCAAGCCTTCCTCGAGGATTTGCATTGCGCGCCTACAGTCCCCCCCGCCTTGCTCAAGGGAGAGGAACAGTGCCAATCGCTGCATTGAACTAACGTCAATTCGTGCGACTCCCTCCAGTAGCGATACCGCTCCATGTCGCCACGCGTCGAGTAGTGCCATTCGAGCTTTAGACGGGCCTCTGCACTCCCGTTTTCAGCCATCGAAGTCTGACGTTCCAACTCCTCCTCGGAAAGGGCCAGACTTGGCGCCTCATCATATTTCTCATTTCGGGAAAGCCGCTCTTCCTGGGGCTCCCCGTTACCGCAGCCAACAAGCAGCAAAGACAAAGCAACAGAATTCGAAAGAATTTTCATTGCTTCACCTTCACCGTTTCTACTCTACGAATCCTGGACCCCAATTCAGGCTCAGCAAACTGATAGGATATTGAACCATCAGCTTTGATCGTAATCGAACGAATGGCGGGACCTGCCGGCCCCGTCCCTCCAGGCGAGAACCTCTGTCATACACCTGCACCTCCGGTTCCGTTCTCACCCATACTGACACGGAGCGTCATATCATCTCCAGGCTTGTAGTTTTTTGGATAGCGAACGAATCCGTTGGGAGCATATACGGACGACTTATTCAGGTTCGCCCATCCCTGAGAAAAAGCCTTTGCCTGACCGATTTCCGCCCCCAAGTGGCAACCTGCCATGAATATTTCCTGGCCCTGTTTTAGCCCAAACTGGGTCCGAGCCATATCCCAGGAGCTGACTGTGGAGTAGTTTTCCATGCGCCCCCCTCGCTGGTCCTGAATGACCATGTTATTGGCGTGCCCTGCGACCGTGAACTTGCCCGGAATGTTGAGCGCATCTCCTCCTGCTCTCAGCCCGTTCGGATCAGCTTCACCGAACACGTTCATGTCTGCCCTGCCGTCCGGATCCTTGAACTTATACAGATTGGCAGAAGCATAGCGATAGCGATTGAATGAAGCCCCTTCCGAACTAGCTGCAACTGGATCAGCCCCCAGAAATGCGACAGTTTGGAAGTCATAATATCGCTGCTGCATGTAACTCAGCCCGGCCCCCGATTCCGTCACATGCCCCGTATATCCCGGCCCATCCTTCAACGGCCGATTCACCACCGCCCCATACGGCTCATGGATTGTACGCTCGATGACGTTTCCGCTGGCATCGGTGATCGCCACCGGTGAACCCAATGCATCAGTGTGGATGTACTCGACCACTTCCTGGGCGGTCGCTGGCGCCATACAGGCCACCAGCACCACTATCGCAAGCACCACTCGAATCAACAACAAAGAGAGTCCATTCATGGCTTAGTCCCAGCTCGGTACACTCTGGGTGACAGGATGGTTGCTCCACCACGGCAAGCAATCTTCTGCATTGCAGGCACGCGCGCGATACTCATGCGCGCAATAGGTCCCGCCACTCGACTGCACGTAGGTCTTGCCGCGAAAAAATGCCGATGACGCAGTCTCCCGTTGCGACTGGCGCTTCAGCAGCCTGCAAGATAGCTACGCTTAAGAAGAGGCCCCATTCGGTGGACGTATCGCGTCTGCACAAGGCTGCTACGAACTCTTCCCGCGTAGCAAGCCAACGAAAAGAGGTATGTAGCCCACCGTGAACGCCGCCAGAAGTATGAGCGCCCATTCAATGAATGAAATCCATGTATGCCCGTACACGAGACGCAACAATCCATAGCTTACGATCGTGAAAACAGCAGTTTTCGCGTAATACACGGCGACGCCCTTCAAGATCAATTTGATCTTCATATTGGACCGACCAGGATTTCGTAGGCAACTCAGAGCCATAATCAATGGTAACGAGAGGGGTGTCTATGGTGAGCAAGCAGTACAGTCTCCTCAACCTGAGCTGTCATTGCCTCTCAGGTTGCCGGCCAGCGGCCCGCACTGCCCGGGAGTTCTTCAGAGCATCCCTAAACAACGACGTTAGTCACACCTTCAAGAGAACGGATTGGAGATGGCCGCATAAATCGCCTCAGGCGGCCCATCAAATCCGAACGCCCCTCTATGCATCATCTCCTCAATATAACGATGCTTTTCTATGTCCCCGGGATATGGGCTTGCCACCCCAAGAAAGTCACGACCACCAACAGCTATAACAAAGCGCTCATGAACATCCCAATAACACAATGAGCCCGACGAATCATGGCGCAGCACAACTTCAAAACCCGCGGCACGACTATCAATCTCATAGATATCGTAGGCATCAGCAATGAGAACATCCTCAATCTGCCTGCCATTATCAGATATCCTCGACAGCAGCGGCCGATCACTCCCAGAGACCTTGGAAAATGCGAGCCACATAAAATAGCAATCTACAATTGACAACGACCACGGGTATACAGCATTACCCCGCCCCTTCACATACCTCATGAATAGCGTGGAATCATCACCAAACATGCCACCTACTCCTCTTTAAATCTAACTTTAATAACCTCTTTAATCTTGGTTCCGGTTCGTTCAGCGCTGAGCCGAACTGAAGTCTCGCCCGAACCATCCCTTGTAATTCTTGCACTCATCTGAACCACTGAGCCGTCGCCCAGTTTCCCTAACTGCCCCCCATCCCGCGCCTCAGACTGACCGCGAGTCAATATATTGAACATTTTTTTTGCGCCAGCGGCGCCACCATGCCCCTCGTACTGGTTGGTTCTTCTGCCAGCACGTCCCCCGGTGGGACCCAACTGATCTGCAACCGAGTCAATGTACTTCCGTGCTTGGGAAAAATCCTTCCCGGCCATTATGGCGCCACGCATTGCCGCAGCCAACGCTGAAACGAATCCTCCACCCTCTATCGCTGCACCACCGGTTGTGCCCGCGACCGCCGATCCTCCAACAATTCTCAGCATCAGACGGCCATCTCGCCCGACTTGCTGTTGTGCCTGATCAAGGGTCAGGCAGCTGGAAGTGTCGTGGCAAGAACGTGGATCCGACACTTGACGCCCATCTGGGTCAGTAAAGCGGTAGGGATTGCCATCTCCGTACCTGTAGCGACTGAACTGTCCAATCGGGCTCTGATATGCAGCGACCGGATCGACAGACAGAAAGCCTGCCAACGCAGGATCATAGTACCGCTGCTGCATGTAACTCAGCCCGGTCCCCGAGTCCGTCACATGCCCCGTATATCCCGGCCCATCCTTCAACGGCCGATTCACCACCGCCCCATACGGCTCATACACCGTACGCTCGATGACGTTTCCGCTGGCATCGGTGATCGCCACCGGTGAACCCAGTGCATCAGTGTGGATGTACTCGACCACTTCCTGGGCGACTGCCGGAGCCACGCAGGCCGCCAGCACCACCACCGCGAGTACCGCCCGAATCAACAGCGAAGAGAGTCCATTCATGGCTTAGTCCCAGCTCAGTACACCTTGGGTGACCGGCCGTTCGGCCGACCATGGGGAGCAACCGCCTGCATTACAGGCACGCACGCGATACTCATGCGCGCAGTAGGTCCCGCCATTCGACTGCACGTAGGTCTTGGGGCCCGTGTAAAGACGCTTGCCACCGCCACCGCTTTCAAGCTGATACTCGGTTGCGTCTGCCACCAGACTCCATCCTGCAGAGCACTGGACCTGATAGGGCGGCCTGCGGGTCGTCAACCACTCTGCTAGATAGAGACTCGTCGCCCCCGGCGGCAGCACCACCGCGACAGTCACGACTCCCGAGTACGGACTGCACCCCGCGAAATTGCACGCCCTCACGCGATAGGCGTAGCTGCCTTTGCCACGGCTGGCACCAAAGCTGTTCCCGCCGCCGTTATGCACCACCGTCCAGCCACCACCGTTGGCGCTCTCCTCCAGCACGAAGCTCTCGCTGTTGGCCGGCACCGACCAGCTCAGGCTGTACTGCGGCACGTTCACCAGGCCCGGCGCACTGATCACCGGCTCGATCGTCGGCGGCCCGATCACCGCTACCGTCGACGTAGCCGACCACGGTCCGCAGCCCGCGCCATTGCAGCCGGCAACCCGATAGCCATAGCTGCCCACACCACGCACAGCGGTGGCATAGGAACCCGCGTTGCCGTCGAACAGCGTGACCCATCCGCCACCATTGCTGCTCTCCTGCAGGGTGTAACGCGTGGCACCAGCCACCCCGTTCCAGCCAATGCCGATACTGCCCGGCGCAGCGCGTGCCGGCGCAGAGAGTCCGGGCGCAGTGGCAGGCGGATATACGACCGTCACCGCAGCCGTGGCGCTGTATCCCGTGCACCCTACCGGGTTACATGCGCGAACCCGGTAGTTGTAGCTTCCCGCTGCCTTGCCACTGAAGGCCTTGGACTGACCGATGGCGTTGTGCACCTGGGCCCAAGCGCCACCATTGGCGCTTTCCTCCAGCTCATAGCGCTCGGCACCGGAAGCCGCAGACCAAGCTACGTTGTAGCTGCCGTTGAAGGCTGTGGCAGGCACGTTCAGGGTCGGCACGGTGGATGGCGCCAATGCCACGGCCACTGACGCGACATTGCTCCATCCGCCACACACCGCACGACAGCCGCGCACGCGGAACTGATAGGTCCCCGTGACCAGGCCTGTGCTGGTGAACGATTGCGCCGCGCCATCGAAGACCGTGCTCCAGGTGCCCGCAAGGGCACGCTGCAACTCATAGCGGTTGGCACCGCCGGCCGGGCTCCAGGTCAGGTTCACGCTGCCCTGGGTAATGTAGCCCGGCGCACTCAGCGCGGGAACGCTGGGTGCCGCTTCGCCATGCACCTGGGAAACCAAACTGCCTGACAGGTAGAGATAGTCGGTCTGCTTGCCGGTACGTTCGTTGCGCTGGAATCGCAGCACGCCGCCGTTGTCGTAGAACGAGTAGATTGCCCCCTTGCCACTGGCACCAGCCTTCACCCGGCGACCGTGGGCGTCGTACTCGTAGCTCTCTGCTGTTCCGGCCGCGCGCAGCCGGTTGCCGTAGTCAAACGCGAAAGCCTGACCATTGCGCACCGAAAGATTGCCCTGCACGTCATAGCCAAGACCGGTCACGGTTGCGCCGGTTCCGGTTTCAATCACGTTGACCAGTCGATTGGTCGGATCGAAGTAGTGCGTACGATCGCGGCTGCCGACCTTGGCACGGCGCAGGTTGTCCAACGCGTCATACTCATACAAGGCGTTGCCGAAGCCCGGCGCAGTGACCGTCCGCAACCGGTCCAGGCCGTCATAGGTCATGTCCCGGTTGCCGGGCGCCCCGGGCAGACCATCGGAAATGGCCATCACGTTGCCGCCAGCATCGTAGTCATAGCTGTCATCCAGCACTGCGGCCGCTGCAGTGGCATCGCGGCTGCGGTCGGGCAGCCCGCGGGCATTCTGGGTCAACGTGTGCACGATCCCATTGCCATATACGAAGCGGGCCAACGCGCCGTTGGCAAAGTAACTGGCCTCCTTCGCATAGCCGCCGACGGTCGTCGCCCGACCCAATGCATCCGGCGTATAGCTGACGACACGCCCACCCGGGTAGGTATTGCTGGCCAGTGTGCCGTTGGCATCGTAGCCATAGGCCAGGCTCAGGCTTCCCAGATCCGGATGCTGCAGGGTTTCGCCGCTGAGCAGGCGGCGGCGGTTGTACTGGTAGCGGTTGACGACCATCGGCCGGGTCGGATCGTTCTGCGTACTGATCTCGGCCGGCAGACCATCAGGCGCGTAGGACCAGTTCTGATTTCCGCGCCCATCCGGGAAGATCAGGGTCGACAAGCGGTTGGCGGCGTCGTAACTACGCTTCACCGCGCGGCCGCTGGCCAGGGCTTCACTGCGGTTGCAGTCGGTCGTGCTGGTCAAACCCGTGCCGGCCGCCGACCACAGCACGTTGCCTGCCGCGTCGTAGTCCTGCACGGTCGCACCGGTTTCCGGCTCGATGGTCTTGCACAGCTGCTGGTAGCCGTCATAGACGTAGCGGCGGGTCAGCGACTGGCTGCCGTCTGCACTGCGGCGGGTGATCGCCAGCGGCTTGCCCAGCGTGTCTCGCTGGATCTCGGTCACCAAGCCTTCGGGGTGCTGCAGCGTCAGCGGCATCTCGTAGCTGGGCTGGTCGTAGGCGAGGTGGCGTGTCGTCGTGGCCTGGCCTCGCGGGTTGGTCACTTTCACCGACAGATTGCCCACGTACTCGGTGCGGGTAACCAGTGCCCCCAGCTCGGACGATTGACTGACCACGGTGGGGCGGCCCAACGCGTCGTACTGCGTCGTGGTGCCGGTCAGGGCGGCATTGATATCGGAGAGCTGCCGCGTGGGATACGAGGCAAACACGGTCTTGCCGCTGGTGTCGTAGCGGGTCACCACGGCGCTGTCCAGCACGTTGTTGGCGTTCTCGGTCACCAGCACCGGGCGGAACATCGCATCCAGGTAGGTATCCGTACGCCGCCCGCCCTGCGTGCGCGAGTGCTTCCATGCGCCGGCGGGCACCCCCAGCTGCGCGCCACCCAGTCGCTGCAGGTCCATGGTTACGCCATTCCAGTTCACGCTGTCGCCGCCAGGGAACTGCTGGCTGCGCAGCCTGCCCATGCTGTCGTAGCTGAAGCTGGTGGTTGCGCCGGTTTCGTCGGTCAGCGAGGTGATCCAACCGTTGTCGTCCACGGCAACCGTGCGCACCGCACCATTGGGCGCTTCGGGCGTGGCCGGCATGCGGAGCTGCTGCGGAACACCACGCTTCCATCCCGACAGATGGCTGGTATTTCCACGGCCATCGGCCACCGAGGCAACCGTGCCGTCGGCTGCATAGGTCACCTGCTGCGCCAGGCGGCCAAATGCGTAGGCGCGCAGTGGCAGTGCTTTGGCCGTATCGAATTCGGTGCGGGACTGTTCGATGCCATTGAGCACACTGCGCGCTGTCTGGCCGTTCACCCATAGCGCGGGATTGTCGTAGTAGCTGGTGCTGGTGGTGCGACTCTGGCCTGCGGAATTCGCTTCAACGACGGTGACTTCGCGCGCAAATGCATCAAAGGCCTGCACGGTGCGGGTGAACTGCACGCCATCCTGATTCACAACCGTGCTCTGCACTGGGCGATTCAGATGCTCTCCCAGTTCCCTGGCCCCGTACTTGAGATTCCGGCCCGCCTCGCGCGGGAACGGCGCGCTGGCAAGTTGCGCGTCCGGGTAGTAGTTGCTGCGCTCGATGCGAACCACCGCGCCACCAGAGCTGGTAGTCGTGGACAGCAATAGACCGTCGTTGTAGCCGACTTCCTTACCGAATTCGTAGGTCCGAATAACCCCATCGGGTAGGGTTTCAATCGTTATCTTGGGCTCTGCCTGCCCCACCGGAATCATCGGCCACCCGGCCTGGTCGACTCTCCTGTCGTACTGCCACCCCAGATTGGTGTACTGATAGCTCCACTGCGTGGTGGGCATCCCCGGGCCGCTTATCCGCTTTGCCACCAAAGACATCGCGTCCCGATAGAGGGGCGTGAGATTCCATCCGTCGGCCAGCAACTGATCGTCGCCGGAGGTCTGGCAGTTGAACGGAACATTCTTGCGCCCGTGTCGGAACGGTCGAAATACAAAAGTACCGAGTGCGCCAGAGGGATGTGTGACAGTAGCCGTGACCTCGGTCTGCACAATCTTGTTCGTCTTCGCGCACAGCCCAGCGAAGTCCATGTAGGCTGAAGGGTCCTGCCCGGTGTATTCGGGGTACTTCTTCGTCACGTGGACCGGAGGCAGGTCGTAACGCCAGGCGGTGCCATCCGGCAGCGTCACCGACTGCAACACACCGGCCGGAGTGTAGCCATAGGTCCAGGTGCGGCCCGCTGCTGTTGCGGTTGCGATGCGGCCCAGGGAGTCATAGGCAAGGCTGATGCTGCGCCCATCGTTGGCAACGATTCGATCCAGCCGCCCGCCACTCCATTCGTAGCGGACCCAGTTGCCGAAACGATCGACAACCTGGGATGGATAGAGGAAGACCTTTTTCCGTTTCAGCGTGGCATGGGTGATGGTGTCGTAGGGCTGGAGAACGGCAGACTCGTTCTCGCGCGCCACCATCCAGTCGAAGTAGTACTTGGTTCCGTCTGGCGCGTGGCCCAGGAAACCTTCGCCCGGCTGGCCGCTCTTGAGCGCACTGAGGCATGAGAAGAACCATCCCCCTTTTGTGTTCCAAGGCGTTGGCGTGCCAATCTGGGGCGTTGGCTGGCGTGCGTCCCCGCTGCCCGCCAGGACGGTTTCACCGCCTCCGCCCGGCAATGAAAGCCTCACCCCATCCCAATAGGTGTGGGGAGAAAAATTGATGGTCTGGGTATGCTTGTAATTCCAGACATCCAGCGACGGGGGTGCGGTAACTGTCGAGCAACGGGCGCTTGGCATCCAATGCCCGCCGATCGCGGTTTCGGGCTGGTCTCCGTATGTGCCTGAAAGCGACGGAATGTCGAGATCCCAGTTTCCATATTCCTTGTCATTTGCACCGCCGCTGACATCCCCGTAGCTGCGGCTGAGTGAAACCGCGAGCCCGCCATTGCCCGGAATCGAAACATCCGTGGCCTTGAAGCTGATCGAACCGTCATAGAGGTTGACCTGCTCGCCGAAGATCTCGCCCTTCAGCGGTTCGACAAGGTCCCCGTACTTCAGCCGCTTGTCGTACTCCTGGCGCCAGGTGGGAACGATCTGGGCTGAAACGCCGACCGGTGCCAGCACACACAGGGCAATGACACCGAGAAACAGACCCTTGGCAGCCGTTGCGGCGCGCGGATGAGAAATGAGGCGAGACTGCATGAAGATCCTCCCTGGATCGACTTCCCTGTGTGCCCCACCCGCGCCGAACGGCAGTTGGCCTTCGACCAGGCGGCACCCACTCCGGCAGACAGCCACGCGTTGCTTCACGGTGGGCGGGTGCTGACCATGGATATGAACGAATAATGAAGACGGCGTCAACCCTGTGTATTGGCCACACTCGGCAAAGTTGGCCCAAGCGGTAGCCTCCCGCGCCCTTCCCCGCTCCACCTAGAATGTCCCCATGAGCACCCTGACCTTCCGCGCCGCCACGTCGGCCGACATCCCCGCCCTCATTGCCCTCGTCACCTCGGCCTACCGGGGTGATGCCAGTCGCGTCGGCTGGACCACCGAAGCCGACCTGCTGGACGGCGCCCGCATCGATGCCGAAGGCATCCAGGCCGACCTGGACCGCCCGCGCTCCACCATCCTGCTGGCCGAACGCGACGGCCAACTGGTAGCCTGCGCCCACGTCGCCGATGTCGACGGCAAGGGCTACTTCGGCATGTTCTCGGTCGACCCGGCCCAGCAGGGTGGCGGCGTCGGCAAGCAGCTGATGGACGCCGCCGAAGCGCACGCCGCACGCGAATGGAAGGTGCCGGTGATGCAGATGACGGTGATCGACGTGCGCGACGAGCTGATCGCCTTCTACGAGCGCCGCGGCTATCTGCGCACCGGCATCAAGAAGCCGTTCCCGTACGGCGACGAACGCTTCGGCATTCCCAAGCGCGACGACCTGCGCTTCGAGATCCTGGAAAAGCCGCTGGCCGGAGCCGCCGCGTGAGCGATACCTGGACCTTCGTCTGTGCCGGCACCGAGCTGCTGCCGGGTGAAATGAAGAGCGTGTTCGACGAGGTAACCGGCACGCCGATCGTGGTGTTCAACCTCGACGGTGAGTTGTACGCGCTGGAAGACCAGTGCACACATGAAGAGTTCGAGCTGTCCTCGGGCGAGTTCAACACCACCGAGGGCAGTGTGGAGTGCGTGCTGCACGGCGCGCGCTTCGACGTGCGTGACGGCCGCGCCCTGTGCGCCCCGGCCTACAGCCCTGTGCCCAAGTTTCCGGTGAAGCGCGAGCACGACGCTGTCTGGACCCGCGACGACCGGGATTGAGGCGGCGCTCGGCCCAGAGAGCCCCCCAGAGGGCGCCCCGCGGGAGAGCATCCACCCATGGGGTGGATCCATCGCAAGGCCATTAGAGCCTCCCCAGGGCGCCCCCGGGTCGCCTCGAGGGCCCGGCATGGCCCGTACATGCGAATCATTATCGTTGATGTTATTCTACGTAACATCTTCGTAACGACTCCGCCCCCGCGCCATGGCTTCGCCCGCGCCCACCGCCACGCTGTGCCAGCTCGCCCGCCAAGGGTGGCCGCTGCTCGTGGCCGTGCTGCTGACGCTGGTGTTGGGCTGGTCGGCACTGCACGAAGGACGCGGCAACAACCCGGCTACCCACGGCTGGCAGGCACACGCTGAAGATCTGCAGCAGGTCATGCCGGTGCCGGCCCCGCCGGCCGACGAGTGCCCGCACCATGCCGCGCCAGCACCCGAGCCGCCGCTGGATGGCGAGGGCGCCACGCCCTGTACCGGACTGGCTCCCCCGCGCGCCGCCCTGGTCGCGCATGTTCCGCTGTGGCGTTCCGACGCCCTGCGCTGGCAGCTGCGCGATCCCGCACTGCGGTTGAACCCCGGCCACGCTCCGCCCGCACCGCACGCCAGCTGAGGCGCCCTGCGGCCGTTGCCGTGCGCCTGATTGCGTTTCCCGCCAGCCGAGCATGGCTCGGCTCTATAGAACCCACCTCCCGCCTGTCGCCGCACGTCCATCTGCGCCGGCTCGCGCTCGCCCTTTCCCGATCCAAGCCACCGCCACCCAGACCATGACCCACATCACGTCCCGCAAGCACGCTCCGCGCGTTTCCCTGCTCGCTACCGCCACCCTGGCCGCCGGCTTCGCACCGCTGGCCGCACAGGCTGCCGACAGCGCCGATGCCGGCTCCCGCAAGGCCACCGACCTGGACAAGGTGCAGGTGCGCGGCAGCTGGTTCAATCCGTCCTCGCCGAAGTTCACCGCCGAGCTGCTGGACACCCCGAAGTCGGTGTCGATCGTCTCGGAGAAGCTGATCGCCGAAACCGGTGCAACCAACCTGCAGGATGCATTGCGCATGGTCCCGGGTATCACCTTCGGTGCCGGCGAAGGCGGCAACCCGACCGGTGACCGCCCCTTCATCCGTGGCTTCGATTCGCAGAGCAACGTCTTCGTCGACGGCCTGCGCGACGTCGGCTCGCAGACGCGCGAGATCTTCGACCTGGAGCAGGTGGAAGTGGTCAAGGGCCCGAGCTCGGCCTACGGCGGCCGTGACTCCGGTGGTGGCAGCCTGAACCTGGTGAGCAAGACGCCGAAGCTGAAGAACGAGACCAGCGCCAGCATGGGCATCGGCACCGACAGCTACGCACGCGGCACCGTGGACGCCAACTACGTGCTGGGCGATGGCATCGCCGCCCGCCTGAACCTGATGAAGCACGAGTCGGACATCGCCGGCCGCGACGCTGCCAATGTCAGCCGCTGGGGCATCGCGCCGTCGATCGCGTTCGGCCTGAACGGTCCGGCACAGCTGATCGCCAGCCACTACCACATGCAGAGCGATGACCTGCCGGATGCAGGTGGTTTCCCGTACGGTAATCCGAACGGTGCGCCGGCCTCGAAGTGGGTCGATGGCCGCCCGATGGTGCCGGACCGCAACAACTACTATGGCCTGGTCGACCGTGACTTCCAGCGCACCCGCGCCGACATCAGCACCCTGGACGCCAGCTACGACTTCGGTGGCCACAAGCTGCGCAACATCGCGCGCCTGGGCAACACCAGCAACGACTACCTGTGGACCCAGCCGGACGACAGCCAGGGCAACCCGAACAACTACGGCACCTTGTGGCGCCGTACCAACAGCCGCGCCGTCGACGTCAAGAGCTTCGCCGACCAGCTGGGCCTGACCGGCGCGTTCCAGACCGGCGCGCTCAAGCACAGCTACAGCGCCGGTGTGGAGTACAGCGACGAGAAGATGACCCGCGGCAGCTACCTGATGACCCCGGGCACCAGTAACCCGCTGACCGGCAACAGCAAGTGCCCGACCACCGGCGCGGCCACCGGCTACAACTGCACCAGCTTCGCCAATCCGAACCCGAACGATCCGTGGGCGGCGACCCACGCGGTGTATCGCAGCGACAAGGCGCTGGACGTCGAACAGCGCACCAAGACCACCTCGGCGTACCTGTTCGACACCATCGAACTCAACGCACAGTGGAGCTTCAATCTCGGCCTGCGCTACGACGACTTCCGCACCACCCTGACCACGCCGGTGGCCGGTGCGGCGCCGACCCGCGTGCGCAATGACAACGACTTCCTGAACTACCAGGCCGGCGTGGTGTTCAAGCCGGCGGCCAACGGTAGCATCTACCTGTCCTGGGGCACCTCTTCGACCCCGCCGGGCATGGACGGAGGTGACGGCTCCGACGGTCTGAGCGCGGCTGTGGCCGACCTCAAGCCGCAGGACACCAGGAACCTCGAACTGGGCACCAAGTGGGACCTGCTCGACAACCGCCTGAACCTGACCGCGGCGATCTTCCATACCGTGATGAACAACGCACGTGTGACGATCGACAACGGCACCAGCCAGAACGCAGGCAAGAAGGAAATCAACGGCTTCGAGCTGGGCTTCAATGGCCAGTTGACCGATGCCTGGAGCCTGTACGGCGGCTACACCTACCTGGATTCGGAACTGAAGGACAACGGCTTTGTCTGCGCCGTATCGGGCCGCACCTGCCCGAGCGGCATCTACGTGCCGTCGCCGAACAACGGCAACGTGTTCCCCAACACCGCCAAGCACAGCGCCAACCTGTGGACCACCTACCGCTTCCCGATCGGCCTGACCATCGGCGCCGGTGCGTTCTACTCGGACAAGCAGTACGGTGACGTCGCCAACACCAAGTGGATTGCCAGCTACACCCGCTTCGACGCGATGGCCAGCTACGCGATCCAGGACAACATCAGCCTGCAGCTCAACGTGCAGAACCTGACCGACAAGACCTACTTCACCAAGGCCTATGCCTCGCACTACGCGAGCATCGCCCCGGGTCGCTCGGCCACCCTGGCACTGAACGTGAAGTTCTGATGTAACTCCGCTCCACCACGGCGGCAGGCTCTCCTGCCGCCGTTTTTGTTTCCGGCGATACTCACCCCATGGTTACCCGCACTCCCATCGACAGCGACGCCCTGGCCGAGCTGCTGCAGCACGATCCGCAGGCCGCGTTCGCACGCGTGCGCGACGCCGCGCAGGCTGGACAGGTCGAGGCACAACTGCTGCTCGCGCAGATGCACATGGAAGGCAAAGGCACCGCGCAGGACGCCTCGGCCGCGCTGCTCTGGTACGAAACCGCCGCCAACAACGGCGCGCCGATGGCGATGAACATGCTCGGCCGCTGCCATGAGCTGGGCCAGGGCACCGTCGCCGACCCGACGCTGGCCGCGGTCTGGTACCGGCGCGCGGCCGACACCGGGCTGGACTGGGGCCTGTACAACCTGGCCAACCTGCTGGCCACCGGCCGCGGTGTACCGCAGGACCGCGCGCAGGCATTGGCCCTGTATACCCGTGCCGCACACCTGGGCCATGCCAAATCGATGAACCTGCTGGCCCGCCACCTCGAAGACGGCCTGGAGATCGAACGCGATCCGCAGGCCGCCCTGGGCTGGTACCGGCGCGCGGCCGAGACCGGCGATTTCCGCGGCCAGGCCAACTACGCCTCCATCCTGCTGCAGGCCGGCCAGGTCGAGCAGGCCGTGCGTTGGCTGCGGCTCGCACTGGCGCACGGCAGCCCGGCGTTCATGGCGCACATCGTGCCGGAACTGGCCGCGTCGCCGCATCCGCAGGTGCGCGCCCTGGTCGCACCGCCGTCCCTCTGAGGAGTCCCGCATGCTGCTGCACATCCCCGACATTCTCAGCGCAGACCAGGTGGCCGACTTCCGCCGCCGACTGGATGCCGCCGACTGGACCGATGGCCGCGAGACCGTCGGCCATCTGGGCGCGCAGGCCAAGCACAACCAGCAGCTGCCCGAGGCCTCGCCGCTGCGCCGCGAACTGGGCGAGATCATCCTCGTCGCGCTGGCCCGGCACCCGCTGTTCTTCAGCGCAGCGCTGCCGCTGAAGTACCTGCCGCCGCGTTTCAACCGCTACAGCGGGGGCGGCACCTATGGCTTCCATGTCGATGGCGCGGTGATGAACCTGGCCAACGGCGAACAGCTGCGCTCGGACATCTCCTGCACCCTGTTCCTGTCCGCGCCCGAGGAGTACGAGGGCGGCGAGCTGATCATCAGCGATACCTACGGCGAGCACGAGGTAAAGCTGCCGGCCGGCGACCTGATCGTGTATCCGTCCAGCAGCCTGCACCAGGTGCGGCCGGTCACCCGCGGTGCGCGCGTGGCCTCGTTCTTCTGGGTACAGAGCATGATCCGCGACGATGTGCAGCGCCGCCTGCTGTGGGAAATGGACGGCTCGATCGAGCGCCTGCGGCAGACCGGCGGCGACGCCGAGGCGATCCTGCAGCTGACCGGCGTTTACCACAACCTGCTGCGGCGCTGGAGCGAGGTCTGAGCCGGATCCGGCCGGCCTGCGACATTTTGGCAATCATTCTCATTTGCAACAGCTAACAGCTCTCATTACAATCACGCCCCGTTGATGTCGGCCGCTGCCGGCAGACCCTTGGGGACCCCTGCTTGCTGCGCCCGCTTCGCCCTCGCCCACTCATCCATCGCAAGATGGGCACCGCCATGCGCGGTCAGCGTCCTGCGCTGGCCAGCCTGCTGGCGTGGGTGGCGATGCTGGCTTTGCTGCTGGGCACCCTGCCGCTGCTGCCCCACGGCCAGGCCGGAATGGCCGTGCAGATGCCGCTGGAAGAGCGCGGTGGCGAAGCGTCCCCGCAGGAAGAAGCACCGGCCAAACTGCGCCGCTGTGCTGCCGCCCCGGTGAAATCGGCCGAGAAGGCACGCCCGCCGTTGCTGCTGGCCAGCCAATGGCTGCGTACCGAGCTTGAACTCGTACCCACCACGCCGGCCATGCCCGGCGTGCGCCCGGACTGGCCGCTGGCCGCTCCGGACACGCCCTGGGCCGACGCGCCCGGGCGCCGCCAGCAACGCGGCCAGGCGCCGCCGCTCGCCTGAATCACGGCCCCGCGTGACCGCCTGCGCGGTCGTGCCCGCACGCCGCTGCCTGCTTCATCCCTGCCGCCCCTGACCGGGCCTCCCCGTGCATGCCGCGCCGTTCGCGCCTGGCATTGCACCACCCTGCATCCTTCGAGGTTACTGCCATGGCCCAGCGCCATCGTGTCCGTTCGTCCCTGTCCCGTACCCTGCTGACCAGCGCCGTGCTGGCAGCCATGACCGCCCCTGCCTTCGCCCACGGTGACGCTTCCGGCGCGCCACAGACGCTGGACAAGGTGGTGGTCACCGCCTCCGGCTTTGAGCAGAAGGTGGTCGATGCACCCGCCAGCATCAGCGTGGTCAGCCGCGAAGAACTCAGCAAGCGCCCGTACACCAATCTGGTCGACGCGCTGCGCGACGTTGAAGGCATCGACGTCGGTCTGGAAGCCAGCGACAAGAACGGCCGTGCCACCATCTCGATGCGCGGCCTGCCCTCCGAGTACACCCTGGTGCTGATCGACGGCCGCCGCCAGAGCAATGTCGGCCAGCTGTATCCGAACAACTTCGGCGGTGGCCAGTTCGCCTACCTGCCGCCGCTGGATGCCATCGAGCGCATTGAAGTGGTGCGCGGCCCGATGTCCACGTTGTACGGCTCGGATGCAATGGGCGGCGTGATCAACATCATCACCCGTCGCAACCAGGACAGCTGGCACGGCGCACTCACCCAGGGCTTCACCGTGCAGCAGGACGATCAGTTCGGCGATGCGCGTACCACCGACGTCTACCTCAGCGGCCCGCTGGTCAAGGACCGTATCGGCCTGGCAGTACGCGGCAGCTACTACGACGCCAAGGCCTCCAATCCGGAATGGGATGCACTGACCCTGCCCGACGGCAGCCTGTGGGAACGCAGCATCGGCTTCGGTGGCGGCGGCAAGTCGGTGGCCAACACCAACTGGAACACCGGTGTGCGGCTGAACTTCCACGTCAACGATGACCACGAACTGTGGCTGGACTACGACGTGTCGCGGCAGAAGTACGACAACAGCGAGGGCCAGACCGGCACCCTCGACAGCCTGGCCAGCCTGTGGCGCGTCGGCAATGCCGTCATCCCCAACCCGAACGGCAGCGGCACCGTCACCCGCCGCGTGGTGCAGCCGCGCGTGGGCTACACCGCCTACCAGCGCTACGAGCGCGACCAGTTGTCGCTGACCCACCAGGGCCGCTACAGCTTCGGCACCTGGCAGACCTCGCTGACCCACAGCAAGAGCAGCAACCTGGGCCGCTCGCTGCCGCTGACCCTGGACGAACGCGCCAACCTGCAGACACTGTGGAACGACGTCTGCCGCCGCACCGGCGGCGCCAACAACTGCGCGGCCGGCCGCGGCAATGCACTGGCCGCCCTCAACCCAAGTGAAATGGCACGCCTGCAGGCATTCCTGCCGCGTCCGCTGCGCACCATGGAGCTGGAAGGCTACGTGCTCGACACCATGCTCGACCTCGACTTCGGCGCGCACAAGCTGACCGTCGGCGGCCAGTACAACAACACTGACATGATCGACGGCGTGTTCGGCATGGATGGCGCCGGCTACCGCAGCAACACCAAGCAGAAGCACCGCATGTGGGCGCTGTTCGCCGAGGACAACTGGTCGCTGACCGACACCCTCACCGCCACCTTCGGCCTGCGCTACGACGACCACAACGTGTTCGGCAGCCATGTCAGCCCGCGCGGCTACCTGGTGTGGAACGCCACTGACGCCTGGACCTTCAAAGGTGGCGTCAGCACCGGCTACAAGACGCCGCGTCCCGACCAGCTGTTCCCGGGCATCACCGGCTTCGGTGGCCAGGGCGTGCTGCCGCTGGTGGGTTCGCCGAACCTGAAGCCTGAAACCAGCACCAACTACGAGCTGGCCGCGTACTACGAAGGCCAGCGCTGGGGCTTCAATGTCACCGGCTTCTTCAACAAGTTCGAAGACAAGATCGCCAGCGGCGGCACGTTCCCGAACTGCGAAGTGGCCCGCGCCGGCAGCGGTTACTGCGTGGACATCGGCCCGGGCTGGGCAGCACTGGGCTACAGCACCTTCACCCAGAGCGTGAACATCGACAAGGCCGAGACCCGCGGTGCGGAACTGGCCGGCCACGTCGACCTGCTCGACAACCTGCAGCTGCGCGGCAACTACACCTGGACCAAGAGCGAACAGACCAGCGGCCCCGACAAAGGGCGCCCGATCTCTGGCACCACGCCGGCAAAGCACATGGCCAACGCCAGCCTCAACTGGCAGATCAACGAAGCGATCAGCCTGTCGCTGATCGGCGAAGGCCGCTACGACCGCTATCGCGACACCCTCATCGACAGTGCCGGCGCCCGCCACGTGCGCTATTACGAGGACTACACGATCTTCCATCTCGGTGGCAGCTGGAAGGCCACGCCGTGGCTGACGGTCAACGCGCGGGTCAACAACCTGTTCGACAAGGACTTCGTTTCGCAGTCGTGCCTGCTGCTCAATCCCAGCGAGTTCAGCTGCGTGGACGACTACGCGACCAAGGACCAGCGCCGCAGCTACTGGATTTCGTTGAACGCGAAGTTCTGATCTCTGCGCCCTGCCCTGGTGGGTGCCGACCTTGGTCGGCAGCGCTCCATCCACGCATGGCGTGGATCTACTGATCCGTGGGATTGCCGGCCAGTCGGTAGTGCCGGCCGCTGGCCGGCAATCCCTCTGGGATACAGAACGACACGCAATTGCGAGCTATTCTCATCAATGATGTAATGGGCAGTCCCCGTCCGCCTCGAACCGTGCCGTGAGCCGTCCTGCCTCTTCCACCGTGCAGCAGCAACAGAACCGTGGCTTCTGGCTGCGGACGCTGCACCAGTGGCACTGGATCAGCTCGGCGGTCTGCCTGATCGGCATGCTGCTGTTTGCGGTGACCGGCCTGACCCTCAACCATGCCGCGAAGATCGAGGCCAAGCCCGAGGTGCAGAACCAGCATCTGGAACTGCCGGCCGCGCTGCTGGGCCAGCTGGGCACGCGCGAGGATGGCAACGCGCCGATCCCGCGCCCGGCACGGCATTGGCTGGACACGCAGCTGGGCATCACCATCGGCGGGCGCCCGGCCGAGTGGTCGGCCGAAGAGATCTACCTGTCGCTGCCGCGCCCGGGTGGCGACGCCTGGCTGAGCATCGATCGCGCGACCGGCGCGGTGGAGTACGAATCAACCTCGCGTGGCGCGGTGTCCTACCTCAACGACCTGCACAAGGGCCGCAACGCGGGCCCGGCGTGGGGCTGGTTCCTGGACCTGTTCGCCGTGGCCTGCCTGGTGTTCTGCATCACCGGCCTGTTCCTGCTTCACCTGCATGCACGGCAGCGGCGCATGACCTGGCCGCTGGTCGGCCTCGGCCTGATGATCCCGCTGCTGATCGCCCTGCTGCTGATCCACTGACTTTCCTTCGTTTCCGGAGCCGCCCCATGCGCGTCACCCTGACCATCGCCCTCAGCGGCCTGCTGGCCACCTCGCCGGCCTATGCCACCACCCTCGACATCAACGTCGAAGTGCCCAAGCTCAACGTGGCCGAGTACCACCGCCCGTACGTGGCGGTGTGGCTGGAAGGCGCCGACCAGAAGGTCGCCGCCAACCTGTCGGTCTGGTACCAGCAGACCAGCAACAGCGAAGGCCACGGCACCAAGTGGCTGCCGGACCTGCGCCAGTGGTGGCGCAAGAGCGGCCGCACCCTGCAGGTGCCGGTGGACGGCGTGACCGGCCCGACCCGCCCGGCCGGCAAGCACGCGCTGTCGTTCAACGACAAGCAGCCGGCGCTGAAGCAGCTGGCCCCGGGCAACTACACCCTGGTGGTGGAAGCGGTGCGCGAAGTCGGCGGCCGCGAGCTGCTGAAGATCCCCTTCACCTGGCCGGCCACCGCCGCACAGACCGGCAAGGCACAGGGCGCCACCGAACTGGGCCAGGTCACCCTCGCCGTCAAACCCTGAAAAGGGGACGGAGGGGATTAAGTCGTAATTCCCCTCCCCTCACCGCACCACCCTGCATCCACCTGGAGTCTTCCGCATGAAGCGCACGCTTGTCCTCGCCGCCGCTCTGGCCGCTGCCCTTCCCTTCTCCGCCCTGGCCCACAAGGCCTGGCTGCTGCCCTCGCAGACCGTGATCGCCGGCAACGCGCCGTGGATCACCGTCGACGGTGCGGTCTCCAATGACCTGTTCTATTTCAATCACGTTCCGCTGCGCCTGGAATCGGTGGTGATCACCGCGCCGGACGGCAGCACCGTGCAGGCGCAGAACGCCGCCACCGGCAAGTACCGCAGCGTGTTCGATGTCGAGCTGAAGCAGCAGGGCACTTACCGCATCGCGTCGGTCAATGACGGCCTGTTCGCCACCTACGAGCAGAACGGCGAGCGCAAGCGCTGGCGCGGCAGCGTGGCTACCTTCGGCGAACTGCCCAAGGATGCGAAGAAGCTGGAAGTGAGCCAGTCGGTCGGCCGCGTGGAGACCTTCGTCACCAACGGCGCCCCGAACGACACCGCGCTGAAGCCGACCAACCGTGGTATCGAGCTGGTCGCCGTCGGCCACCCGAACGATCTGTTCGCCGGTGAGGAAGCCACCTTCCGCGTGCTGGTCGACGGCAAGCCGACCGCCGGCCTGGAGTTCGAGATCGTGCGTGGCGCCACCCGCTACCGCAACGCGCAGGACGAGCTGAAGGTCACCAGCGATGCCAAGGGTGAGATCAAGGTGACCTGGCCGGAAGCCGGCATGTACTGGCTGGAGACCGGCACCGAAGACAACAAGACCTCGGTGAAGCAGGCCGCCAAGCGCCGCCTGAGCTACGTCGCCACGCTGGAAGTGCTGCCGCAGTAATGTGGACTGCGATGCCGGGCAGCCCCCGGCATCGCCGCTGCTACGCATCACCATGACCGATTCCCTGCTCGACATCGCCCGCCTCGGCGGCACCACCATGGGCACCACGTGGAGCGTGTCGCTGGTCGCATCGCGCCAGCGCGACCTGCACCCGCTGCACGCTGGCATCCAGGCGCGGCTGGATGAAGTGGTCGCACAGATGAGCACCTGGGAACCCGGCTCGGATCTAAGCCGCTACAACCGCGCCGACGCCGGCCAATGGTGCGCGTTGCCGGCCGAAACCCGTCACGTTCTGGTCTGCGCACAGGCCATCGCTTCCGCCAGTGACGGCGCCTTCGATCCCACCATCGGTCCGCTGGTTGCACTGTGGGGCTTCGGTGCACATGCCGGTGAACGCCGCCAGCCCGACGACGCTACCCTGCAGGCCACGCGTGATCGCTGCGGTTGGCAGCGCCTGCAGTGGCAGGACGATGCGCTGCTGCAACCGGGTGGACTGGAACTGGATCTCTCTGCGATCGCCAAGGGCTTTGGCGTCGACCATGTCGCTGCGTGGCTGCGCACACAGGGCATCACTGCCGCGCTGATCGAAGTCGGCGGCGAACTGGCCGGCTACGGCCGCAAACCGGACGGCCAGCCGTGGCGCGTGCTGGTGGAATCCGCACCCGAAGAAGACGTGCACACCGATACCCCGCCACGGGTGCTGGCGCTGGACGGCAAGGCGGTGGCCACCTCCGGTGATCGCTGGCACCAGTACCAGGCCGATGGCGAGGCCTACAGTCACAGCCTGGACCCGCGCTCCGGCAGACCGGTGCGGCAGGTTGCCGCGGCAGTAACCGTGGTGGCCGATGACGCCATGCACGCCGATGCCTGGGCCACCGCACTGACCGTACTCGGGCGCGAACAGGGCATGGCACTGGCCGAGCGCGAAGGACTGGCTGCGCGCTACCTGAAGCGTGCGGCAGACGGCCCGCAGGAATTTCTCAGCAGCGCCTTCCAGCGCCTGCTCGACGAGCAGGACGCATGAGCGCACGTCCATCGCGCGCCTGGCTCGGCAACGCACTGGTTCTGCTCCTGCTGGCAGCGATCGGCTGGGCACTGCTTCGCCTGCATCTCGGCGAAGCGTGGTGGCGGGGCGCACCACCGGCGCGGCAGTCGCAGATCGCGGTGCTCGCCACGGTGCTGTATGCGCTGGCCTGCGCGGCCCTGTGGTGGCGTGGGCGCCCGCGCGACGACGCCGCAACCGGAGACACCGCGCCCATCCTGCTGGTCTGGTCCAGCCAGACCGGCTTCGCCCGCGAACTGGCCGAACGCAGCGCCGAGGCCCTGCGCGGTGCCAGCGTGCCAGTGCGCGTGCGCGGACTGCATGAGGTGGATGCAGCACTGCTGGCTTCCAGCCAGCGCGCGCTGTTTATTGCCAGCACCACCGGCGAAGGCGATCCACCCGACCACGCCCTGCCGTTCCTGCGCGGGGTGATGGCCACCCCGCCCCCGCTGCAGCACCTGCACTACGGGGTGCTCGCGCTGGGCGACCGCAGCTATGGCCACTTCTGCGGATTCGGCCACCAGCTGGACACTTGGCTGCGCCAACACGGCGCGCATCCGCTGTTCGACGCCATCGAGGTCGACAACGCCGATCCGGCAGCGCTGCGTCATTGGCAACAGTTGCTGGGACAACTCGGCGGTAACGCCAGCGAACTGCCCGACTGGAGCCCGGCCGAGTACCAGCCGTGGACGCTGCTGCAACGCGAGCATCTGAACCCGGGCAGCCCCGGTGGTCCGGTGTACTGGTTGCGCCTGCAGCCCCCGGCCGATGCAAATGCGCAGTGGCAGGCCGGTGACATCGCCGAGATCGGCCCGCAGCACGCATCGCACACCGTGCGTGCTTGGCTGGATGCACAACGCTTCGACGCGGACACCGTGCTGGATGACGGGCAGACGTTGCTGGCACGCGTCGCGCGCTCGCACCTGCCCTCATTGGTTCCCCCGGGTGATCTGCCTGCGCTGCTGGCGACCCTGCAACCGCTGCCGCATCGCGAGTACTCGATCGCCTCGGTCATGGCCGACGGTGCGGTTGAGCTGCTGCTGCGCCGCCAGCTGCGCGCTGACGGTACACCCGGCATCGGCAGCGGCTGGCTGTGCGACCACGCTGCCATCGGCGAACCGGTACAGCTGCGTCTGCGCCGCAACGACAATTTCCATGGCGCGCCCGCCGATGTGCCGCTGCTGCTGATCGGCAACGGCACCGGCATCGCCGGCCTGCGCGCGCATCTGCACGAACGCGTACGCAGTGGCGCACGCCGCACCTGGCTGCTGTTCGGTGAGCGCACCGCCGCGCATGACTTCCACTTCGGTGAAGAACTGCAGGCGATGCTGGCCGACGGCACGCTGGCGCGGTTGGATGCAGTGTTCAGCCGCGATGGCGGTGCGCACCGCTATGTGCAGGACCGGCTGCTGGCCGAAGCGGCAACGCTGCGCCAGTGGGTGGATGAAGGCGCCACGATCCTGGTCTGCGGCAGCCTGCAGGGCATGGCCCCGGCGGTGGATGCAGTGATCGAGCAGGTGCTGGGTACCGCGGGCAAGGAAGCGCTGTTGCTGGCCGGTCGTTACCGGCGCGATGTGTATTGAGGCCACCGCATCCACGCATGGCGTGGATGTACTGCTCCACTTCGGCGGATGCGAATCGCCTTCTGGTGGGCGCGAACCGCATTCTGGTGGGTGCGAACCTTGGTTCGCACCGTGACGCGGTGTCGGTGGCCCCATCCACGCATGGCGTGGATCTACTGAACAGATTCGGCTGGCGCGAACCGATTCCTGGTGGGTGCGAACCTTGGTTCGCACCATGACGCGGTATCGGCGGCCGCATCCACGCATGGCGTGGATCTACAACGGCGTGTCCAGGCATGGTGGCAACCGCACCCCAGTAGATCCACGCCATGCGTGGATAGTGCCGACCGGCGCCCAGGAATCATCCCGCCGCCGCACTGATCCGGATCGCCAGCAATTCGCCACCGCCCTGCACCGCATGACGCTGCCGTTCACCGGCCGCCAACCACGCAGTGTCTCCCGCCTGCAGCGCCGGCAAGCCGCTGTCTGCACCGAACTCCGCCTGACCAGCCAGCAGATGCAGCGCCCAGGCCACACCCGGTTCGCAGAAGAAGAACATCGTGCCCACCAACGGCCGGTGCAGCAGTTCGGCCTGCAGCAACTCGCGCTTCCACATCAGGTTGAAGTCGTGGGTGGTGCCATCGACCAGTTCGCCGTGCAGCGCTTCCTCGCCGGCAAAGCGCACGCGCCCGTGCGGCGGCAGCACCTCGGCCACACGGCCATCCTCGAAACGCAGGCGCACGCCATTGCCCTGCAGCAGCACCAGTTCGCGCTCCACGCCGGGGAAGGCAGAGAACGCGGCATCCTGCTCGATTTCGGCCACCGACAGGCGTAGCGCCCAGTCATCACCCTGCGCCGGCAGTCGCAGGATCTCGCGAGTCCAGCCCAGGCCGTTGCGCCAGCGTTCGCGGCGATAGTCCAGGCGGGAGATCACCTGGCTCGGAGTGTGCAACAGGGAGTCGATGTTCATCGGCGCATTGCATCATGCCGCGCGCCGTCATGCATCACCGCGTGGCGAGCGTGCCCTGGCCACCACACTCACCGCCCAGCAGCTGCGAGTGCTTCAGCCAGTCCTGGTCGGGGTAGTAGGCGAACACCATCGTGCCGCCACGCAATGCGTCGATCAGCGGCTTGGCCACCGACAGGCGTACCGCAGGGCAGCCCAGGCTGCGGCCGAGCCGTCCCTGCAGCTGCGCGGTCGCCGGATTCACATAGGGCGCGCCGTGGATGACGATGGCGCGTTCGCGCGCGCGGTCGTTGAAGCCCGGTTCCAGCCCGGCCAGGCGCAGCGAATAGCCGTTGCCGCCCATGTAGGTCTCCTGCGCGGTGAACGCGCCGAGGCTGGACATGAAGCTGCCATCGCGGTTGGAGAAGTGCTCGGTGCGGTTCTCACCGCTGTTGCGGCCATGCGCCACCCATTCCTCGAACAGCAGGCGCTGGTGGGCCAGGTCGAACACCCACAGGCGCGGCTCGGTGGACGGCCGCGAATAGTCGATCACGCTCAGGCGATCACCATTGATGCCCAGCTCGGGCCGCTGCAGCGCGCAGCGCATGGCGTGCGCCGCCAGCTGCAATACGTGGCGGTCGGCCTTGGGCGCACTGCGCGACAGCAAGGCAGCCAGATCATCGGCACTGGTGGCAAGGGCGGGCGTCTGTGCCAGCGCCGGAGCGCTGGCCGAGGTCGCCAGCAGGCCGAACGCGGCCAGCCGGCACAGGCGGGATGCAGTCATGGGCACAACGAAGGAACTCAGTTGCTCTTGAGGGTGGACCCTGGCGGCTCGGATTCCAAGACCGGCTGCATTCCGGATTCAGCCGGGCTTGGGCGGACCGCCGGCAGCGAGGTCACCAGCAGGGTCGTGCCCGGTACCAGCACCTGGTACAGCTGGCGGGCGAAATCGGCCGGCAACGCCATCGGCAGCGAGGGCGTGGCCAGCAGGTCCGGGGTGGCCTGGGCACGGTCCTGGCCCAGCAGCGGATAGGCCGTCCACTGGTGCAGGCGCTGGTTCGCGTCCAGCGGGCTGGGCGTATCGCTGTAGCCCTGCCCCATCACGAACAGGGTGGTGCCCTGGAACGCCGGCAGGGCGTCGGCCTTCAGCGGCGACTCGCCGATCATCACGCCATCGCGCAGCACGTACAGGCGCTGGTCGTGCAGGCTGACCAGGATGCCGACCTGCCCGGCCGGCGCTGCGGCGTCATCCCACCAGGCCTGCGCCGGGGCCCCATCCCCGGTTTCAGGAAGGGCCTGGCCGCGCGCGTTGACCGGCGCCAACACCGACGGATAGGCCAGCGTCATCGGCGAACTCTTGGCATCGGCCACGACCACGGTGTCGCCACGCTGGGTTTCACTGAACAGCTTCTGCGCGAAGGCCTGCGGCAGGCGCACGCAGCCATGCGAGGCCGGATGACCGGGCAGGCTGCCGCCATGCAGGGCGATGCCGTCCCAGGTCAGCCGCTGCATGTAGGGCATCGGCGCGCTGTTGTAGAGGTTGGACTTGTGGTCCTTGTCCTTCTGCAGGATGGTGAACACGCCGGTCGGCGTCTCATGCCCAGCCTTGCCCGAGCTGATCGTGGTCAGGCCGATGGCAATGCCGTTGCGGTACACGTACGCGCGCTGCTCATCGAGGCTGACCACCAGCACGATCGGGCCGGTCGGTGAAATTTCCGGATGCCACAGGTATTCGCCCGGCTTGAGGTCGGTCGGTCCGCGCACTTCGGCGGTGCTGGCTGCGGCAGCGGCAGGCTTGGCGGCCGGCGTTGGCGCAGCGGCATGGCCCAGCAGCGGCAGAGCCAGTGCAAGGGCGAGCATCAGGGTGGTGGGGCGGTGCAGAAGCATCCAGCGAGGGTCCTTTCCATGCGGTGCGGCCACCGTACACCATCGACCCGTGGTGGCCGCGGCAAAACCAGGTGCCGGAAATGAAACTGCCCGGCGACACAGCCATGTGTCGTACCGGGCAATCGTTACGTCCTTGTCGGCCTGCTGCCGCCCCCTCGCATCCTGCGCTGTGGGGGTAGCGTTGCATCCTGCACGCGGCCGCGTCTGTCCTGTTTGTATCTCAGCCCCTTCCACAGGTCTGTGATGCCACCATCCTGGTGATTGGTGCCGCGTCCTGCGGCGGTCGGTGGTCACGGCCTTCCTGTCCGTGTCCGGTGAACCAGCCTCCTGCCGGTTCCGACGATTCCTGCTGTCAGCGCCTGGGTACGGTTCGCACCGGTACCGATCCGGGTACCGGATCCGCCGGCAACAACCTGTTGCCTACGGTGATCCGCTGTCGATTCCGTTCGACGATTGCTTTCCCTATCCCCTTCACCTGCGTCAGGTCCTCGACGCGATGAAACGGGCCGTGTCTGCGCCGGTGCTCGACGATCGCCTCGGCCTTGGCGGCTCCGACCATCGTCAATCCCTGCTGCAGCGCCTGGGCATCGGCGCGGTTGATGTCGATCGGTTCGGCGGCATGCGCCCCAGCGATCCACACGACCAGCACCAGTGCCCTCAACACGACACTCCAAGGCACGACGTGTATCTCCTTGTGATTCTGGCCGTCCCGACCGGCAATCCCGTCGGTAGGAACAGTGTCCGTCACCACATGCACACAGCCTATCGGTTTCCTGGATTTCTAAAAGCCAGCCAAATACCCGACGTGATGTAGGAAAAACCCTACCCGCGGCACAGGCGTAGAATGGCCGGATCAGCCCATGCAACCGGAGTTTCAGATGGACAGCGCCAAGCTCGGCCAATTCGTCAATGACAAGTGGGACAGCGAAATCGTCCCGCAGTTGGTCGACTACATCCGCATTCCCAACAAGTCGCCGATGTTCGACGCCAATTGGGTGCAGAACGGCTACATGGAACAGGCGGTCACCCTGATGGAGAACTGGGCCAAGGCCCAGCAGCTGCCCGGCCTGAAGGTTGAAGTGGTGCGCCTGGAAGGCCGTACCCCGCTGATCTTCCTGGAAATTCCGGCTACCGGCGCCGAAACCGGCGACGACACCATCCTGCTCTACGGCCACCTCGACAAGCAGCCGGAAATGACCGGCTGGGACGACGACCTCGGCCCGTGGACCCCGGTCCTGCGCGGCGACAAGCTGTATGGCCGCGGCGGTGCGGACGACGGCTACGCCATCTTCGGCTCGCTGGCCGCGGTGCTGGCACTACAGGCCCAGGGCCTGCCGCACGCCCGCTGCGTGGTGCTGATCGAAGCCTGTGAAGAGTCGGGCAGCTATGACCTGCCGGCCTACGTCGACCACCTCGCCGACCGCATCGGCAAGCCGTCGCTGGTGGTCTGCCTGGATTCGGGCTGCGCCAACTACGACCAGCTGTGGTGCACCACCTCGCTGCGCGGCCTGACCGGCGGCAACTTCACCGTGAAGGTGCTCAACGAAGGCGTGCACTCCGGCGATGCCTCCGGCGTGGTGCCGTCCAGCTTCCGCCTGCTGCGCCAGCTGCTGTCGCGCATCGAGGACCAGGACACCGGCCGCATCCTGATCGACGGCATGAACGTTGAGATCCCGGCCGAGCGCCAGGAACAGGCCAAGCGCGCCGCCGAAGTGGTCGATACCGAGATCTTCGAGAAGTTCCCGATGGTCGACGGTCTGCGTCCGATGAACGAGGACCTGACCGAGCTGGTGCTCAACCGCACCTGGCGCCCGGCACTGTCGGTCACCGGCGTCGGTGGCATGCCGGCGCTGGAATCGGCCGGCAACGTGCTGCGCCCGCAGACCTCGGTGAAGCTGTCGCTGCGCCTGCCGCCGACCGCCGATGGCAAGACCTGCGGTGAGCTGCTGAAGGAAGCGCTGCTGCGCGACCCGCCGAACGGTGCGCAGGTCACTCTGGATCTCGAAAAGGCCTCCACCGGCTGGAACGCCCCGGCCATGGCGCCGTGGCTGACCCAGGCCATCGACGACGCCAGCCAGGCCTTCTTCGGCAAGCCGGCGATGTACATGGGCGAAGGTGGCTCGATTCCGTTCATGGGCATGCTGGGTGAGAAGTTCCCGGGCGCCCAGTTCATGATCACCGGCGTGCTCGGTCCGCACTCCAATGCACACGGCCCGAACGAGTTCCTGCACATTCCGATGGGCAAGAAGGTCACCGCCTGCGTGTCCAAGGTGATCAGCGAGCACTACGCCGCCAGCCTGCGCGGCGAGACCAGCGGTTCGCCGGTGGCTGCCGACAGTGGCACCCGCCACGGCGACCACGGCTGCTGCTGAATCCGGCACACCGTGACGGACGCAGCCTGGCCTTGCTAGGCTGCGTCCACCCTTGGTGGAAATCGCGCGCATGAATGGTCTGTTCGGCAGCAGCAGCTGGCTCTACATCATCCTGGTCGGCTTCTTCGTCGGCCTGCTCGGGCGATTCTTCATGCCCGGCAACAACCGCATGGGCTGCCTGCTGACCATCGTGCTGGGCATCATCGGCGCGCTGCTGGCCGGGTGGTTCGGTCAGTACATGGGCTGGTACGCCCCCGGTGAGCCGGCCGGCTTCCTCGGTGCTGTGCTGGGCGCAGTGGCCGTGCTGGCCGTCCTGCGTCTGTTCAGCGGTCGCCGCTGATCCCGCACCCTCTTCCCTTCCTGTTCCCGACGTAGGCGCGCCCGGCGCGCCCGGATATGCCTGCATGACCGAACCCGCCTCCGATCCCCAGCGCAGCGCGCAGCGCCTGCAGTGGGCCCGTACCCAGCTCGATGATTCCAGTGCGGTGGTCGAACGCGCCTCGGTCGATGCCGGCATGCGCAGCTACTGGCGCACCACCAGCACGCGCGGCAGCCACATCGTGATGGATGCCCCGCCGGGGCTGGAAGATCCGCGCCCGTGGCTGCGCATGCGCGGCCTGCTGGATGACAACGGCCTGCGTGTGCCCGCGCTGCTGGCACAGGATCTGGATGCCGGCTTCCTGCTGCTGGAAGATCTCGGCGGCCCGACCCTGGCGAAGATCCTCGACGAGCGCAACGCCGATGAATGGTTCGGCCGTTCGATCGAACAGCTGCTGCGCCTGCAGGCGATCCCGGTGCCGGCCGACTTCGGCCAGTTCGGCGAAGCACTGCTGCAGCGCGATGCCGGCCTGTTCGACGAATGGTTCCTGCAGCGCCACCTGAACCTGGAACTGGACTGCGGCGAGATTGAAGGGCTGCAGCTGGTGCACCGCCGCTTGATGGACAACGCGCTGGGCCAGGCCCAGCTGATGACCCATCGCGACTACATGCCGCGCAATCTGATGCCGGTCGAGAATGGTCCGGCAGTGCTGGATTTCCAGGACCTGGTGCGCGGCCCGATCGCCTACGATGCGATGAGCCTGTTCAAGGACGCGTTCCTGAGCTGGCCGCTGCAGCGTGTGGACGAGTGGCTGGCGCAGTATCACGAGCGCGCCCGCAACGCCGGCCTGCCGGTGCCCGACCGCGCCACCTTCCTGCGCGATGCCGACTGGATGGGCATCCAGCGCCACGTGAAGATCCTCGGCCTGTTCTGCCGCCTGCGCTATCGCGACAACAAGGGCCATTACCTCGACGACGCGCCGCGCTTCATCACCTATCTGGATGAAGTGCTGCCGCGCTACCGCGAGCTGGCACCGCTGCAGCAGCTGCTGGAACACCGCATCAAGCCGGTGCTGGCCGACCTGGCCGCACCGATGCGCGTGGCCCGATGAAGGCACTGATCTTTGCTGCCGGCCTCGGCGAGCGCATGCGCCCGCTGACACTGCACACGCCCAAGCCGCTGCTGAACGTGGCCGGCAAACCGCTGATCGTCTGGCACCTGGAACGCCTGGCCGCACTCGGCGTGCGCGAGGTGGTGGTCAACACCGCATGGCTGGCCGAACAGTTTCCAGCGACGCTGGGCGATGGCAGCCAATGGGGCCTGCGCCTGCATTTCATGTACGAAGGGCAGACCCCGCTGGAAACCGGCGGCGGCATCCTCAATGCACTACCGGTGCTGGGCGACGCCCCGTTCCTGGTGGTGAACGGCGACATCTGGACCGATTTCGATTTCACCACGCTGCCGCGCGAGCCGCAGGGCCAGGCGCATCTGGTGCTGGTCGACAATCCGGTTCAGCACCCGAACGGTGACTACCGCCTCGATGCGCAGGGGTTGCTGCACCACGACCGCGAAGGACCGTGCCTGACCTATGCCGGCATCGGCGTGTATCGCCCTTCCATCGTGGCCGACTGGCACACGGTGATCGGTGATGCACCGGGCAGCGAGCGGCTCCCACCGAAGTTCTCGGTGGTGCCGCTGCAGAAGCACTTCATGGCACAGGGGTTGATGACGGGGCAGCACCATCGCGGGCGCTGGACCGATGTCGGGACCGTGGATCGCCTGCGCGCGCTGGATGCTGAGTTGGCGGCGAACGGCTGAGCCCCTCGTGGCTGGATGCCTAATCAGTAGAGTCGAGCTTGCTCGACTGCAAAGCCGTGCTTGGCCGGGCGGGATGGGTACGCGGGGGACGCCGTGAATCCATCCATGGAGGCTTGTCCGCGGCATCCATGCCGCAGACACCCCCGCGTACCCATCCCGCCCGGCCTCTGACAGTTTCCGTGCGCGTCCAGCCACGGAAAAGAAAAAAGAAAAGCAAAAGCGGGTCGCGTCGCTACGCTCGCTCCGGTGACGACCAACGGTCGTCACCCACCACAAGCAAGGCACGTGTCGACCGAGGTCGACACCCACCAACAGCAGTGCAGGATGCAGTCCCGGCAGATCGCGGGAACCTGTCGAAGGCGGGGTGGCTCAGGTTGCGGGGGCGTGAGCGCCATGGATGGCGCGATCGAGGCTACAGGGACGTACTTGCGCCGTCCCCCGCAACCTGAGCCACCCCGCCTCCCCTCAGGAAGCCAGCTTCTGCTGTTGCTTCAGCTCTTGCTGTTGCCGGCCAGCGGCCGGCACTACGGCGGGTGCAGGGCGCAGCCCTGCAAAGCAAACCCCACCCTCAGTAACGCGGCCGGCCTTCTTCCAGCACCTGGCGCAGGAACGGCACGGTGATCCGCCGCTTCGCCGCCAGCGACTCGCGGTCCAGCCAGTCCAGCAGCGTGATCAATCCACCCAGCTCGCGCCCGGTATGCGACAGCAGCCACTCGATCGAGGCCTCGTCGATCGCCAGCCCACGCCGCAGCGCGCGCTCACGCAGCACCGCTGCCCGCCCTTCCTCATCCAGCGGCTGCAGCAGCACACGCACGCACTGGCCCAGCCGCGAACGCAGGTCCGGCAGTACCAGGCCCAGTTCTTCCGGCGCCTTCTGCGCCGTGTACAGCACGGTCACGCCCGCAGCGCGCGCGCGGTTGTGGAAATCGAACAGCGCGATCTCGTCCTCGCGGTTGCCGGCCACCTGGTCCAGGCCGTCCAGCGCCACCAGCTCGCGCGCCTCCAGCCCATCCAGCGCCGCGCGTACGCGGCCGGCGGCGCTGGCCAGCGGTACGTAGGTCGGCAGTCGCCCGGCCTGCTCGGCGCTGGAGCACATCGCCAGTGCCTGGTGGGTCTTGCCCGTGCCCGCCGCACCTTCCAGATAGACCCAATCGTGGCTGGCACCCACCGCGATCGCGCGCAGCTGCGCCAGCGCGCCGTCCGGCGCGCCGATGAAGGTCTCCAGGCGCTGGTCCCGCGGGTAATGCAGGGCCAGCGGCAGTTGCGGCACACCCATCACTTCAGGTCGGGGCCCTTGTCGTTCGGAATGATGATATGGGGGGCATCGACCACGCCATCAAGCACGATCGCCGGCTTCTCACCCACGTACAGCTCGCTCTGGCGATAACGCTGGTGCGCGTAGCGCAGCAGCACGTTGGTCACCGCTGCCACCGGCAGCGCCAGCAGCATGCCGAGGAAGCCGAACAGCTGGCCGCCGGCCATCACCGCGAAGATCACTGCCACCGGGTGCAGGCCGATCTTGTCGCCGACAATCCGCGGGGTCAGCACGTAGCTTTCCAGCAGCTGGCCCACGGTGAACACCACGCCGACCAGGATCAGCAGCTTCAGGTCGAAGCCCTGTGCCTGCACCAGTGCGGCGACCACCGCCATCAGGATGCCGGTGGTCGCGCCCAGATAGGGAATGAAGCTGATCAGGCCGGCAATCAGGCCGATCAGCAGACCCAGCTTGAGGCCGACCAGCGACAGGCCGCCGGCATAGATCACGCCCAGCGCCAGCATCACCAGGAACTGACCGCGGATGAAGGCGCCCAGCACCTCGTTGGACTCACGCGCCAATGCGCTGATGGTGCCGATCTGGTTGCGCGGAATCACCGACGCCACGCGCTCGACCAGCTTGTCCCAGTCACGCAGGAAGTAGAACGCCAGGATCGGCAGAAGCAGGATGTTGACCACCCAGGTCACCATCGCAAAGCCCGAACGCGAGACATAGCCCATGAACGTGGTGGCGAAGCCGCCGGCCTGCTGCCAGTGGCTGCGCACCCATTCGATCAGGCGGTCCGGGTCCAGCCACTGCATCACTTCCAGGCCGGTCTTCTGCTCGAACCAGGGAATGCCCTTTTCCATCAGCCACGCCTGTGCCTGCGGCGCGACCGCAATCAGGGTGGTGATCTGGCGCTCGATCATCGGCACCAGCACCAGCAGCAGCGCCACGATCACCAGCACCATCGCCGCGAACACCAGCACCACGCCGGTCATGCGCGAACGGCCGGTGGCCTCGATGCGGTCCACCAGCGGATCGCCCAGCCAGGCCAGCGCCAGCGCCAGCACGAACGGGGTCAGGATCGGCGCCAGCAACCACACCACCCAGCCGATCAGGCCGGCGAACAGGATGTACTTCAGGCGGCGCAGAAACTGCGCGATTTCCGCTTCCGGGGTCAGGTTCATCGCAGGCGGTACTCGTTGCTGACCGGCGCAGCGACCGGGGCACCGGTGGCGTCGTCGATCGGCGTCGGCAGGGCCGGCAGCGGTGCGCTCGGCACCAGCACGCCGTTGTCGCCCAGCATGCGGTTGAAGCCGGCCAGGCCGGTGGTCATCTCCAGGCTCAGCTCCAGCTGGCCGGCCGAAGCGTGCAGCGGGGTGACGTTGCGCACCACCGGCACCTCACGCAGGCCGGCAGCCAGGCGCAGGTAGTCGTCGGCACTGTTGATGCCGGTGACCACCACCCGATAGGTGCCGGCCTGGCCGACGGCCGCGCCGGCCTTGGCATAGCGCTTGACCAGCGCATCGGCGGCACCATCGGCACCGGCGGCCATCGCGCGCATGGCGTTGGCGTCCTTGCTGGTCCACTTGTTCAGCTCACGGCCGTTGTCGACGAACACCCAGTCCGCCTGCCAGCCGCCATTGGCGCGGTACAGCTTGCCGATCAGCTGCATCGGCGGAGAGTAGCGCGAAGAGGCACGGGCCACGGCGGCACTGTCCTGGCGCCAGATGGCACCGGCCAGCGCCTGTTCGGCGGCACCACCGCTGGGCAGGCCCAGCTTGTAGCCGCGCTCGATGGCGCGGTTCAGCAACGGGCGGGCGGCGTTGGCCTGCTGCACGCTGACCAGGCGCGGGCCGCTGCCGTCATCGACGGCCAGCCACAGCACCGGCTTCGGTCGGGGCTGCGGCCACAGCGGCAGGCCCAGCGCCGACACCAGCGAATCGACATCGTCCTCGCGGAAGCGGGCCACCAGCAGGGTGCGGAAGCTGGGGGCGCCACTGGCGCTCACGCTCTGGTCCTGCTTGTAGTCGTAGCTGGCCACGTAATCCTTGGCATTGCGCAGCGCCTGCGCCACGCCAGGGCGCGACATCACGCTGCGATCGCCGGACAACTTGCCCAGTACAACGCTCAAGGCGCGGGCCAGCGCACCGTTGCGGTCGGCTTCGGCCTGGCTGTTGACGGGCACTTCGGCCTCGTACGCGCCAGTGGCGGTGGCAACATCACCCTCGGTGCGCAGGCCGCTCTGGGCCATCGTGGCCACCGGCAGGCTCAGCGCAAGGAGCAGGGTCAGAATCAGGCTGCGGCGCATCAGGACATCCATTGGCTCGACGTATCCGGGGGAATTGTTGCCCGAATACGGCCTTTGCGCCAATGCGGCCTGTTAAAATCGCCCGTTCAACCCCTGCCAGCGCCGACGCCCGTGACCAACACCCCGTCTTCCGCCCCCTCCCCCCTCACCTACCGTGACGCGGGTGTCGACATCGACGCCGGCAACGAACTGGTCGAGCGGATCAAGCCCCTGGTCAAGCGCAGCTTCCGCCCGGAAGTGATGGGCGGCCTGGGCGGCTTCGGCGCCCTGTTCGACCTGTCCAACAAGTACCGCGAGCCGGTGCTGGTGTCGGGCACCGACGGCGTGGGCACCAAGCTGAAGCTGGCCCACCAGCTGAACCGCCACGATACGATCGGCATCGACCTGGTCGCCATGTGCGTGAACGACGTGCTGGTGCAGGGCGCCGAGCCGCTGTTCTTCCTGGACTACTTCGCCACCGGCAAGCTGGACATCGACACCGCCGCAGCGGTCGTGGGCGGCATCGCCAACGGCTGCACCGAGGCCGGCTGCGCGCTGATCGGCGGCGAAACCGCTGAAATGCCCGACATGTATGCCCCGGGCGAGTACGACCTGGCCGGCTTCACGGTCGCTGCGGTCGAGAAGAGCGAGCTGAAGGACGGCGCCAGCGTGGCTGCCGGCGACGTGCTGATCGGCATCGCTTCGTCCGGCCCGCATTCCAACGGCTACTCGCTGGTGCGCCGCATCTACGACCGCGCCGGCCGCCCGGCCGAGCTGGAGCTGGAAGGCGGCGTGAAGCTGGTCGATGCGCTGATGGCGCCGACCCGCCTGTACGTGAAGCCGATCCTGTCGCTGCTGAAGTCGCACGGCGCGGCCATCCACGGCATGGCCCACATCACCGGTGGCGGCCTGACCGAGAACATCATCCGCGTGGTGCCCGACGGCCTCGGCCTGGACATCCAGGCCTCGGCCTGGACCCTGCCGCCGGTGTTCCAGTGGCTGCAGAAGGAAGGCGCGGTCGCCGACAGCGAGATGTGGCGCACCTTCAACTGCGGTATCGGCTTCGTGCTGATCGTGGCGCCGGACCAGGTGGCCGCGGTATCCGATGCGGTCAAGGCGCAGGGCCTGGAGCACTGGACCATCGGCCAGGTGGTCACCGCCGAAGGCGCCGAGCGCGTCCACATCGCCTGATCCCGACAACCCAGGAGCCCGCATGGACGCAACGCCCCCCTTGTCGCCCGCCCCCGTGCCGCCGCCGCTGGCGACGGTACCGGTGTTCAACGCGCAGGATGCCGACCACCTGCGCATGCTGGCCATCGCGCACTACGTGGTCGGCGGCCTGATCGTGCTGTTCTCGCTGATCTTCATCATCCACATCGTGCTGGGCATCACCGCGCTCACCGGCAACCTGCCGATGAATTCCGGCGGCCAGCCGTCGTCGCCGGCCGAACAGCGCCTGTTCGGCTGGATGTTCACCCTCATCGGTTGCGTCGCCGTATTCGGTGGCGTCAGCCTGGGCGCGTTCGTCGCCTATGCCGGCCGCTGCCTGGCCCAGAGACGCCGCTACCTGCTGTGCCTGATCGCGGCCGGCCTGGCCTGCCTGTTCACCCCCATCGGCACGGTGCTGGGGGTGTTCAGCCTGATCACCCTGCTGCGCCCGCAGGTGAAGGCCGCCTTCGACCTTCCCGCCACGCCCGCATGACCGCCTCCGGCAATCCGCCGCCGCTGCCGCATCAGACCCTGGCGCAGCTGCAGCTGACCAGCCATCTGCAGACGCTGAAAGTGCTGTTCTACGCGTTGGCCGGCTTCCATTGGTTCGCCACAGTGGCGTTCCTTGGCCTCAGCGGATGGGTGGCCCACTCGCGCGGACTGGACGATGCCTGGATGCTGACCACGGTCTATGCGTCCATCGCCGTGCTGGCGGCCGTGCTGGGGTTCGTGCAGTTGTATACCGCGCGCCAGCTGTCACATCGCACCGGGCTGGCCTGGTGCCGGCGCGCGGCGTGGCTGGGCGTACTGGCCGGCCCGCTGGGCATGGCCTTGGCCGCCTATGCCTGGGTGTTCCTGTCCAAACCTGACATGGCCGCGCTGTTCGACCGCGGCGACCACCTCAGTGTCTGAACCTGCCGGCAGACGCCCCGTCCTTTCCTGATCGATTTCCCATGTCCGCGCCTGCCCTCCCCACGTCCGCTTCGCCCACCACCCACCGTTTCTCGGGCCCCAAGAAGCTGGCCTTTGCCGCCGTGCTGGCGGTGTTCGCAATCAGCTGGGTCCACCCGCTGTGGCCTACCGAACAGGCCCTGCACAGCACCCTGACCGTGATCGGGCTGGCCGCGCTGCTGTGGGTCGACCGTCGCGGTGGCTGGCTGGGCAATGGTGCCTTCATCGCGATCTGCGGCTTCATCGCCCTGCACTGCGTGGCCGCGCGCTGGCTGTATTCCAACGTGCCCTACGACGCCTGGGCGCAGACGCTGAGCGGCTGGTCGCCGAATGCGGCCTTCGGTTGGCAGCGCAACCATTTCGATCGCCTCATCCACTTCCTGTTCGGCGTCTGCTTCACTCCTGCGCTGCTGCAGCTTGCCCGTCATGCGTGGCCGGCGCTGCGCCTGGGCCAGGCCTTCACCCTGGCGGTGATGACGGTGATGTGTGCCAGCCTGGTCTACGAATGGTTCGAGTGGGCCATCGCGCTGGCGCTGTCACCGGATGCTGCCGAGGCCTACAACGGGCAGCAGGGCGACATGTGGGACGCGCACGCCGACATGCTGATGGCCACCCTCGGCAGCCTGCTGATCTGGCCGCTGATCCGCCGGAGCGCCCAGCAGTGACCGCGACCACCCGCATTGCCGTGCTCGCCTCCGGCCGCGGCAGCAACCTGCAGGCCATCCTCGATGCCATTGCCGACGGCCGACTGCCCGCCGAGGTGGTCGGCGTGTTTTCCGACCGCCCCGCCGCAGAGGCCCTGCAGCGCGTCGCACCGAACCTGCGCTGGGCGCATGCACCGAAGTCCTTCAGCGACCGCGCCAGCTACGAGCAGGCGCTCGGCGATGCGCTGGCCGCAGTACAACCGGACTGGATCGTCTGCGCCGGCTACATGCGCATCCTCGGCGCGGCCTTCGTACAGCGCTTCAATGGCCGGCTGGTCAACATCCATCCATCGCTGCTGCCGCTGCACAAGGGCCTGGACACCCACGCACGGGCGCTGCAGGCGGGCGACGCCGAGCACGGTGCCAGCGTGCATCTGGTCGTGCCCGAGCTGGATGCGGGCGCCGTGCTGGCGCAGGTGCGGGTGCCGGTGCTGCCCGGCGATGACGCCGACAGCCTGGCCGCGCGCGTGCTGGCGGTGGAGCATCCGCTGCTGATCGCCACCCTGCAGCTGTTGTGCGCCGGCCGCCTGGCTGAACGGGAGGGCCAGCCGCAACTGGACGGTCACCCCCTGTTTAGCCCGTTGGCCCTAGATTCCGCCGGGAACCTGAACCGGTAGTCCCCATGCACACGCCCCGCTGACTGCGGGGCTGGCATCCTGCCCCCTCCTGCGGTCCCTGTCCTCCATGAAGACCACGACCCTGCTGTCCACTCCATTGCTGTTGTCGCTTGCCGTGTTCCCCGGCGTGGGCTGGGGCCAGGCACAGGCGCCCGCCCCCCCGCCGGCACCGGTGCCCGCAGCGCAGCCGCCAGCCGATGCGCCGGCCGTACCGATGCCACCGGCACTGGCCTGGGAGCCACCGCCGCTGCAACCGTTCAGCGCCACCTACCAGGCCTTCTACAAGGGCAAGGAAGCGGGCGATGCCAGCATGCAGGTCACCCACACCGGCGGCAGCCAGTGGCGGGTGGACATGCAGGTGGTCGGCCGCCGCGGCTTTGCCAGCGTGCTGGGCCTGAACATCGAACAGAGCACAGTGTTCGAGGAGCGCAGCGGCGTGTATGCGCCGCTCAGCCAGAGCACGGTGCGCAAGGGCCTGTTCCTGGGCAAGAAGGCGGTCGGCACCTACAACTGGCAGGCCGGCACCGCGCAATGGACCGGTGACGTCAAGAAGGAACGCGCGCAACCGATCCCGCTGCAGGCAGGCGACCAGAGCGCGCTGCTGATCAACCTGGCGATCATGCGCGATGCGCGTCCAGGCGCCTCCATGCATTACCGCTACGTGGACATGGGCAAGGTCCGCGAACACGACTACCAGGCCGCGCCGCAGACCGAGAACGTCGAGGTCGGCGACCTGTCCTACAACGCACTGCGGGTCTACCGGACCAACGGTGGCAGAAACGAAACCATTCTCTGGATCGCCAACGGTGTCCCCACCCCGGTGCGCATCCTGCAACGCGAAGACGGCGAAGACCGCGTCGATCTGCGCCTGATCGAATACCAAGGAGTCTGAGCATGAATACCCTGACCCGCCCCCTCACCTGGATCGCAGCCGCTGCCCTGACCGTGGCCAGCCTGCCGGCCATGGCGCTGGAACCGTTCAAGGCCGATTACCTGGCCAGCTACATGGGCATGCAGGCCAACGGCACCATGACCCTGGCCAGCGAAGGCAGCAACAAGTGGCGCTACAGCCTGCAGGTTAAGAACCAGCTGGCCGACCTCAGCCAGAGCACGGTGTTCGAGGAAGTGCGTGGCCAGCTGCGCCCGCTCAGCAGCCAGGACCGTTCGGCGCTGCTGGTGAAGAAGCGCAACGTGCAGGCCAACTACAACTGGACCAGCAACCAGGCCACCTGGACCGGTGACATCAAGCCGGATCGCGCTGGCCCGATTGCGCTGAAAGCCGGTGACATGGACGCGCTGCTGATCAACCTGGCGATCGCCCGTGACCTGGCGGCGGGCAAGCCGCTGACCTATCGCATGGTCGACGAAGGCCGCATCAAGAACATGACGTACCGTGTGATCGGCAAGGAATCGATCACCGTGGGCGGCAAGAGCTACGAGGCCACCAAGGTCTCGCGCGCCGACGGCAACAAGGAGCTGATCGCCTGGATCGTGCCGGAATTCCCGGTGCCGGCGCGCATGCTGCAGCGTGAGAGCGGCCGCGATGCGCTGGACCTGACCATCAAGGCGATGAACTGACGCGCGAACCGGTAGTGCCGGCCACTGCCCGGCATTCTCGCGATGCTCCACGAGGTTGATGGGGTTGCCGGCCAGCGGCCGGCACTACCGAAAAGAAAACGCCCGCTTTCGCGGGCGTTTTTTTATTTCTTCGCTTCAGCCGGTTTCTGTTCCTCGGCCGGCTTGAACTCGGTCCGGCAGTCCACGCGGATCTGCTCACCGGTGCTGCGCCAGACGAAGGTGCGGCAATGACGGTTGCCGTCCTGGCTGTCGTTCACTGCGACCGCATAGAACGACTCGATGATTTCATCACGCGAGACCGTGCCATCGCCGTTCCAGTCCATGTCCTTCTGCTCGATGCCCTGGGTGATGGCGATGTTGGCGTACCAGGCATAGCCCAGCCACGCCAGCACGATCAGCACCAGGGCCAGCAGCGCCTTGCGACGCGGGCTGAACTTGCCGCGCAGGATCATGGCACGCGCCGGATGGTGGCACCGAGCGAAGACAGCTTCTCTTCGATGTTCTCGTAGCCACGATCAAGGTGGTAGATGCGGTCGATGGTGGTATCGCCGCTGGCCATCAGGCCGGCCAGGATCAGCGATGCCGAGGCGCGCAGGTCGGTGGCCATCACCGGCGCGCCGCTCAGGTGCTCGTTGCCACGCACGATGGCGGTATGCCCTTCGACCTGGATGTCCGCGCCCAGGCGCAGCAGTTCGTTGACGTGCATGAAACGGTTCTCGAAGATCGTTTCGTTGATCACGCCCACGCCGTCGGCCACGCAGTTGAGCGCCATGAACTGCGCCTGCATGTCGGTCGGGAATGCCGGGTACGGCGCGGTGGTCAGGTTGACCGCCTTCGGCCGCTTGCCCTGCATGTCCAGGGTGATGGTGTCTTCGGTGGTCTCGATCTTCGCACCGGCTTCGACCAGCTTGGACAGCACCGCGTCCATGGTGTTCGGGCGCGCACGGTTGACCGTGACCTTGCCACCGGTCATCGCTGCGGCCACCAGGAAGGTGCCGGTCTCGATGCGGTCGGGCAGCACTTCATGGCGGCCGCCGGACAGGCGCTCGACGCCTTCGATCACCAGGCGGGCAGTGCCCAGGCCTTCGATCTTCGCGCCCAGCGCGATCAGGCAGTGCGCCAGATCGGTCACTTCCGGTTCCATCGCGCAGTTGTCGAGGATGGTGGTGCCTTCGGCCAGCACCGCGCCCATCAGCACATTCTCGGTGCCGGTGACGCTGACCATGTCGAAGGTGAAGTGCCCCCCCTTCAGCCGCTTGGCGGTGGCCTTGATGAAGCCGTTCTCGACCACGATCTCGGCACCCAGCGCCTGCAGGCCCTTGATGTGCTGGTCGACCGGACGCGAACCGATCGCGCAGCCGCCCGGCAGCGATACTTCGGCCGCGCCGAAGCGGGCCAGCAGCGGGCCCAGCACCAGGATCGAGGCGCGCATGGTCTTGACCAGCTCGTACGGTGCCACGTGCTGGTTGACCGAACGCGGGTCGACCACGATCGCACTGCCGCGCGACAGCGTGCCCTGGTCGATGGTGACCTTGGCGCCCAGCTCGCCCAGCAGCTTCACCGTGGTGACCACGTCGTGCAGGTGCGGCACGTTGGTGATCTCCACCGGCGCATCGGCCAGCAGGGTCGCGCAGAGAATGGGGAGGACGGCGTTCTTGGCGCCGGAGATGCTCACTTCACCGTGCAGCGCAGCGCCGCCGGTCACAACGATCTTGGCCATGTATTCGGGATCTTCTGCGGTTCAGCCGGCTTCGGCCGGGGTCACGGTTTTCAGCGCCAGCGCGTGGATCGCGCCGCCCATCAGGTCGCCCAGCGTGGCATACACCATGCGGTGGCGGGCCAGCGGCATCTTGCCGGCGAAGGCCTCGCAGACCACGGTCGCTTCGAAATGCACGCCATCGTCGCCCTGCACGTCGGCGCGGGCGCCGGGCAGGCCGGTTTCGATCAGATTGCGGATGGTGTCGGCGTCCAACGGGCTTTCCTAATAAAATGTGCCTCCATTCTACTTCCGCTGCGTGGCGTCCGCATGGCCGAATCCCTGTTGCCCCCCCGTTCCGTCGACCCTGCCGGCCTGGTCGCCAGCGGCCGCCGCGTCTTCGAGATCGAGCGGCAGGCGCTGGACGCCGTGGCCGACCGCCTTGGCGAGGCGTTCCAGCAGGCCTGCCAGGCGATCCTGGGCAGCCGCGGCCGGGTGGTCGCCACCGGCATGGGCAAGTCCGGGCACATCGCCCGCAAGATCGCCGCCACCCTGGCGTCCACCGGTACGCCGGCGTTCTACGTGCACCCGGGTGAAGCCGGCCACGGCGACCTGGGCATGATCACCGAGGACGACGTGGTGCTGGCCCTGTCCTATTCGGGCGAGTCAGACGAGGTGCTGATGCTGCTGCCGGTGCTCAAGCGCCAGGGCAACGTGCTGATTTCCATGACCGGGCGCCCACAGTCCAGCCTGGCCACCGCCGCCGACATACACCTGGACGTGAGCGTGCCGGCCGAGGCCTGTCCGCTGGCGCTGGCGCCGACCTCCAGCACCACCGCCTCGCTGGCGATGGGCGACGCGCTGGCGGTGGCCCTGCTCGATGCGCGCGGCTTCACCGCCGACGATTTCGCCCGTTCACACCCGGCCGGCAGCCTCGGCCGCCGCCTGCTGCTGCACATCACCGACGTGATGCACACCGGCGACGACCTGCCCAGCGTGGGCGCCGACGCCAGTCTCAGTGAAGCGCTGATGGAGATGAGCCGCAAACGGCTGGGCATGACCGCCGTGGTCGATGCCGGCGGCGTGCTGATCGGCCTGTTCACCGACGGCGACCTGCGCCGCGCGTTGGACAGCGCGCTGGACGTGCGCACCGCGAAGATCGCCGATGTGATGACCCGCAACCCACGCACCATCGGCGCCGACCAGCTGGCGGTGGAGGCGGCCCGGCTGATGGAGACCCACAAGATCACCGGCCTGATCGTGGTCGATGGCCAGGGCCGTGCGGTCGGCGCCCTGAACATTCATGACCTGTTGCGGGCCCGGGTGGTTTAACCGACAGTCCGTAGACCCCATTCAGTCTGTACTGCCCCACCCGAACCCACCGAGCCTGCCGCCCTGATGCCCTGGTCCCCCTTGCCCGCCTTCCCTGCCCACCTGCATGCCGCCGCGGCCCGTATCCGCCTGGCCTGCTTCGACGTGGACGGCACCCTCACCGACGGTCGGCTGTACTACGACAAGGACGGCAACGAGAGCAAGGCGTACTTCGTGCAGGATGGCCTGGGCCTGAAACTGCTGCAGCAGCACGGCATCCACCCCGTGCTGATCACCGCGCGCAACAGCCAGTCCGCGCTCAAGCGCGGCGCCGACCTCGGCATCGACACCCAGATCGCCGTGGGCGACAAGCTGGCCAGCGTGCAGGCGCTGTGCGCGCAGCATGGCATCGGCCTGGAACAGGTGGCCTTCATGGGCGATGACCTGCCCGACCTGGCGCCGCTGGGCGCGGTCGGCCTGGCCGTGGCGCCGGCCAACGCCCATCCGTGGATCGCCGAGCGCGTGCACTGGCAGACCCGTGCCGATGGCGGGCGTGGCGCCGCGCGCGAGCTGTGCGACATCCTGCTGGCCGCGCAGGGGCATGTGGACGCCGTACTGGCGAGGTTCGGCGCATGAACCTGCCGACCGTGAACTGGCGCACCCTGCTCGGCATCGGCCTGCTGCTGGCGGCCCTGCTGAGCAGCTGGGCGGCGCTGCGCAACCGCGACAAGGGACCAGCCAGTGGCGGCCAGGAAGTGGGCGTGGATTACATCCTGCACGACTTCCAGATCGTCGCCCTGGATGAGCACGGCAAGGAATCGACCACGCTGCGCGCACCGTTGCTGGAACGCCAGCGCGGTGACCAGACCATCAACATCGCCACGCCGTTGTTCGAGATGCCGGACAAGGATGGCAGGCACTGGACCCTGCGTGCCGAAACCGGCTGGCTCAGCGCCAAGGGCGACGAGATGAAGCTGCGCGGCAATGTCGCCGGCGACAGCCCGGTCGGCCCGGGCACGGTGCCGACCACCTTCCGCACCGACCACCTGGACGTGTTCCCGAAGGAGAACCGCGCCCGTACCGACGCCCTGGTGACCATGACCCGCCCGGGCATGGAACAGTCCGGCGTCGGCTTCGAAGTGGATTCGAAGAACAACACGTATCATTTCCTCAGCCAGTCCAAGGGCCGCTACACGCCCAAACGCTGATTCCGCCGCCAGCCTGCGACGTCTCCGGACAGGCGCAAGGCCGGCAGCCCCACCCGCCCGCCCCCGGTCCACCCGGGAGGCCCCCACCGGTAGAACGGACCCCGATGAAGATTCCCTTTGCCGCCGTACTCGCGCTTGGTCTTCTTGTCCCCAGCGCCGCCTTCGCCAAGTCCACCGACCGCAACGAAGACATGCACATCGATTCCGGCGCCCAGTCGGGCACGCTCACCGGCGACGGCAAGACCGTGCTGTCGCAGGGCGTGATCATCACCCAGGGCACGCTGGACCTGCGCTCGTCCGAGGCCGAGATCTACCTCAAGGACGGCGAAGCGGTGCGTGTGGTGTTCACCGGCAAGCAGGCCAAGATGAAGCAGCAGCTCGATGATGGCACCTGGATGGACGCGCTGGCCGATCGCATCGACTACGACATCAAGACCGAGATCATCACCCTGACAGGCAACTACAAGGTCACCAGCGCGCGCGGCACCAATGCCGGCCAGCGCATGGTCTACAACACCCGCACCGGCGAAATGAACTCCGGTGGCGACGGCAGCCGCGTGCGCACCGTCATCCCGCCGAAGAACAAGACCCCGGCCGCACCTGCGGCACAGCCCAAGGCCACCACGCCGGCACAGCCGGCCGGGAGCAGGAAGTAATGCTCGTCGCCAAGGGCCTGCGCAAGAAGTACAAGCAACGCGAAGTCGTCAAGGACTTCGGGCTGACCCTCGACGCCGGTGAAGTGGTCGGCCTGCTGGGCCCCAACGGCGCCGGCAAGACCACTTGCTTCTACATGATCGTCGGTCTGGTTGCCGCCGATGCTGGCAGCATCGTGCTCGACGGCAAGGACATCACCGGCGACCCGATGTATACCCGGGCCAAGCAGGGCGTGGGTTACCTGCCGCAGGAGCCGTCGGTGTTCCGCAAGCTGACCGTGGCCGACAACATCCGCCTGGTGCTGGAGCTGCGCGAGGGCCTGGATTCGGCTGGCCGCGAGCGTGAATTGAACAGCCTGCTCGACGAACTACAGCTGGGCCATGTCGCCGACCAGCTCGGCGCCAGCCTGTCCGGTGGCGAACGTCGCCGCTGCGAGATCGCCCGTGCCTTGGCCGCGCAGCCGCGCCTGATCCTGCTCGACGAACCGTTCGCCGGCGTCGACCCGATTTCCGTCGGCGAGATCCAGCGCATCGTCACCCATCTCAAGCAGCGTGGCATCGGCGTGCTGATCACCGACCACAACGTGCGCGAGACCTTGGGTATCTGCGACCGCGCGTATATTCTCGCTGAGGGCAGCGTGCTGGCCCAGGGCTCGCCGGAAGCGATCCTGGACAACGCCGATGTACGTCGCGTCTACCTCGGGGATTCCTTCAAGCTGTGAAGCAGTCGCCGGGTTCCTCTCCTTCCTTTCGGCACAGGCATGAAGACTCGGCTGCAGACATCGTTGGGACAGCAACTGGTGCTCACGCCCCAGTTGCAGCAGGCGATCAAGCTGCTGCAGATGTCCACCACCGAGCTGGAGCTGGAGATCGCCCAGGCGGTGGAAAGCAATCCGCTGCTGGACTGGGCCGACAGCAGTGACAGCAGCAGCGCCAGCAACGAAGGCAGCGATGGCAACGATGGCAACGACGGTGATGCGCCCGCAGAACGTACCGATGCCGGTGACGACTGGGCACCGGCCGAACTGGACTGGAGCGCGGCCGGCAGCGGCGGCAGCTTCGACGATGACGACGACACCGGCAGCGCCGCCGAGCGCGTAGCCGAAACCGAAACACTGGCCGACCATCTGCTGTGGCAGCTGCATCTGTCGCATCTGTCCTCGCGTGATCGCAGTATCGGTGCCGCACTGATCGATGCACTGGACGACGACGGTTACCTGCGCGAGCCGCTGGCCACCATCGCCGAAACCCTGTTGCCGGCGATCCACGCCGACGAGGACGAGATCCTCGCCGTGCTGCATCGCATCCAGCGTTTCGATCCGGTCGGTGTGGCTGCACGCACGCTGGGCGAATGCCTGCTGCTGCAGCTGGATGTGCTGGCCGGTGACACGCCCGGCCTGGTGCTGGCGCGACAGATTGCCGCAGGCCCGCTGGAACGGCTGCCGCGCAGCGGCGTCGCCGGGCTGGCCCATGAACTGAAACAGCCCCTGGACGAGGTCGAGACCGCAGTCACCCTGCTGCGCTCGCTGGACCCGCGCCCGGGCACGCAGATCGCACCGCTGTCGCAGGACACCTACGTGGTGCCGGATGTGGTGGTGTGGCGGCAGAACGGCGTATGGCGCGCAGCGCTGGCCGCGCATGCCGGGCCGAAGGTGGTGATCCACCGCGGCTACGAACAGCTGATCCGACGTTGTGGCGACGCCGATGCCGGCTACCTGCGTGCCCAGCTGCAGGAAGCGCGCTGGCTGCTGAAAGGGCTGCAGCAGCGTGGCGAAACCCTGCTGCGGGTGGTACGCAGCCTGATCCTGCAGCAGGCCAGCTTCCTCGAATTCGGCGAGCAGGCGCTGCGTCCACTGACCCTGCGCGAGATCGCCACCGAGCTCGGCCTGCACGAATCCACGGTCTCGCGTGCGATCGCCCGCAAGCACGTGCGTACCCCGCGCGGCACCCTGCCGCTGCGCGCCTTCTTCGCCTCGGGCATCGATACCGAGGGCGGTGGCGAGGCGTCCAGCACGGCCATCCAGGCGATGATCCGGCGCCTGATCGACGACGAGAACCCGCGCAAGCCGCTTTCTGACGCCAAGCTGGCTGACCTGCTCAAATCGTCGGGAATTCCAGTAGCGCGACGCACCGTGGCGAAGTATCGTGAAGCCATGAACATTTCCGCCTCGCACGAAAGGGTCAGAATCGCTTGACGCGCCGCCGCGCCCGGCGGAGAGGTTCATTGGCACATCCGAACACAGGAGAAACCCGATGCGCATCGAAACGTTTGGCAAAGATGTCGAAGTCACCCCGGCCCTGCAGTCCTATGTAGAGGAGAAGCTGGCCCGGATCGGCAAACACTTCGACCAGCACTGCGAAGCGCGGGTGACCCTCAAGCTGCAGAAGACCGAACACCACGTCGACGCCAGCCTCAACATTCCCGGCCAGACCCTGCACGCCGAGGCCAATGCCCAGACCATGTATGCCGCGATCGACCTGCTTGCGGACAAGCTTGACCGTCTGGTGATCAAGCACAAGGAGAAAAAACAGCAGCACGCACCGCTGCCGGTGGGCGACAATGGTGGCTGATCGCCACCGTTCCCCGCAGACATGCCCCTGACTGACCTCCTGGCGGCCGTGCAGACCCAGCTCTGCACGGCCACCGACCGCGACAGCGTCCTGCAGGCCGCCGCCGGGTTGCTGGCCTGCCGCCAGGCCAACGCCGAACAGATCTATCTGAACCTGTGCCAGCGCGAAGCGCTGGGCAGCACCGCGATCGGTCACGGCATCGCCATTCCCCACGGCCGCGCGCCAACCCTGGACCGCCCCCGCGGCGCCCTGCTGCGGTTGGCCACCCCGGTCGACTTCGGTGGCGACGAGCCGGTGGACCTGGTGTTCGCCATGGCCGTCCCCGCCCACTACACCCACCAGCACCTGATGCTGCTGTCCGAGCTGGCCGAGCTGTTTTCGGCGCCCGACATCCGCCAGGCCCTGCGCGAAGCGGGCGATGCCCGGGCGCTGCGCGAGGCGCTGGACATGACCCCACCTGCGAGTGCCGCATGAATACCAGCATCACCGCCCGTGAACTGTTCGAACAGCAGCGCGAGCGGCTGGGGCTGCGCTGGGCTGCCGGCAAGTCCGGCGAGAAGCGCGAGCTGGAGGCCGGCAACACGGTCTCGCGGCGTCCATCGCTGGCTGGTTATCTCAATGCGATCTACCCCAACAAGGTGCAGATCCTGGGCACCGAGGAACTGTCTTGGCTGGATGCGCTGGAACCGCGCCAGCGCTGGGAGACCATCGAAAAGATCATGCAGTCGCACCCGCTGGCGCTGGTGCTGACCCGCAACCAGGCCTGCCCGGAAGACCTGCGCGCCGCTGCTGACGAATCCGGCACGCCGCTGTGGCTGTCGCCCAAGCGCGGCCACGAACTGCTCAACCATCTGTCCTACCACCTGGCGCGCACGCTGGCGCCGCGGGTGATCCTGCATGGCGTGTTCATGGAGATCTACTCCATCGGCGTGCTGATCACCGGTGAGGCCGGATCGGGCAAGAGCGAGCTGGCGCTGGAGCTGCTCAGCCGCGGCCACCGCCTGGTTGCCGACGATGCCCCCGAATTCACCCAGATCGCGCCCGACGTGCTCGATGGCACCTGCCCCGAACTGCTGCAGGACCTGCTGGAAGTGCGCGGCTTGGGCGTGCTGAACGTGCGCGAGATGTTCGGCGACACGGCTGTAAAGAAGAACAAGTACCTTCGGCTGATCGTCCACCTGACCAAGCCGATGACCGAACCCACCCCGCATGGCTACGAGCGCCTGACCGGCGACTCGGGCACCCGCCATGTGCTGGACCTGGATGTACCGCTGATCACCCTGCCGGTGATGCCCGGCCGCAACCTGGCCGTGCTGACCGAGGCCGCGACCCGCCTGCACATCCTGCGCACCAAGGGCATCGACCCGGCGGCCATGTTCATCGCCCGCCACAGCAACCTGCTGGAACGGCGAACACCCTGATTCCCCTGTCCTTCGAAGAGCCTGTCCATGAGCACCGTCACCCCCTCCGCCCCGACCCTGATCATCGTCAGCGGCCTGTCCGGCTCGGGTAAATCCGTCGCCCTGAAGACCTTCGAGGACCAGGACTACTACTGCTCGGACAACCTGCCGATCAATCTGCTGCCCGACTTCGTGCGCAGCCTGCTGGCCAACCACGACGGCAGCGCACCACGCCGCCTGGCCGTAGGCATCGACGTGCGCGGCCAGGCCGACCTGAGCCAGCTGGGCGACTGGCGGCAGCTGGCCACCGATGCCGGCGTGGAAGTGAAGGTGCTGTTCTTCGAGGCCAGCGACGAGGCTGTGCTCAAACGCTACGCCGACACCCGCCGCCGCCATCCACTGAGCCAGCTGGGCCTGTCGCTGCCCGAAGCGATCGCGCGTGAGCGTGAATTGACCGCACCGCTGCGCCGCGAGGCCGATGCGGTGATCGATACCAGCAATCTCAACGTGCATCAGCTGCGGCGGCGGATCATCACCGAGTTCACGATGGACCATGCCACCGGCCTGTCGCTGCTGTTCGAATCGTTCGCCTACAAGCGCGGCGTGCCGGCCGAGGCTGACTTCGTGTTCGATGCGCGGGTGCTGCCCAATCCACACTGGGACCCGGATCTGCGTGCGCTGAGTGGCCGCGAACCGGGTGTGCGCGACTACCTGGAAGCGCAGCCGGACGTGCAGCGCTACCTGACCCAGCTGATGGATTTCCTCGATACCTGGCTGCCGAAGCTGGGGGATGGCACCCGCAGCTATGTGACCGTGGCCTTCGGCTGCACCGGCGGCAAGCACCGTTCGGTGTTCCTGGCCGAGCGCCTGGCCCGGCATGCCCGCGAGATGGGCTGGGAAGACGTGGCGACCTACCACCGCGAACAGGATTGAGGGGTCGGCCGGGCTGCGCCCGGCACCCGCAGAGGCCACGTCAACGGCAAGAGCGGGATTACGTGGGATGGCGGGGCGGTGTGGGTCTGCAGGACACGCCGTAAACCCGTCCATGGGGGCTCGATGGCGCCATCCATGGCGCCAACGGTCCTGCAGACCCACACCGCCCCACCTCTGACAGATTCCGTGTGCTGTTGGTAGGTGTCGACCTTGGTCGACACAGTAGATCCACGCCATGCGTGGATGAATCCCGGTCAGGCACCGAAAAACGGATGGGGTGGGATCCTTTTCCAACGGAAATGGGCTCCGATCCGAGCAACACTGAATACGGGACACAGTGCCCCTCATCTGCTGCTATCGCCAATTCACCTTGACCTGTTAACGTGCAGTAATGACCTGTGGCATTCTCCTCGTAACACATCCCGGGGTCGGGACCGCCCTGCTTGACGTGGCGACCCGGCTCCTGCGGCAATTGCCGCTGAAAACCGAAGCTTTCGAAGTACCGTTCGACGCAGACCTGGACGCCCTGCTCCCGCTCGCCTCAGCCGCTCTGCGGCGGGTCGACAATGGTGAAGGCGTGCTGATCCTGACCGACCTGTACGGCGCCAGCCCCGCCAACCTTGCCGGGCAGCTGGCCCGGCTGGGGACCCCGGTTCGCCGGGTGTCGGCGCTGAGCCTGCCGATGTTGCTGCGGGTGATGAATTATCCGGAACAGGGACTGGATCAACTGCCCGCCACAGCCGCGGCGGGTACCCGTAATGGAGCGATAGTCGACGATGCTTGAACGAGAACTCACCGTGAGCAACCGCCTGGGCCTGCACGCCCGGGCCACCGCCAAGCTGGTGCAGACCCTGGCGCCGTTCCGCTGCAACGTGACCATGGCCGCCAAGGGCCGTGAGATCAACGCCAAGAGCATCATGGGCGTGATGCTGCTGGCCGCCGGCCAGGGCACCCCGGTCACGGTGCGCATCAACGGCGAGGACGAAGCCGCCGCGATGGAAGCGGTGGTCGGCTTGTTCGAACGCCGCTTCGACGAGGACAGCTGAGCGTGCCGCGCGCGCGCGCCGGCCAGGTCCCTTCCGGCCAGCGGCCGGTACAGCTGCTGGCCGGGCACGGTGCTGCCCGTGGCACCGCGATGGGCCGCGCCCGTGTACGCCTGCCGCATGCACTGGAGGTTGCCGAGCAACGGGTCGCCGTCCACCAGGTCGAGGCCGAACTGGCCCGCCTGCACCGTGCCGTGGATGCCGCGCGCACGGAAATGCACGAGCTGCGACAGCGCCTGCAGGGTGCACTGAACCAGGAAGTGGGCGAGTTCCTCGACCTGCATGCACTGCTGCTGGACGACCCCGAGCTGCTGTTCGGGCTGGACGAGCTGATCCGCAGCGGCCCGTACAGCGCCGGCTATGCGTTGCGCCTGCAGCGTGACCGCCTGGCCAAGGTCTTCGATGGCATGGACGATGCCTATCTGAAGAGCCGCATGGACGACCTCGACCATGTGATCGGCCGCATCCACGCCTTCCTGCAGCCCGAACGCCCGCCGGTGATGAAAGGCCTGGCCGGTGAAATTCTGGTCTGCGACAACATCGCGCCCTCCGAGCTTGCCCAGTTGCAGGCGCAGGGCGTGGTCGGCATCGTCACCGCCGCCGGCAGCGCGCTGTCGCACAGTGCGATCCTGGCGCGCAGCCTGCACCTGCCCTTGATCGTCAACGTGCCGCAGCTGCTCAGCCGCATCGCCGATGGCGACGTGCTGATCATCGATGGCGCCGACGGCAGCATCACCGCCAACCCGCAGGCCGACAACCTGCGCGACTACCGCGCGCGCCTGAAAGAACATGCGCGCGAGCAGCGCGAGCTCGGCCGCCTGCGCAGCAAACCCAGCCGTACCCGCGACCAGGTCGACATCGCCCTGCTGGCCAATGCCGAATCGCTGGAGGACGTCACCCAGGCGCATGCGCTGGGCGCGCAAGGGCTGGGCCTGTACCGCACCGAATTCCTGTTCCTGCAGCGCAACGAGCTGCCGGACGAAGAAGAACAGTTCCAGACCTACCGCGATGCCGCGTTGGGCATGAGCGGGCGACCGGTCACCATCCGCACGCTCGATCTGGGCGCGGACAAGGCCGACCGCACCGGCCTGACCCTGAGCAACGAAGAAAACCCGGCCCTGGGACTGCGCGGCGTACGCCTGTCTCTGGCACGGCCCAAGGTGGCCGACACCCAGCTGCGCGCGATCCTGCGCGCCTCGGCCTACGGCAAGCTGCGCGTGCTGGTGCCGATGGTCAGCACCCGCGAGGAACTGCTGGCGGTGCGCCGGCGCATGCTCAAGCTGACCGAACAGCTGCGCAGCGAAGGCCACATGGTGTCCGACCATGTGCCGCTGGGGGCGATGATCGAGGTGCCCGCTGCGGCGTTGGCGCTGGAGAGCTTCATCGACCTGGTCGACTTCCTGTCGATCGGCACCAACGACCTGGTGCAATACCTGCTGGCCGCTGACCGCAACAACGAGGCACTGGGCGAGCTGTATTCGCCGCTGCATCCGGCCGTGCTGCGGTTGCTGCAGATGGTGATCGAGACCGGCGCGCGGCATCGCATTCCGGTGGCGGTCTGCGGTGAGATGGCCGGTGATGCACGGATGACTCCGCTGCTGCTGGCGCTGGGCCTGAGCGAATTCAGCCTGCACCCCGGCACACTGCTGGAGGTGCGCCGCGCGATCCGCGAGGCCGACCTGGCCGCGCTGCGCGCGCGCGCACCGAAGCTGCTGGCCGCACGCGACCGCCGCGCGATCGAGCGCTGGCTGGCGCTGGTGGCGGATACGCCCTGAGCGCCAAGGGTAGTGCCGGCCGCCGGCCGGCAACCTCATGGCCTTCGATGGGGACGCTTGCCGGCCAGCGGCCGGCACTACCACCGCCCGGCGGCTATGCGTTGAAACATCCCCTTGCGATAATGACGCGCTGAACACCCCTGTTGCCGCATCCTTGCCGGGATCGCGGCTTTTCTTATCCCGCGGGAGCTGCGATGGCTGAAGCTGTACGCCACGACAAGACTGCGCGCCAACTGCGGATGCTGTCCGACGCACTGGACAGCGGTCGGCTGGGCCCGGTGCGCCGCCTGGTCAACACCCTGGCCCCGGCCGAGATCGGCAACCTGCTCGAATCGCTGCCGCCGGGCAAGCGCGAGGTGGTCTGGGGCCTGGTCGATCCGGAAGATGACGGTGAGGTGCTGGTCCACGTCGGCGACGACGTGCGCGAGAGCCTGCTCGCCGACATGGACCCGGACGAGATCATCGCCGCGGTCGAAGACCTGGACATCGACGATCTGGCCGACCTGGTCGAAGATCTGCCGGACACGGTCATCGACGAAGTCCTCAAGTCGATGGACCGCGAGAACCGCGAGCGCCTGGAGCAGGTGCTGTCCTACCCCGAGGACAGCGCCGGCCGCCTGATGAACCCGGACGTGGTGACCGTGCGCGCCGACGTCAACGTTGACGTGGTGCTGCGCTACCTGCGCCTGCGTGGCGAACTGCCCGACCACACCGACCACCTGTTCGTGGTCAGCCGGCGCCATCAATACCTCGGCCGGGTGTCGCTGGCGGCACTGGTGACCCACGAGGACACCACCCCGATCAACCGCCTGATCGACGACGAGCAGCCTGCGATCGATGTCGGCGAAAGCGACCAGGAGGTCGCCCGCCAGTTCTCCGACCATGACTGGATCTCCGCGCCGGTGGTGGACGACAACAACATCCTGGTCGGCCGCATCACCATCGATGACGTGGTCGACATCATCCGTGGACAGGCCGAGCACCAGGCGCTGGGCGCCGCCGGCCTGGACGAGGACGAAGATCTTTTCAGCCCGGTCTGGCGCGCCATGCGCCGCCGCCTGATGTGGCTGTCGGTCAATCTGTGCACGGCATTCCTGGCGTCCAGCGTGGTCGGCCACTTCGAGGGCACCATCGACAAGCTGGTGGCGCTGGCGGTGCTGATGCCGATCGTTGCGGGCCTCGGCGGCAATGCCGGCACCCAGGTGCTGGCGCTGATGGTGCGCGGCCTGGCGCTGGGCCAGGTGGGCGCCTCCAACGCGCGCACGCTGCTGTGGAAGGAAGTGCGGGTCGCCTTGTTGAACGGCGTGATGCTGGGTTCGGTGCTGGGCCTGATCGTACTCGCTTGGTTCCACTCGCCCGGGTTGTCGGCGGTGATCGCCATCGCGCTGACCTGCAACCTGCTGTTCGCCGCGTTGGCCGGCGTGCTGGTGCCACTGACCCTGAAACGCTTCGGCTTCGACCCGGCGCTGGCCAGCGGCATCTTCCTGACCGCCGTGACCGATTCGATGGGCTTCTTCACCTTCCTCGGCCTGGCCACCCTGGTGCTGCTGCACTGACCGCATCAAGGATCGGGCCCCGCCAAGCGGGGCTCGGACCCCACTCAACGGGAACACCCATGGCAACAACGATAGAAAACTACTTCCAGCCCGGCTGGCGCGACCAGCAGCACACCTGCCCGGCCTGCGAATGGAAGGGCAGCTCGCGTGCCATGGAGATGGAGCTGGACGAGGACGCCACCGAGTACGACTGCCCGGTCTGCGAGAACCCGCTGCTGGTGGTGCTGCACCCGGATATGGCGCAGGTGCAGGCTGCAGCCGCCGAAGGCAATGCCGAGGCACAGGAGCAGCTGGACATCATCGCCAGCTTCCCGCGCCCGCAGTGACGCGGCGCATGATGCCGGGCCGACGTTGGCGGACTACGATGCAGGCGTTCTCGCCGCTTCGGAAAACCCCATGGTCCGTCTGCTGTCGCGCTGGCTGCCACTGCTGGCCCTTCTGATGATGAGCGGTTGCACTTCGCTGCCGGACAGTGCGCGCGGTCGCTTCGAAGCACGTGCGGTGAAGGTGGATGGACACACGGCTTACTACCAGGTGTTCATTCCCGCGGGCCTGCAGGCCCACAGCCCTGGTGGGCAGACGCCCGCAACCTCCAACGTCCCGGTCATCCTGTTCCTGCACGGTTCGGGCGAGCGCGGCGCCGATGGCATCAAGCAGACCCACGCCGGGCTGGGGCCTTATCTGCGCGAGCATCCCGACTTCCCTGCCCTGGTGGTGTTTCCACAGGTACCGGGCCATGAGGAATGGAGCGGCCGCAACAACCGTGCGGCCGTTGCCGCGCTGGACGCGACGATCGCCGAGTTCGGCGCCGACCCGGCACGGCAGTACCTGACCGGCATGTCGATGGGCGGCTACGGCAGCTGGAACATCGCCCTGGATGACCCGCGCCGCTTCGCCGCGATCGTGCCGGTGTGCGGCGCAGTACTGGCACCACGCGCAAAACGCCCGACCCTGTTCGTCGAGCAGGTCGCCCAGGAAACCGATCCGTATGCCGTGATCGCGCAGCGCCTGCAGCACACGCCGATCTGGATCTTCCACGGCGCGCTGGACGACGTGGTGCCACCGGATGACGACCGCAGGCTGCACAGCGCATTCCAGAGCGCCGCTGCACGCGACGTGCGCTACACCGAGTACCCGGAAGGCAATCACAATGCCTGGGACGCTACCTACGCCGACCCGGCAATGTGGGCGTGGCTGTTCGCGCAGAAGCGCTGAACCGCAGTTTCTCGTAGCTGCCAACCTTGGTTGGCATTGACTGCTCTAGTAGTTGCCAACCTTGGTTGGCATTGACTGCTCTGGTAGTTGCCAACCTTGGTTGGCACTGGCCTACCTGAAACCAAGCCATTCCCCGATGTTCACTGGAAGCAGGCCCATCCATGCTTGCTTCATGCAGAACACACGTCTCCTGCTCGGTCGTCGCTCCAGCGTCGGCCTCAGCTATATCCTCACCACAGTCGTCCATGACCGCGCACCGCTCTTCACCAACGCCGCAGTGGCCGCCTTGGCAGTGCGCGAATTCCAGCGACTTGATCAGGAAGGCTTCACCCGCTCGATTGCCTACGTGGTCATGCCCGACCACATTCACTGGCTGGTCGAACTGCGCGCCGGGTCACTGGAAACCGTCATGAAGCGTTTCAAGTCGCGCACAGCCCAGCAGGCAAACCGGCTGCTGGGGCGAGTCGGGCGCTTCTGGCAGGCCTGCTATCACGATCATGCGATCCGCTCGGACGAATCGTTGCACCGACATGCGATGTACCTGATGGGAAATCCGATCAGGGCCGGGCTGACGTCGCGGTTGGGGCAATATCCCCATGCATGGTGCGAATGGGAGCTTGGGGCATCATGTGATCTGCCCGATGACATGAGCTCCGGTGGATAGTGCCAACCAAGGTTGGCATCTACCAAAGCGGTGCGCGGACAAGCCGAGCGGTGAGTGTGTCAACCAAGGTTGACACCCACCAGAGCGGCGGTCAGCCCAGCAGCGTTTCCAGCACGGCCATGCGCACGGCGACGCCGTTGGCGACCTGGCGCAGCACCCACGACTGCGGGCCGTCGGCCACCTCGTCGGTCACTTCCACGCCGCGGTTGATCGGGCCTGGATGCAGCACCGCGGCATCCTTGCCGGCGCGGGCCAGGCGTTCGTTGGTCAGGCCGTACTGCGCGTGGTACTGCTCCAGCGACGGCACCAGGCCTTCTTCCATGCGCTCGCGCTGCAGGCGCAGCATCATCAGCGCGTCGACGCCTTCCAGCATCGCGTCGAAATCATCACCGACCACGCAGCCCTTCAGGGTCTCGTCGTCGGGCAGCAGCGACTGCGGGCCGCACACGCGGATCTCGCCCACGCCCAGCGTGCGCAGCGCATGCAGGTCGGTGCGGGCCACGCGCGAATGCTTCACGTCGCCGACGATCACCACTTTCATCTTCGAGAAATCCGGGCCCTTGGCCTGGCGCAGGGTCAGCATGTCCAGCAGGCCCTGGGTCGGGTGCGCGCTGCGCCCGTCACCGGCGTTGATCAGTGCAGTGCCCTCACCCGCTGCCTCGGCCAGTGCGGCCACGGCGCCATCATCGGGGTGGCGCACCACGAAGCCGCGCACGCCCATCGCCTCCAGGTTGCGCAGCGTGTCGCAGGCGGTTTCGCCCTTGCGCGTGGACGAAGTCGAGGCATCGAAGTTCAGTACGTCGGCGCCCAGGCGCTGCGCGGCCAGCTGGAACGAGCTGCGGGTGCGCGTGGACGGTTCGAAGAACAGCGTGCACACCGCCGAACCGGCCAGCACGTGGCGCTTGTTGCCGACACGACCGACCGCGGCGTCGCGGATCTGCCCTGCCCGGTCAAGCAGCTGCAGCAGGGTGTCGCGCGGAAGGCCTTCGAGGGTCAGCAGGTGGCGCAGGCGGCCGGAGGCATCGAGTTGCTGGGTGGTCATGGCGGTGTCGGGCAGTCAGGGAATGGGGGTGGCGTCGTCCGGCGACGACAGCCAACGGTCGATGATCACCGCCGCGGCAACGGCATCGAGGGCGGCCGCATCACGGCGGCGCTTGCGCCCTTCGGCGCGCTCGACAGCGAAGCGGCGGGCGGCCTCGACCGAGCTGGAACGCTCGTCGATCATCACCACCGGCAGCTTGAAACGTTCCCGCAGCTGGCGGGCAAAGCCCTGCGCGCGCTTGCGGTTGGGCTGGTCCTGGCCGTCCAGGGTCAGCGGGTCGCCGACCACCAGGCCGTCGGGCTTCCATTCCTTGAGCAGGCGTTCGATCGCGGTCCAGTCCGGGCCGTTGCCATGCACATCGACCACCGCCACCGCGCGCGCATGCGCAGCGAAGGCACTGCCGATGGCCACGCCGATGCGGCGCGAGCCGACATCGAACCCCAGAACGGTGCCATCACGGCGGATGGCCGGGGCAGCAGAATCCGGCGCGGGCGTAATGGGCTCAGACATGGCCGCTGTAGTCGGTCAGCCGGAACAGGTCCACGCCGATGCGCGAAGCCGCGCCCTGCCAGCGCTGCTCCAGCGGCAGCTGGAACACCAGCTCGGCATCGGCCGGCACGGTCAGCCAGCTGTTCTCGGACAGCTCGCTTTCCAGCTGCCCTGCACCCCAACCGGCACAGCCGAGGGTGACCACGGCATTGGCCGGGCCTTCGCCGCGCGCCATCGCTTCGAGGATGTCGCGCGAGGTGGTCAGGTACAGGCCGTCGCCCACGGTCAGGCTGGAATCCCACGCCCGCGCGTCGTCATGGATGACGAAGCCGCGCTCGGGATGCACCGGGCCGCCGTTGAGCACCATGCGCGCCTGGAGGTCGCCATCACCGGTGGTGATGTCCATCTGCGCAAGCACTTCGCCCAGCGTGTACTCGGAAGGCTGGTTGACCAGCACGCCCATCGCCCCGTTCTCGTCGTGCTGGCAGATCAGCGCGACGCTGCGGGCAAAGGTCGCGTCGAGCAGCGACGGCAGCGCGACGAGCAGGTGATCGGCAAGGGAAGTCGGCGTAACAGGCATGGCCCCATTCTACCTGCTGGGGGCGGGATGGTCGCGCGATGGTGCCGAACCGCGATGGGCTAGGATGGTGCTTTGCCATGGAAGGTCATCGATGCAGTCTTCATCGCCCCTGACCCTGCCGGCACGCAGCGCCATCGTCCTGATCGCCCTGCTGCAGGGTCTGATGCTGTATGCCGCGCAGGAACTGTCCGATGCGTGGCCGTTCCGCGATATCGGCTGGCGCTACTGCTGGTACGCCTGGGTACTGGCCATTCCCAGCGCGGTGGCATTGAGCCTGGTCGAGCTGGGCCAGCGCCGCCTGTGGCTGCAGGCGGTGCTCGGCTCGGTGGTGGTGCTGGCGCTGGCCGCCTGGATCGGCTGGAACCTCAACGGCGAGACCGCGCTGGATTCGGGCGCGCTGCAGTTCCCGCTGACCGTGGGCATGGCCGTAGCAGTGTTCGTGGCCCTGCCCTGGTGGCAGTTCCAGTTGCAGCACGGGCATTGGCGCGCCAGCTATCCGGAGCTGTTCGAGCGCGCCTGGCAGAACGGCCTGACCCTGGCCCTGGCGGCGCTGTTCACCGGGCTGACCTGGCTGCTGTTGTGGCTGTGGGCGGCGCTGTTCCAGCTGCTCGACGTGACCATCTTCCGCGACCTGTTCCGGCAGGACGCGTTCATCGCACTGGCCACCGGCAGCCTGGCCGGGTTCGGCGTGCTGATCGGGCGCACCCAGCACCGCGCGATCCAGATCACCCGCCAGGTGCTGTTCGCGATCTGCCGCGGACTGCTGCCGCTGCTGTCGTTCATCGCCGTGCTGTTCGTGCTGAGCCTGCCGCTGACCGGGCTGGAACCGCTGTGGAAGACCCGCTCGGCCGCCAGCCTGCTGCTGGTGCTGTCGCTGCTGTTGGTGACGTTCACCAATGCGGTCTACCAGCAGGGGGAAGACCGCGCTCCCTACCCCCTGCTGCTGCGCCGGCTGGTTGAAGCCAGCCTGCTGGCACTGCCGGTCTACGCCGCACTGGCGCTGTACGCACTGGGCCTGCGCGTGGTGCAGTACGGCTGGACCATGGACCGGTTCTGGGCAGTACTCGTCGCGTTGGCCGTGGCCGGCTATGCCGTGGGCTACGCGCTGGCGGTGCTGCGCCGGCAGAGCCGCTGGTTGCAGATGCTGGAGCCGGTCAACCGATGGATGTGCTGGGCGGTGCTGGCACTGGCCTTGCTAGGCAACTCGCCGCTGCTGGACCCGGTGCGGCTGACCCTGTCCAGCCAGTTGGCGCGCCTAGGTGCGGACCCGCCAGCGATCACCAGCAGTGACGTCAACGTGCTGCGCTTCGATCTTGGGCGCCGTGGCGTGCAGGCGCTGCGCGAGCTGCAGCGTGATCCGGCCATCACCGCCGATGCCAACGCGCCACAGGTGATCGCTGCCGCGCTGGCACGTACCTCGCGCTGGGACGATGGACAGCGCCTGGACAAGGGTCTGCAGGACGTCGCCGCCCTGCAGCGCGCGCTGAAGCTGGCCAAGGGATCCAGCTCGCCACCGGACGATTGGTGGCAGGCACTGGCCACCCGCGCGATCAATGGCGAATCCTGCGCCCAGAGCGAGCGCGACTGCCTGATCGTGCATCGCGACCTGGATGGCGACGGCAGCACCGAGGTGCTGCTGTGCGAGCTGTACACCCACCGTGGGCCGGACTGCGTGCTGTACGCACGTGGCAGGGATGCCCAGTGGCGACGGGCCGGTTCGCTGTTCGGCACCGTCAGCGGCCAGGCCGAGGCGATCAACCAGGCCCTGCGTGACGGCAAACTCACGCTTGTGCCACCGCGCTGGCCGATGCTGTCCATCGGCGGACGCCCCGCGCTGGCCATCGATCCCGAACCCGAATCCAACGAGTCTTCCCCATGAGCGGTTACTGCCTCATCGCCCCGGGCCATCCGGTGCACGACTACTACCACGCCAACGAGTACGGCTTCCCGCAGCGTGACGAGCGCGAGCTGTTCGAGCGGCTGGTGCTGGAGATCAACCAGGCCGGGCTGAGCTGGGAGACCATCCTGAAGAAGCGCGAGGGCTTCCGCGCGGCCTATGACGGCTTCGATGTGGATCGGGTTGCAGCCTACGCCGAGCAGGACATCGAACGGCTGCTGTCGGACGCGGGCATCATCCGCAACCGGCTGAAGGTGCTGGCGGCGATCCACAACGCACAGGTGATCCAGCAGCTGCGGGCCAGCCACGGCAGCTTCGCGGCGTGGCTGGACGCGCACCATCCGCGCAGCAAGGCCGACTGGGTGAAGCTGTTCAAGAAGACGTTCCGCTTCACCGGCGGCGAGATCACCGGCGAATTCCTGATGAGCCTGGGCTACCTGCCCGGTGCGCACGCCGAGGACTGCCCGGTGCATGCGCGGCTGCTGACGCTGTCGCCGCCGTGGTTGCAGGCCTCCCGGTAGTGCCGGCCGCTGGCCGGCAGCCTCGGAATGCTGCAGGTGTTGCCGGCCAGCGGCCGGCACTTCCGTCGAATCGTCACACGCCCATGTAACGGCCCGGGCGGTGGTTGAACATCAGCACCAGGCTGAGCACCACCGCGCCGATCGCCGAGTACAGCACCTTCGACGGCGACAACACGAAGAACGCGGCCACCATCAGGCAGGCGTCGTAGGACATCTGCACCTTGCCCGCGCTCCAGCCGCGGGTGCGCTGCAGGTACACCGCCAGGATGCCGATACCACCGAGGCTGGCACGGTGCCGGATGAAGAACAGGATGCCCAGGCCGGACAACGCACCGCCCACGATCGCCGAATACAGCGGGTTGATGTGCGAGAAATCGATCCAGCGCGGCAGCAGGTCGGTCAGCACGCCACAGGCGGTGACCGCAGCAAAGGTTTTCAGGGTGAATTCCCAGCCCATGCGCCGCAGTGCCACCCAGTAGAACGGCAGATTGACCAGCACGAACACCAGGCCGAAGTTCCAGCCCATCGAGTAGTGCAGCAGGAAGGCCATGCCGGCCATGCCGCCGATCATCAGCCCACCCTTGGCGAAGATGGCCAGGCCCAGCGAGGCCACCATCGTGGCCAGCACCATGCCCTGCACGTCCTCGGCGATCGAGTGGCGCAGCGCTTTTTCGTCGGCGGTGGTGCCGGCACTGTCGGGCGGCGGGGTCAGCGGACCAGCGGTGACCAGGTGGCCGTCAGCGTCGTCGCACGGCGCGGGGCCATGGGCGGGAAGGGACATACGGGTGGGGGAACAGCAGGTGGGGAGCGATATTAGACACGATCTGCATGACAGTTGCAGATGAAATCGTTCAGCTGCGATCGCCCATTCAGGTTATTCCGGAGGCGTCACCGGCAGCACGGCCAGCATGTCCTCGCCATCATCGTCCATGCCGGTCTCGACGAAACCGAAGCTGCCATAGAAGGCGCCCGCCACCGGATTGCGCGGGTTGTAGCAGATCTCGATCTCGGCCAGGCCGGGCGTGTCCCGGATCTGCGCCAGCGCCAGTTCCAGCGCGCGCCGCCCGATGCCACGCCCCTGCCAGCGCTGATCGACCATGAAGCGCCAGATCGAGATGCGCTGCGGCGTCTCCGGCACCCACATGAAGAACCCGACCAGCTCGCCATCGGCCTGGATGGCGCGGGTCTGGTAGCCGGGATGGAATGCGGCCTGCACCAGCGACCAGGTATTGCCGGCGACGAAATCCTGCTGCGCCTCACTGACGTCGAGGTCGCACACGGCTTCGTAGTTGTCGACGGTGATCGCGTCCAGCGTGACCTGCATGAGGGCGTCCTGCCTCGGGATGAACGCCCAGTCTGCCTGACCCCGGAGGCCGTGTAGCCTGACCCCCACACGACCGTTCAGCGCCGGGTTGCCTGCTCAGCCCTTTCCGGCCAGATGGTGCGCCACCAACGCGTTGGCGTGGCCATGGCCCAGCCCATGCTCGCCTTTCAGGAAACTGACCAGCTCCATGTGTTTCAGGCCCTTCTTGCCGGCCAGCAGGCCGAACCAGTGCGCCACCGGCTGACCGTAGGTCTTCTCGATGGAGGGGAAGTACGAGGCCGGGCCTTTCGGCTTGGTGTCAGCGCTCATGTGCAGCTCCCGTTGAAGTCATTCATTCGACGAACCACAGTCCCTGAAATCGACATCCCCACACGCCTACACAGAATGGGGTCGGAGCCGTTCCAACAGCTCGCGGGAAAATGTCGAAGGCGGGGCGGCTCAGGGTGCGGGGGCGTGAGCGCCATGGATGGCGCGACCGAGGCTACATGGACGTACTTGCGCCGTCCCCCGCAACCTGAGCCACCCCGCCTCCCCTCAGGAAGCCAGCTTTTGACGTTGCCATTGACGTTGTTTCGGCGGGTGCCGGGCGCAGCCCGGCCGTATCATCCCGTCATGCCCCGTGAAAATCTCAACGACCTGCAGGCCTTCGTCCACGTTGCCCGCGAAGGCAGCTTCACCCGGGCCGCCGCCCAGCTGGGTGTCTCCCAGTCCGCGCTCAGCCATGCCATGCGCGGCCTGGAAGAGCGCCTCGGCGTGCGCCTGCTGACCCGCACCACCCGCAGCGTGTCCACCACCGAAGCCGGTGCGCGCCTGCTCGAGACCCTCGCCCCGCGCCTGGCCGAGATCGAGGACGAACTGGCCGCACTGGCCGAGTACCGCGAACGCCCGGCCGGCACCATCCGCATCAATGCCACCGGCCATGCCGCCGAATACATCGCCTGGCCGCGGTTGGCGCCATTGCTGCAGCAGTACCCGGACCTGAAGGTGGAACTGGCTGCAGACTACGGGCTGGCCGACATCGTCGCCGAGCGCTACGACATCGGCATCCGCCTCGGCGAACGGTTGGCGCGCGACATGATCGCGGTACCGGTCAGCCCACCGCTGCGCATGCGCGTGGTCGGTGCGCCCAGCTACTTCCGCCAGCATGTGGTGCCACGGCATCCGCACGACCTGGCCAACCACAACTGCATCACCCTGCGCCTGCCTACGCATGGCGGACTGATGCCGTGGGATTTCGGCCAGGACGGCAACGAACTGAGCGTGCGCGTGACCGGTCAGTGGACCTTCAACACCATGGGCATGACCCGCACGGCTGCACTGGCCGGCAGCGGGCTGGCCTGGCTGCCGGAAGACCAGGTGCAGCCGATGCTGGACGATGGCCGCCTGCAATCCGTGCTGGACGATTGGTGCCCGCACTTCGATGGCTACTACGCGTATTACCCGTCACGCCGCCACGTCACCGTGGCGATGCGGACGGTGCTTGATGCGCTGCGCGGGCCGATGGGGAGTTGAGGAGTGGGGCCCCACCGTCCCCCCCCCCCACCAACGGTCCGCACCCACCTGGCGGTCAGCCCTTGGCCTGCGCCGCGCGCTGCGCGTTGTAGCGCTCACCGACAATCGACACTTCATCCAGCGCCTGCGCGATGCGTTGCAGTTCCTCCGGCGCCAACTGCAGGTCGGCCGCGCCCAGGTTTTCTTCCAGGCGATGGATCTTGGTGGTGCCCGGAATCGGCACGATCCACGGTGCCTGCGCCAGCAGCCAGGCCAGCGCTACCTGCGCCGGCGTCGCGCCACGTGCGGCAGCGATCGTGCTGATGCGGTCAACCAGCGCCTGGTTGGCACGACGCGCCTCCACTTCAAAACGCGGCACGCTGTTGCGGAAGTCGTTGGCGTCGAAGGTGGTGTCGGCGTTGATCGCGCCGGTCAGGAAACCACGGCCCAGCGGGCTGAACGGTACGAAGCCGATGCCCAGTTCCTGCAACGTGGGCAGCAGCTCGCGCTCCGGCTCACGCCACCACAGCGAGTACTCGCTCTGCACGGCGGCCACTGGCTGCACCGCATGCGCACGGCGAACGGTCGCGGCGCTCGCCTCGGACAGGCCGAAGTGGCCGACCTTGCCCTCGGCGATCAGGTCGCGAACGGTGCCAGCGACATCCTCGATCGGCACGTTCGGGTCCACGCGGTGCTGGTAGAACAGGTCGATATGGTCGGTGCGCAGGCGCTTGAGGCTGGCCTCCGCCACCGCGCGGATGTTCTCGGGACGGCTGTCCAGCCCGGTATCGACGCGCGCATCCTTGAAGCCGAACTTGGTGGCGATCACCAGCCTGTCGCGGTACGGCGCCAGCGCCTCGCCGAGCAGGTCTTCGTTGGTGTAAGGGCCGTACACTTCGGCGGTGTCGAAGAAGGTCACGCCACGCTCGACGGCGGCCTGCAGCAGGGCGATGCCCTGGCCCCGCTCCACCGGTTGGCCGTAGCCATGGCTCAGGCCCATGCAGCCCAGGCCGAGGGCGGAAACCTTCAGGCCACTGCGGCCGAGTTCACGTGTCTGCATCGTCGTGCTCCAGAGGGGGGAGCGCTGACGATACGCCTGCAGAGCCCACGGATTGAATGGGCAGCATTGCAGTTGGTCATGACTGGAATTCATCAATGCGCGGAGCCGCCCGCCCGTAGCGTCGAGCTTGCTCGACTCGACAAGAACAGTCGAGCAGGCTCGACGCTACGGAATACCCAGGTCACCGGATCTCGGAGATCTCCACGCCATCCAGCCCCTGCGACAGGGTGCGGGCGTCGCCGCCCTGGCTGAGCTTGATGCGCAGGCGCACTTCGTTCTGCGAATCGGCGTAGCGCAGTGCGTCCTCGTAGCTGATCTCGCCCGCCTGGTACAGCTCGAACAGGCTCTGGTCGAAAGTCTTCATGCCCAGCTGGACCGAATCCTTCATCACTTCCTTCAGCTTGTGGATCTCGCCGTCGCGGATGTAGTCCTGCACCAGCGGCGTGCCCAGCAGGATCTCCATCGCCACCTTGCGCGAGCGGCCATCGGGCGACGGCACCAGCTGCTGCGCGACCACGCCCTTGAGGTTCAGCGACAGGTCCATCAGCAGCTGGTTGCGGCGGTCTTCCGGGAAGAAGTTGACGATGCGGTCCATCGCCTGGTTGGCGTTGTTGGCATGCAGGGTGCACAGCACCAGGTGGCCGGTTTCCGCGAACGCGATGGCGTGGTCCATGCCTTCGCGGGTACGCACCTCGCCGATCATGATCACGTCCGGCGCCTGGCGCAGGGTGTTCTTCAACGCGGCTTCCCAGCTGTCGGTATCGATGCCGACTTCGCGCTGGGTGATGATGCAGCCCTCGTGCTTGTGCACGAATTCGATCGGGTCTTCGATGGTGATGATGTGGCCAGTCGAGTTCTGGTTGCGGTAACCGATCATCGCCGCCAGCGAGGTCGATTTACCGGTACCGGTGGCACCGACGAACAGGATGATGCCGCGCTTGGTCATCGCCAGCGTCTTGATGATCGGCGGCAGGCTCAGCTCTTCCACGGTCGGAATGCGCGTCTCGATGCGACGCAGCACCATGCCGACCTGGTTGCGCTGGTAGAAGCAGCTCACGCGGAAGCGGCCGACGCCGGACAGGCCGATGGCGAAGTTGCACTCGTGGGTCTTCTCGAATTCCTCGCGCTGCGCCGGGGTCATCACGTTGAGGACCAGGTCGCGGCTCTGCTGCGGCGTGAGCGGGGTCTGCGTGATCGGCGAGATCTTGCCGTTGACCTTCATCGCCGGCGGCATGCCGGCGGTGATGAACAGGTCCGAGGCGCGCTGGTGCGCCATCAGCTTGAGGAACGAAGTGAAATCGATGGTGGTCGCGGTGGTGTTCACGGCGGGCTCCCAATGGGGCATGTACCAGGAAACGGTCGGAGGCGGAAACGGCGCGGAAACGGCGGCGCACTGGCGCACGCCGTCCCGTTGCGGCCCCGCCTTACTCGAACAGGCGCTTGTCCTTGGCGTAGTCGCGGGCCTGGTTGCGGGTGATCAGGCTGCGCTTGACCAGGTCCTGCAGGTGCTGGTCCAGGGTCATCATGCCGTACTGCTGGCCGGTCTGGATGGCCGAATACATCTGCGCCACCTTGTCCTCGCGGATCAGGTTGCGGATGGCCGGGGTGCCGACCATGATTTCCCATGCAGCGGTACGGCCGCCGCCGACCTTCTTCAGCAGTGCCTGCGAGATCACCGCACGCAGCGACTCGGACAGCATCGAACGCACCATCGGCTTTTCGCCGGCCGGGAACACGTCGATGATACGGTCGATGGTCTTGGCCGCCGAGCTGGTGTGCAGGGTGCCGAACACCAGGTGGCCGGTTTCCGCGGCGGTCAGCGCCAGGCGGATGGTTTCCAGGTCGCGCAGTTCGCCGACCAGGATGATGTCCGGGTCCTCACGCAGTGCCGAGCGCAGCGCTTCGTTGAAGCCATGCGTATCGCGGTGCACTTCGCGCTGGTTGATCAGGCACTTCTGCGAGGTGTGCACGAATTCGATCGGATCCTCGACGGTGAGGATGTGGCCGTATTCGTTTTTGTTGATGTAGTCGATCATCGCCGCCAGCGTGGTCGACTTGCCCGAGCCGGTCGGGCCGGTCACCAGGATCAGGCCCTGCGGCTGCTGGATCACTTCGCGGAACAGCGGCGGGCAGGCCAGGTCCTCGAGGGTGAGCACCTCGGACGGAATGGTACGGAACACCGCACCGGCACCGCGGTTCTGGTTGAACGCGTTGACACGGAAGCGCGCCAGCGACGGGATCTCGAAGGAGAAGTCCACTTCGAGGAATTCCTCGTAATCGCGGCGCTGCTTGTCGGACATGATGTCGTACACCAGCGCGTGGACCTGCTTGTGGTCCAGGGCTGGGATGTTGATCCGGCGCACGTCGCCGTCCACGCGGATCATCGGCGGCAGGCCTGCGGACAGGTGCAGGTCGGACGCTTTGTTCTTTACGGAAAACGCCAACAGCTCGGCGATATCCATGAGCGGCTACTCCCCAATAACGGCTTCGACTGGAAGGATCTTTCCCCGGGCGGCAGTATAGCCTCCTGATTCAACGGAACGCGTTACGTGGCCACTCCCCTGCCCCAGATCCTGAGCAACCTGCACGCCGCCGCCGAGGCCGCTGGCAGGCCCGACCCACGCCTGCTGGCGGTGTCCAAGACCCAGCCGGCCGAGGCCGTGGCCGCGCTGGCCGCACAGGGCCAGCACGCCTTCGGCGAGAACTACGTGCAGGAAGCACTGGCCAAGATGCAGGCGCTGCAGCACCTGGCGCTGGAATGGCACCTGATCGGCCACCTGCAGTCGAACAAGGCCGATGCCGTGGCCAGCCATTTCGACTGGGTGCAGAGCGTGGACCGTTCCAAGCTGGTGACCGCGCTGGCACGCCATCGCCCGGCCGCGCGCGGCCCGCTGAACGTGCTGATCCAGGTCAACATCGACGATGAGTCCAGCAAGCACGGCTGTGCGCCGGAGGCCGTGGACGCATTGGCCGCCACGATCGCCGCCGAACCCCAGCTGCGCCTGCGCGGCCTGATGGCGATTCCCGCACCGTGGCCGGAGGCCGAGCGTCGTCGGGATGCATTCGTGCGCATGCGCGCCCTTTTCCAGTCACTGGCCGCCCAGTACGCGCAGGTCGATACGCTGTCGATGGGCATGAGCAGCGACTACGCCGAAGCCATCGCCGAGGGTGCCACCCTGGTGCGCATCGGCACCGCCCTGTTCGGCGCCCGCCCGGGCCCGGCCTGATTTTCCAAGGAGACTTCCATGGCAGCTGATTCCATCACCTTCATCGGCGGCGGCAACATGGCCCGCAGCCTGATCGCCGGCCTGATCCGCCAGGGCGTGCCTGCCGCGCACATCCACGTGGCCGAACCGGTGGCCGCACTGCGCGAGTCACTGGCTGCCGACTTCGGCGTGCAGGTGCACGACAACGCCGCCGATGCCGCCGCACAGGGCAATACCTGGCTGCTGGCGGTGAAGCCGCAGGTACTGCGCGATGTATGCCAGTCGCTGCAGGCGCTGGCACAGGCGAACCGACCGCTGGTGGTGTCGATTGCCGCCGGCATCACCAGCACGCAGCTTGAACGCTGGCTGGGCGGGAACCTGCCTGTGGTGCGCGCGATGCCGAACACGCCGGCCCTGCTCGGCGCCGGCGTGACCGGCCTGTACGCCACCGCGTCGGTGGACGCGCAGCAGCACGCACGCGCCGAACAGGTGCTTGCCAGTGCCGGGCGCACGGTGTGGATCGACAGCGAGTCGCTGATGGATTCGGTCACCGCGGTCTCCGGCAGTGGGCCGGCCTATGTGTTCCTGCTGGCCGAAGCGATGGAAGCGGCGGGTATCGCACAGGGCCTGCCTGCAGAAGCGGCGCGCACGCTGGTGGTGCAGACCCTGCTGGGTGCCTCGCGCATGCTCGATGAAGCCGGCGAAAGCCCGGCCGAACTGCGTCGCCGCGTGACCTCGCCGAACGGCACCACCCAGGCCGCGATCGAGAGCTTCCAGGCCGGTGGTTTCGAGGCGCTGGTGGATACGGCGCTGCGCGCCGCGCAGGTGCGTGGGCAGGAACTGTCTGCGGCGAATGATTGATCCCGATGTGTGTCGACCAACGGTCGGCACCTACCATCATCCACGCATGGCGTGGATGTTCATTGCCCCAATGTGGCCATGACGAAATCGACGAAGCACTGCAACCGCGGGCGCGGCCGTCGATCCGGCAGGTAGATCAGATGCATCGGCCGCGGTTCGGGCAGGTAGTCGCGCAGCAGCGGCTTCAACCGCCCGGCCGCGATTTCGCCGGCCAGCAGCGCGGTCGGCTGCAGCACCAGCCCTGCGCCGGCCACGGCGGCCTCGCGCAACGCGACACCATCATTGCAGGTCAGGCGCGCTTCCCAGTCCACCTGTTCGCCGTTGGCCAGCTGCCAGCCATGGCCGCCGCGCCAGGCCAGGTGGCTCAGGCAATCATGCCCCTGCAGATCCGCGGGCGTGCGCGGCGTGCCGCGCCGGCGCAGGTAGGACGGTGCCGCACACAGGCTCATTGCATACGGCGGCAGCGGCCGCGCCACCACCTCCTGCGATGGCAGCGGCCCGACCCGGATCGCCACGTCGAAGCCATCCTCGATCAGGTCCACGCGGCGGTTGCTCAGGTCCAGCTCGATGTTCAACTGCGGCTGCGCGCGCAGCAGGCCGGCCAGTTGTGGCGCCAGCACGCAGCTGCCCCAGGTGGTTGGCGCGCTGACCCGCAGCAGCCCGCGAGGTTGAACCTGCAGGCCGGCCACGTCCGCCTCCGCCTGCTGCACCTGCTCCAGCACCTGCCGGCACCCGGCCAGGTAGGCGCCGCCGGCTTCGGTCAGGCGCTGGCGGCGGGTGTTCCGTTGCAGCAGCGCGGTACCCAGGTGCGCCTCCAGCTGCTGGATGTACTTGCCGACCATCACCGCCGACACCTGCAGCTGTTCGGCAGCTCCTGCAAAGCTCCCGGACTCGGCCACGGCGACGAAGGCCTGCATGCAGCGAAGGGTATCCATTGCTAATCCAGAGTTAGGAATCTGCGAAGCATACGCCGCTTACCTAACCCCACTGTGAGGGCGCAGACTGCGCCCATTCCCCCTCTCGCAAGGAACGGCCATGAAGATCCTCCTCGTCGGTGCCAGCGGCACCCTCGGCCAGGCAGTCGCCCACCAGCTCGGCCAGCAGCATCAGATCCTCGCCGCCGGCCGCAACAGCGGTGAGCTGCGCGTCGACCTGACAGACGACGCCAGCGTCGCCGAACTTTTCGCGCGCACCGGTCCGGTCGATGCAGTGATCTCCACCGCTGGCAAGCTGCACTTCGGTCCGCTGAAGGACATGACACCCGAGCAGTTCAACCTCGGCCTGCAGGACAAGCTACTGGGCCAGGTGCGGCTGGCACTGGTCGCCCAGCACCACCTCAACGCCGGCGGCTCGATCACCCTGACCAGCGGCATCGTCAGCGCACAGCCGATCCGCGATGGCGTCAACGCCACCTCGGTGAATGCCGCACTGGAAGGCTTCGTGCGTGCCGCCGCGTTGGAGCTGCTGCCCCGTGGCCTGCGCATCAACGTGGTCAGCCCGAACGTGCTGATCGAATCGATGGCGGCTTACGGCCCCTATTTCCCAGGCTTCGAAGCGGTGAGCGCGCAGCGCGCGGCGCTGGCCTTCCAGCGCGCGGTGGAAGGCATCCAGAGCGGCGAGACGATCACGGTCTGGTAAGAAAAAAGGGGACGGAGGGGATTAAGTCGTTAATGCACAAACGACATAATCCCCTCCGTCCCCTTTTCGCGGATCACTCCCAGCGCATCGGGCCGTCGCCGCGTTCGCCGAGGACGTCTTCGGGGTTGGCCAGGCGGCAGCGCTGCAGCGACAGGCAGCCGCAGCCGATGCAGCCGGTCAGTTCATCGCGCAGCAGTTCCAGCATGCGGATGCGCTCCTCCAGCTCGGTGCGCCAGCGCGCGGACAGCTTGGCCCAGTCGGCCTTGGTCGGCGCGCGGCCCTCGGGCAGGCTTTCGAAGGCACGGCCGACAGCTTCCAGTGGCATGCCCACCCGTTGCGCGACGCGGATCACGGCCAACCGTCGCAGCACGTCACGGCTGTAGCGCCGCTGGTTGCCCGAGGTGCGCAGGCTGCTGATCAGCCCCTTGCGCTCGTAGAAATGCAGCGCGGAAACCGCCACGCCACTGCGCTGGGAGACTTCACCAACGCTGAGTTCCTGGGAAACCATTGCTTGACCTAAACTGCAGTTGAGGTGGCATGCTGCTATCTTCGCCGCCAGTTGACAAGCGCGGCCCGCATCTGACTCGTATGTCCCCCACTCTTTCGCCCGCCGACGCCCGTGCGCCGGCTGATACGTCGATCCTGTCTCCCCGCTATCGCGCCACCACCATCGGCATGGTGGCACTGGTGGCGCTGCATGCCTTCGAGGCCCTGGCGGTGGCGGCCGCCATGCCGACCGTGGCCGAGGCGCTGGATGGCCTGCGCCTGTATGCGCTGGCCTTTGGCGGCACCCTGGCCACCAGTGTCATCGGCATGACCCTGGCCGGACGCTGGGCCGACCGCCAGGGACCAGCTCGGCCGCTGTGGTATGGCCTGGGCTGCTTCGTGCTGGGCCTGCTGCTGGCCGGCTTCGCCATGCGCATGGGCATGCTGGTGGCCGGGCGCCTGCTACAGGGCCTGGGCGCAGGCGCGATCTCGGTCTCGCTGTACGTGATGGTTGGCCGCAGCTATCCCGAACACCTGCGCCCGAAGGTATTCGCCGCGTTCTCCGCCGGCTGGGTGGTGCCGTCGATGATCGGTCCCGCGCTGAGCGGGCTGATCGTGCAGCATCTCGGCTGGCGCTGGGTGTTCCTGGCGGTGCCGCTACTGGCGGTCCCGGCCGCGCTGCTGCTGCGCCCTGCACTGGCACGCATGCAGCCCACTGATGCTGCCAGCAGCGACGATGGTCGCGGCAACGTGGTGCGCTGGGCCAGCGGCGCCTCGCTGGCGGCGCTGCTGCTGTACTTCGGTGGCCAGCAGCGCGGCCTGCCCGCCCTGCTCTGCATTGGCGCAGCGCTGCTGGCGCTGCTGTTCTGCGTGCATCACCTGCTGCCCGCCGGCACATTGATCCTGCGCCGCGGATTGCCCAGCGTGATCGCGCTGCGCGGCGTCGCGGCGGCCGCATTCTTCGCCTGTGAGGCCTACCTGCCACTGCTGTTGCAGCGCGAACGCGGGCTCTCGCCCAGCTGGGCCGGCGCGGTGCTCAGCCTCGGTGCACTGGGCTGGTTCGCCGGCTCCTGGCTGCAGGGCCACCAGCAGCGCGGCTGGTCACGCCAGCAGCTGCTGCGCGTTGGCACACCGCTGATGACGATCGGTATCGCCGCCACACTGGCCGTGCTGTTCAACGCAGTGCCGCTGCCGGTGGCCCTGGTCGGCTGGGCCATGACCGGCTTCGGCATGGGCATGATCTACGCCAGCCTGTCGGTGCTGACGCTGTCGTTGTCCGCACCGCACGAGCAGGGTGCCAACACCTCGGCACTGCAGCTGAGCGAGGCGCTGTCGGTGACCACCGCACTGGCGGTTTCCGGTGCTCTGTTCGCGTTGTTCGTGGAAACCGCACCACACACCGGCTACTTCCTGTGCCTGGCAATCACCTTCGGCCTGGCACTGCTGGCCACGGTGATCGCGCGGCGGGTGTAGTACCGCCGCATTGCGGGATTGCCGGCCAGCGGCCGGCACTACCGGCTGCCGGTCCCCATGTCATCGATATCCCGGTGCAGGATGCGCCTCACCTCCAGCACCGCCTGCGGGGTTTCCTGCACGCTGTGGCCGGAGATGATCACCTTCTCCGACAGCGCGCCCGGCAGATGTGCGCTCCAGTACGGCACCAGCCCATCATCGGATTTTTCCACCGGCAGCTCCGGCTTGCGCTGGGCGATGATCGAGTGGTACTTCAGGCCCGCCTCAATCGGCAGCTGTGCGGCGGCCTTCACGAACGGATCGCTGGCCTTGAGGTTGTCGATGCTGTTCGGGATCTTCGGCTTGGCGGTGCCATCGACCTGCTGCTCGGCCTGCGCCAGCGCCATGAACACGTCCTCGAACTTGCCGAGGATTGTCAGCGGCAGGCGTACCAGGCGACCAATCAGGCGACCGACCTTGTTGCCGGCAATGTCGGTGCCCTGGTGCGGCGCGGCGATGAAGATCGCACGCTCCACGTTCGGCTGTGCCTTGAAATGCAGCAGCGGACCCAGCTTGTTCTGCACCCGCTTCAGCCGTTCCCCCTTCAGGTCGTAGTTGGCCAGCAGGTCGTTCCACAGTACATCGCCGGAATCGCTCACCAGCAGGCGCGCCAGCACGCCGCCCATGCTGTGACCGATGTAGACCATGTCCTTCGACGCACGCGTGCTGCCGTTGGGATCGAAATGCTTCAGCGTGTCGTTGAATGCATTGGCGATCTCGTAGCGGTTCAGCGCGATCGGCGCATTGGTCGGGTAATAGACCTGCCACACCTGGAACTGCTGGCGCAGCTCGGGGTCACCCATGATCTCGTTGGCCAGGTTCACCCACGCTTCCGGGCTGCTGGCCAGGCCGTGCAGCATGAAGATGATGCGGCGGTTCGGGTCCCACGGCTGCATCAGGTAGATGTGCGGCTCGCCGATGCCCTCGCTCATGCCGAACAGGGTGCGCAGCGACTGCCGGGCGAAGCCACTCTGCGCCAGCCACAGGCCGTAGGCGGCAGTGAAGTTGCCGGCCAGCGGTACCTGCTCACCGTGCAGAGTGATGCGCTCGGTCGCTTCCGGCGAATAGGCATCCAGCTCGACCCGGCGCGTGCGCATCACGTCTTCCAGGCTGCTGCCCTCGAACCGCAGCAGTGCGGTGACGTTGATCGAGGACATCTCACTGAACTCGGGCACCGAATCGTCATGGCGGTGGCGGCGGCCACGACGCTCGTCGTCCTCGTCGTCCTGCGCGGTTTCAGCCTTCGGGCCGTCGGGCGCGATCACTGGCGCGACCAGTTTCGGCGGGTCCATCACCATCACCAGCTCGGCACCGAAGCCATCGCGGCGATAGGTGCTGCGCAGGCCGACAAAGCTGACGGTACCGGCCGGAACCAGCTGCGCCGGAATGCTCTTCAGACCCAGCTGCTGGTAGTTGGAGGCCAGCGACCAGCTACCGACCGTGAGCGGCTTCGTGTAGTCCTCGCCGGCCAGCGCAGCGGCACGTGCGCGCACGAACAACACCACCGCCGCCTTCTCGGCCGCGTAGTTGTAGTAGTCGCGCACCTGCGTCTGCCGGTCCTCGAAGGCCCGGTCGGACGGTGAGCGGCCACTGTAGAACAGGTAGGCATAGGCATAGCGCGCGGCTTCCAGCCAGGCATCCAATGCCGCATCGCTCATCGGCGGGTCGCCTGCGGCGGTCTTCTTCGGCGTCATCGCCAATGCAGCCTTCACCCACAGCTCGGACAGCGCCGACAGCCGCTGCTCGACATTGAGGTCGTCGGTCATCAGCAACGTGCTGCGGCAGACCAGGAAGTCCTTCTCGCACTGCGATTCGTCCAGGCCCGCTGCGCTGAGCGTTTCACGCGCGGCGGGGCTGAGCTTGCCAGTGTTGAGCACGTCCGCACGCTTGTTGACCAGCGAATCGCTGGACTTGACCTGCTTGACGGTGACCATCGCGCAGCCGCTGCTGCCCAGCAGCAGGAAGGCGGCGAACAACACCGGCAGCAGGCGCTGCCAGCGGGTCAGAAAGAGTTGGGTCATTACTGCGGGTCCTGCTCGGTGCCGGGCACGCCCTGGCGGATCACGGTGGAGAAATGCTCGCCATCACCCAGGTCCAATGCGCGCTGGGTGATGCGGCCCTTATCGTGCAGCTCGGCGTACGGCACGCCCGGCGTGAGTGCACCGACCTCCTGCGCGTACTCGGCCAGATAGCCGGACAGCAGCAGCCGATAGTCCAACGGCAGGCGCGGTGCGATGTGGCGGGCCAGGTCGAAGACGATGGTCGTGCAGTTGCTGGTCAGCGTGTTGTAGAAGCCCGGCTTGGCATCCAGTTCACGCGCCTGTTCGATGTACGCGGCGAACAGTTCCTTCAGCTGCGCGCGGTCCATGCCATGCAGGCGGTACAGGTAGACATCCTCGCCCCGCGCGTTGGTGCGGGTGCGGATGATGTCGGTCTCCTCCGAAGCCACCAGGGTCATCTCGAACTTGCGGAAGAAGCCGCCCAGCGCGGAGAACGACTCACCGCGCTCCTTGCGGATCTCCAGCGAGAACACCACGTGGCGACCATCCTCGAAACCGAACGAGATCAGCGTGTGGGCGATCGCCGGGCCCATCCAGTACGACAGCACCAGGTCGGCCGAGCGCAGCTGGTCCAGGTCGTATTCGCGGCGCACCCAGTGCGCGTCGTAGTCGGTTTCACTGCGCCAGCTGAAGTCGCGCACGTTGTCCAGCACCACGTGGCGCCCGTCGAAGGACACCACATGCAGGCGCTGGGCCACGTCGTCGGCCCATACGCGGTCCTGGCGCGGGGTCAGCAGCAGCCACCACAGGCCGGCCAACGCCAGCGCCACACCGAAGGCCGTGCCCAGGCGGCGCGAGGCACGCCCGCGCGCGACCCGCCACGACGCCCACAGCGCCACCAGCAGCCACAGCACGGCCACGCCGGTGGCCAGCCAACCCGGTCCCGGCAGCTGGTAGGCCAGCAGCCCGCTCACCCACAGCGCCGCCAGCGCCATGGCACTCCCTGTCATCCAACGTCCTGCGGCGTTCACTGGCATCCTGTCGCGGTCTCGAAGCCGCATAGTTAGCCACAAGCGGGTTCACCGTGGCATCTACGGACCGTTCAGGCTGGGCGGCGCACCGTCGGCGGCGGCCTCTGCGGCCAGGTTCACTTCACAGGAGCAACGATGGGCATCACTTCCGTGGCCGGCGTTCCGGTCCAACCCCGGCACCGAGCCACCTGCCACTGCGGCACGGTCGAACTGCTGCTGGACCTGCCGGACGGTATTGTCGAACCCCGACGCTGCGACTGCTCGATGTGCCGGCGCCGGGGGGCCATTGCCGCCAGCGTCAGCCGCGCGGGCCTGCAGGTGGTGCGCGGGCAGAACCACCTGCAGCGGTACCAGTTCAACACCCATGTGGCCGAGCACTATTTCTGTGGCGTGTGCGGCATCTACACCCATCACCGGCGCCGCTCCAACCCGGAACAGTACGGCTACAACGTGGCCTGCCTGGAAGGCATCGACCCGTTCGCGCTGGGTGTGATCCCGGTCAACGATGGGGTCAACCATCCCGCCGACCGCACCGGTTAGTGGCGCGTGCGCCGTGGCGGTGCGGCAACCTTCTGCCAGGGGGCCATGCCGCTGCGGCCTGCCCGCACCGGGCGCTTCAGCCAAGGCCGGCGGGGCGTCGCCTGCGGTTCGGTGGCGACCGGGGGAGGAACAGGTCTGCGGCCGGGCCAGAGATGATCGAGCAGCCACATGGCAGGTCTCCGTGGGGGACGGGGACGACCTACGCTAGCGGCACCTGGGCAAAGAACGGGTGAGGGTGCTGCGGCAGCCAGATGACAGCCGCGCCCCCCCCTCAGTCCTGCGGCCGTGACCGGCCCAGGCGGCGCACCAGCACGAAGAACAACGGCACCAGCACCACTGCCAGCACCGTGCCGGAGACCATGCCGCCGATCACGCTCATGCCGATTTCACGGCGGCTGACTGCGCCCGCGCCGGTGGCCAACGCCAACGGGATCACACCGGCCACGAAGGCCAACGACGTCATCACGATCGGGCGCAGGCGCAGGCGTGCGCCCTGCAGGGCCGCTTCCACCGCTGAACTGCCGGCACGATAGCGGGCCTCGGCAAACTCCACGATCAGGATCGCGTTCTTGGCCGACAGGCCGATGGTCGTCAGCAGACCGACCTGGAAGTAGATGTCGTTGACGAACCCGGCCGCGGTAGTCGCCAGCACCGTACCAATCACGCCCAATGGGATCACCAGCACCACTGCCACCGGCACCGTCCAGCTCTCATAGAGCGCTGCCAGACACAGGAAGATGAAGGCAATGGAGGCGATGTACAGCCACAACGTCTGGTTGCTGGCCAGTTGTTCCTGGTAGGACAGGCCACTCCACTGCAGGTCGAACCCGGGTTGATCGGCAACCAGCGCCTGCATGCGCTGCATCGCCTCGCCCGAGCTGCGGCCTTCGGCAGCGCTGCCCTGGATCTGCATCGCCGGCAGGCCGTTGAAGCGCTGCTGCAGTTGCGGCCCACGCGCCCAGTGGCTGCTGGCGAAACTGGCAAACGACGCCATCTGGCCGTTGCCACCGCGCACATACCACTGGCCGATGTCGTCGGGCACGCTGCGGTAGGGCTGGTCGCCCTGCATGTAGACCCGCTTGACCCGGCCACGGTCGAGGAAATCGTTGATGTAGCTGCCGCCCCAGGCCGCGGACAACGTTGAATTGATGTCGGCCTGGGCCAGGCCGAGCGCGCTGGCCTGGGCATGGTCGATGTCCAGCCGCAGCTCGGCCTTGTCGCCCAGACCGTTCAGGCGCACCGAGGTGAGCCCGTCGTCTTCGCCGGCCGCGCGCACCACCTGTTCCTGCGCCGCCTGCAGGGCCACGCGCCCGACCGCGCTGGTGTCCTGCAGCCACAGTTCGAAGCCGCTGGACTGGCCCAGTCCACGCACCGCCGGCGGTGCCAGTACATTGACCTTGGCATCCGGCAAGCGGCGGAAGTAGGCATTGGCACGCGTGATGATCGCCGCGGCGGTGTTGTCGCCCGTGCGCTCATCCCAGGGCTTCAGGGCGAGGAAGCCCTGCCCGGCGTTCTGGCCGGTGCCGGCATTGTTGCGGCCGACCACCACGAACACCACATCCAGGTTCTGCTTCTCGTGCTCCATGAAGTAGCGGCTGATCTGCTCGCCCAATGCTTCGGTACGCGCCATCGGCGTACCTTCCGGCGTGGAGAACTGGAAGGTTACCTGGCCCTGGTCTTCCACCGGCAGGAAGCCGGTGGGCATGCGCGCGTACAGCGCGACCATGGCGACCACCAGCAGCAGGTAGAACGCCATCCAGCGCCGCGGCCGGGTAACGACGCCACCGAGCTTTCCCTGGTAGGCCAACTGGCTGCGCTCGACGCCCCGGTTGAACGCCCGGAAGAAGCGGCCCTGCGGTTTCTGCGCCGAAGACGGCTTGAGCAGGGTCGCGCAGAGCGCCGGGGTCAGCGTCAGCGCCACCAGCGCCGACAATGCCATGGCAGACGCAATCGTGATCGAGAACTGCCGGTAGATGATGCCGGTGGAACCACCGAACAGCGCCATCGGCAGGAACACCGCGCCCAGCACCACGGTGATGCCGATCAACGCGCCGGTGATCTCGCCCATCGATTTTTCGGTCGCTTCGCGCGGCGGCAGATGCTCGTCGTGGATGATGCGCTCCACGTTCTCCACCACCACGATCGCATCGTCGACCAGCAGGCCGATCGCCAGCACCATCGCGAAAAGGGTCAGTGTGTTGATGGTGAATCCGGCAACGGCCAGCACGCCGAAGGTGCCCAGCAGCACCACAGGCACCGTGATCGCCGGAATCAGCGTGGCGCGCAGGTTCTGCAGGAACAGGAACATCACCACTACGACCAGCACGATGGCTTCGATGAGGGTATGGATGACCCCCTCGATCGAGACCCGCACGAACGGTGTGCTGTCACGCGGGTAGGCCACCTGCAGGCCGGGCGGGAAAGTCGGCCGCAGCCGTTCGATCTCCGCGCGGACCGCGTCGGCGGTGGCCAATGCGTTGGCGCCGGAGGCCAGGGTGACTGAGAAGCCGGCCGCCGGATAACCGTTGAGATAGCTGCTGGTCTGGTAGTTCTCCGCGCCGATCTCGACCCGTGCGACGTCGCCCAGCAACACCGCCGCGCCATTGGGCAGGGTGCGCAGGATGATCGCGCGGAACTGTTCGGGCGTCTGCAGGCGCGACTGCGCGGTGACCGTGGCGTTGAGGCTCTGCGTCGGGCTGGACGGCATCGCGCCCAGCTCACCCGCCGTCACCTGGGTGTTCTGCGCCTGGATCGCAGCGCGAACGTCCGAGGGCATCAGGTCATAGGCGCGCAGCTTGTGCGGGTCCAGCCACACGCGCATTGCGTAAGCCGAGCCGAACACGTTGATCTCGCCAACGCCGGGAATACGGCTGATCGGGTCCTGCACGTTGCTGACCAGGAAATCGGAAACATCCACCCGTTCCATGCGCCGGCTGGTGTCGTACAGCGAGACCACCATCAGCGAATCGCCCTGCGACTTGGCGACCGTCACGCCCTGCTGCTGCACTTCCTGCGGCAGCCGGTTGATCGCCTGATTGACGCTGTTCTGCACCTGCACCTGGGCGATATCCGGGTTGGCGCTCTGGTCGAAGGTGACCGTGATGCGCGCCTGCCCCGATGACGAACTGGTGGACGAGAAATACAACAGGTGATCGATGCCCTTGATCTGCTGTTCGATCACCTGGGTGACGCTGTCTTCCACCGTCTGTGCCGAGGCACCGGTGTAGTTCGCGGTGATGTTGACCTGCGGCGGCGCGATGTCCGGGTACTGCTCCACCGGCAGCTGGGTCACCGCGATGGTGCCGAAGGCCATGATGCAGATCGCCAGGACCCAGGCGAATACCGGGCGATGGATGAAGAAGCGCGGCAGCATCTGCTCAGTCCTTCCCGGCCGGTGCCGGTGCAGGCTTCACCCGTACCGTCATGCCATCGGCCAGGCCCTGCGCGCCGGCTACCACTACCTGCTCCCCGGCGGCCAGGCCATCGAGCACCAGCCACTGATCGCCCACCGCACGCGCGGTGCGGAACAGGCGCAGCCGCGCCTTGCCGTCCTTGTCCACCAGCCACGCCTGTGCCTCGCCCTTGGGGCTGCGGTCGACCGCAGCCTGTGGCACCAGCAGCGCCTGCTGGCGGGTTCCCTGCCCCACCAGCGCGCGCACGTACATGCCTGGCAGCAGCTGCCCATCCGGGTTGGGGAAACGCGCCCGCAGAGTGATGCTGCCGGCCTCCTGCTGCACGTCCACGTCGGCGAATTCCAGCGTGCCGGGCAGCGGGTAGTCGGTGCCATCGGACAGGCGCAGCCGCACCGGTGCTGTGTCGGCCTGCACGCCACCGTCGGCGATGGCGCGGCGCAGTGCCAGGTACTCATTGCTGGACTGGGTGATGTCCACGTTCATCGGGTCCATCTGCTGCACCCGTGCCAGTGGATCGGCCTGGCCCGAGGTGACCAGCGCACCCGGCGTGAACAGCGCGCGGCCGATGCGCCCGGCAATCGGCGAGGTCACCGTGGCAAACCCCAGCCGTGTGCTGGCCGTGTCACGCGCGGCCTGTGCGGCCTGCGCCACGGCGGCAGCCTGCTGGTCGCTGGCGATCGCATCGTCCACGTCCTGGCGCGCGGCCAGCTGGTCCTTGCCAAGCGCCTGCATGCGCTGCGCCCGCAGGCGCGCGGTCACCGCAGCGGCCTCGGCGGTCTTCAGGTTGGCCTGCGCCTCGTTCAGCGCCGCCTGGTACAGCGCGGGCTCGATCTGGAACAGTGGCTGCCCGGCCTTCACCCACTGGCCCTGCTCGAACAACCGCTTCACCAGCACGCCATCCACCTGCGGACGCACGTCCGATTCCTGCGAGGCAACGCTGCGCCCAGGCAGTTCCTGCTGCAGTGCCAGCGGCTGGCTGCGCAGGGTCAGCACCGTCACCTCAGGCGTCGTCGCGCCGGGCTTGGGCGCGTCCTTGCCGCAGGCGCTGAGCAGGCCGGCCAGGGCGAGCGCCAGCAGCGGCAGGCCCGCGGTTCGCGGCAGCCGCCAGGCACGGTACGGACGGGAGGGGTTCGGAAGGATCATCGGCTGCAGTGTTCCACGCGTGGGGGAGCGTTCGGCGCCGAATATAGAAGACGTGGCGGCACGATCCTGCTAAATGGCGCATGAAACATTTTTCATTTGCAGTCGCTGCCCACGATTGCGAGGATGCCCCTGTCCCACTCTGCACACTGGCCCATGCCGCGCGTACTCACCATCGAGGACGATCTTGTCACCGCCGAGGAGATCGCCACCGAACTGCGCAGCCACGGCTTCGACGTGGACCTGGCCAGCGACGGCAGCAACGGCCTGGCGCTGGCACGTGCAGGCGACTACGCGGTGATCACCCTGGACCGCATGCTGCCCGGCATCGACGGGCTGGCCCTGGTCACCACCTTGCGCCGCGAAGGCATCACCACGCCGGTGCTGATGATCAGCGCACTGTCGGACGTGGATGAACGCGTGCGTGGCCTGCGCGCCGGTGGCGACGACTACCTGACCAAGCCCTTCGCTTCCGACGAAATGGCTGCACGCGTGGAAGTGCTGATCCGGCGCCAGGGCCAGGCCGCTGCCATCGACAACGTGCTGCGCGCCGGTGACCTGGAACTGGACCTGATGACCCGTTCGGCGCGACGCGGCGGGCATGAAATCGCGCTGCTGCCGACCGAGTTCAAGCTGCTCGAATTCCTGGTCCGCAACGTCGGCCAGGTGGTCACCCGCAGCATGCTGTTCCAGGAAGTCTGGGGCTACCACTTCGATCCGGGTACCAACCTGATCGACGTGCATATCGGCCGCGTGCGCAAGCGCATCGAACAACCCGGCCGACCGCAGCCGATCATGACCGTACGTGGAACCGGCTATGTCTTCGACGCGCAATCCTGACCACTGGCGCTCTTCCAGCAGCAGACTGCTGGGCCTGTACTGCATCCTGTTCGTGGCGTGGTCGAGCCTGCTGCTGGGCGTGATGTACTGGCGCATCTCGGATTACCTGAGTGACCTGACCGAATCAGGCCTGCAGCAGCGCGCCCACCTGTTCATGAGCTTCGACGGGCCGGCACTGGATGAAGCATTGCGCGACAGCCAGCGCTTCGATCTGCACCAGGTCTATACCTATGGGTTGTTCGACAAGGCCGGCATGCCGATGGCGGGCCCGCTGACAGCGATCCCCGAGGGACTGCCGCTGGATGGCAACTCGCATGCGGTGGACGGTTGGACGCTGGCCGATGGCCGCCACGACAACGGCGGCAGTGCGCTCGGCGTGGTGACCCGCGATGGCCGCACGCTGGTATTCGTGCGCCAGAATGGCAAGCTCATGGCGGTCAACAGCATCATCCTCGATGCGCTGCTGTGGGGCGTGTCGCTGACCGTCATTCCCGGCCTGGTGGGCTGGCATCTGCTGCGCCGGCGCCCGTTGAAACGGATCCAGCAGATCGAAGCGGCCACCAACCGCATCGTTGCCGGCGACCTCGGCCAGCGCCTGCCGGTGTCCAGCCGTCGCGACGAGATCGATCGGCTGTCGAGCATCGTCAATGCCATGCTGGAACGCATCGAACAGCTGATGACCGAGGTCAAGGGCGTGTGCGACAGCATCGCCCACGATCTGCGCACCCCGCTGACCCGCCTGCGCGCGCATCTGTACCGCATGCGCGTGGGCCTGGACGAACGGGACCCGCATGCCGATCCACTGGACAAGGCGCTGGCCGAGACTGACATGCTGATGGCGCGCTTCGCCGCGCTGCTGCGGGTGTCGGAACTGGAGAGCCACCAGCGACGTTCAGCCTTCGACGCGGTCGACGTCACCGAGCTGCTGCAGGAACTGCACCAGTTCTACCTGCCGCTGGCCGAAGAGAAGCAGCAGTTGCTGGAGCTGCAGGTGGACCAGAAGGTGGGCCCGCTGCGTGGCGACCGCGAGCTGCTGTTCGAAGCGCTGGCCAACCTGCTGTCCAACGCTCTGCAGTTCACCCCTGCACACGGCCGCATCCTGCTGCGTGCGGTCGATGATCACGGCGCCCCGAGGATCGATGTGATCGACAACGGGCCGGGCATTCCGCCACAGGACCGCACGCTGATCTACCAGCGCTTCTTCCGTGGCAGCAGCAGCGCCGGCCAAGGGCCTGGATTCGGCCTGGGCCTGTCGATCGTGGCCGCCATTGCCGGCCTGCACGGCTTCCGTGTCCGCGCCGGCAGCGCCCCCGGTGGCGGCGCCTGGATGAGCATCCGCGGCGCGACGGACGGCCTGCCCTGACGCCGGGCCAGGGCGCCCCAATCGCACTTGGGAATCATTTGTATTTGAGGGCGGGCATCCGGATAATCCGCCGTCACCGCCCTTCCCGGATCACTCCCGATGACCGCTCTGCCGTCGCGTCCGCTGCTGTACACGCTCGCCCTGCCCACCCTGCTGGCCTCGGCCATCGCCCAGGCCCAGGACACCCCGGCGGCGCGCACCCTGGACAAGGTAACGGTGGTGGCCGAGCGGGCCAGCACCGCGACCAAGACCGACACCGCCCTGACCGAGACGCCGCAGGCGATCAGCGTGGTCACCCAGCAGCTGTTCACCGATCGCGGCGCGCACAACCTGCAGGAAGTGCTGCGCTACAGCGCCGGCGTCACCGCCGATGCGTGGGGGCTGGATACCCGCAACGATGCGACCTCGGTGCGCGGGCTGGACCCGGTGCAGTACCAGGATGGCCTGCGCCGCAGCTACGGTTTCAGCCCCCTCGCCCGCCCGGAAATCTATGGCCTGGAGCGGGTGGAAGTGCTGCGCGGCCCGTCCTCGGTGCTGTACGGTGCCGGCGCCACCGGCGGCATCATCAATGCAATGAGCAAGCGCCCGACCTTCGGCACCCTCAACGGCGAGGTCGGCGTGCAGCTCGGCAGTTTCGACCGCAGGCAGCTGCAGGGTGACATCGGCGGCGCATTGAACGATACCGGTACGCTTGCCGGCCGCTTCGTCGGGCTGGTGCGTGAATCGAACATGCAGACCGATGTATTGAAGGATGACCGCGTCTATCTGGCACCGTCGATCAGCTGGCACGGTGAACGCAGCACCTTGACCCTGCTGGCCAGCTATCAGCATGACAAGACCGGCTCCAGCCAGCAGTTCCTGCCGCTGGCCGCGACCCTGCTTGCACCGCCCGGACGCCGCCTCGACCCGTCCACCTTCATCGGCGATCCCGACTTCGACCGCATCGACTCGCGCGTCTACAGCCTGACCGCGCTGTTCGACCACAGCTTCAACGACACGCTCAGCCTGCGCTCGGCAGTGCGTTACATCGATGGCAGGACCACTCTGCAGCAGATGTACGTGGACAGCTACAGCAATCCGGCCGATCCCTTCATCGACGCCGATCGGCGCGTGGTCAACCGCACGGCCTATGGCACCCGCCCCGACGTGCAGATCTTCAGCGCCGACAATGCGCTGCAGTTCGACTTCGCCACCGGTGCCTTCCAGCATCTGCTGCTGGCCGGCGTGGACTACAGCCAATACAAGGAGCAGCTGCAGCGGCTGGACGCCACCGGCACGCCGATCGACATCTACACCCCGGTATCGGTCGCACCGATCGTGCGTGGCTGGGATCGTCAGCCGGACCAGACCTCCACCCAGCTGGGTGTCTATGTGCAGGACCAGATCCGCTGGGCCGACCGCATCTCGCTGGTGCTGGGCGCGCGCCGCGACCATGCACGCTCGAAGACCGAAGGCCAGCCCAGCCAGACCGACAATGCCACCACCTACCGCGCCGGGCTGATCGGCGAACTGGGTGCGGGCGTTTCGCCCTACCTGAGCTACAGCGAATCGTTCCTGCCTGTGTCCGGCCAGGATCTGTTCGGCAGCGCCTTCAAGCCGATGCGCGGCCGCCAATCCGAGGCCGGCATCAAGTGGCAACCGGCGCGCAACCTGCTGCTGACGCTGGCGGCGTACCGCATCACCGAAACCAACCGGCAGACCAACGACCCGGACAACGTATTGAACGTGGTGCAGACCGGGCAGATCCGCTCCAAGGGCGTGGAGCTGGAAGGGCAGTTCCAGTTCGCCAACGACCTCACAATCACCGCTGCCGTTGCGCGCAACGAGGCTGAGGTCAGCCGCAGCAACTTCGCACTGGAAGTGGGCCAGCGCCTCAACGACACCCCGCAGGACCTCGCCTCGGCCTGGGTTTCGAAGGGCTTCCAACTGGACGATGCCGCACGCCTGCGCCTGGGCCTGGGCGTGCGCCATGTCGGCAACACGGTGTCGCTGGGCAATGGCGGGCGCATCGTCACGCCCAGCTACACGCTGGCCGATGCATTGCTGGAAGTGCAGGTGACCGACTGGACGATGGCGTTGAACATCACCAACCTCACCGGCAAGCGCTACTACGCGCCGTGCCGCACCTTTGGCGACTGCTTCGCCGGCTACCCGCGCGTGGTGACCGGCACCATCAGCTATCGGTTCTGATCACGGCCAACGCTGGCCGCCGCAGCAGCAGGTGCAACAGCACAGCGCATGCGGCAGTCAGCAGCGCCAGGACACGCAGCAGTATCGCCAGCGCCTCGGCACTGGCCTGCTGCAGCTGTGCGCCGCTCATCGCCGGAAGCAGTGCCTGCGCCTGTGCCTGCGCCCCCGTGGCCAGATAGGCACCGGCACGCGCCAGCGATGCAGGCGATGCTCCCTGCAGCTGGTAGCCGATCAGCAGCGCAAGCAAGGCAGTGACTGCGGCCAATGCGATGCCTTCACCGGCCACCCGCACGGTTCCAAAGATGCCGGCGGCCATGCCCGCACGCTGCACCGGCACCACGCTGACCGACAGCCCATCCATCAAGCCCCAAGGCAAGGCCGTTCCAGCGCCGATCAGCATCAGCAACGGCACCCACTGCGACGGCGACGGATGCGATGCATGGCGCGACAACAGGTACAACCCAGAGGCACAGACCAGCAGGCCCAGCGTACACAGCCGCGTACTTCCAACGCGTTCCGCCCAGCGCGCGGCCAGCATCGGCAGCACCAGCATCGGCGCGGACAGGGCCAGCATCTGCAGCCCGACCAATGTCGCGCTCTGTGCATGCACGCCCAACAGCTGCAGAGGCAACACCACCAGCAGCACCACGTAGCCGAAGCAGGTTGCGACCGGCAGCAGCTGGACACCGAGGAACGCCGGTTGCGAGAACAGCGAGAGGTCCAGCAACGGTGAGCGGTGCAGTCGTTCGATGCAGACGAATACCCCGCCCAGCACCAGCGTCGCCAACAGCGCCAGTTGCACGCGCATGGCATGCAGGCCGAATTCACCCAGCCACAGCAGGGCCAGGGTCAACGCCGCCAGCATCAGGCTGAAACCCAGCATGCCGCCGACATCCAGCCGCCCGCGTTCGCCATGGCTTTCGGACAACGCGCGCGCGCCCACGGCGAACGCCGCCAGCGTCAGTACACCGCCCGCGGCGAACACACTGCGCCATCCCAATGCCTGCAGCAGCAGACCCGCGAGCAGCGGCCCCAGCGCCAGCCCCGCACCGAATGTGGTGCCCAGCAGCGCGAACACACGGGCACGCACCGGGCCCTGCCAGGCATGCGCCAGCGCAGCGGTGCCGGACGCCAGCGCCGCTGCAGCGGCAACGCCCTGCAGCCCGCGCGCCAGATCCAGCCACAGCAGCGTGGGCGCAAGGCAGACGACGGCAGTGGCGATGCTGAAGCCCGCCGTACCCAGCAGGAACAGCCGCCGCCGACCATAACGATCGGCCAGGCCACCGGCAGCGAGCAACAGGCTTCCGAAGGTGAGCATGAAGGCGTTGGTCACCCAGGCCAGCGCAGTCGGCGACGACGCCGCGGAACGGGCCAGCGCCGGCACCGCGACGGCACCGGCCGAGAAGGACAACGGCAGCGCCAGTGCAGCCAGGCAGACGGCAAGCAGGGCCCAGCGCTGATGCGTGTGGGAAGGTACGGGAAGCATCGAAACCGGGGCCATGCGGGCCTCCATCCATCAGGGGCATTGATGATGGACAGGCCGCTATTCCAGAAAAACAGGCTCGATGGACGTTGATTGCGGCCCGATGTTCCGTAATCATGCCCCGCATGGATTCCATCTCTGCCCTGCTGGCCTTCGTCCGTACCGCCGAAGCAGGCAGCATCGTCGGCGCCGCTCGCGTCCTCGGCCTGTCCGCGTCGGCCGTGGGCAAGCGCATCGCCCGCCTTGAACAGGAACTCGGCACCCGCCTGTTCCAGCGCACCACCCGCCGCGTGCACCTCACCGACGAAGGCGAACTGCTGCTGCAGCGCTGCCGGCGGGCACTGGATGAACTTTCCGAAGCGCAGGCGGATCTGGCGCAGCGACAGCACGCCCCGAGTGGACTGCTGCGCATCGGCCTGCCCACCATCGGCTACCGCTTCCTGTTGCCGGTACTGCCGGGGTTCCAGCAGCGCTACCCGCAGGTGCAGCTGGAGCTGGACTTCAACGATCGCATCGTCGACGTGGTCAGCGAAGGCCTCGACGCGGTGATACGCAGCGGTGAACTGGCCGATTCCAGCCTGACCGCACGGCGGCTGGGCGGCTTCCGTTTCATCCTCTGTGCGGCGCCGGGCTATCTGCAGGCCCATGGCACGCCCGGTAATGTGAGCGAGCTGCGCCTGCATACCGCGCTGCGCTTCCGTTACCCCACCACCGGAAAGCTGCATCCGTGGCAGCTGCCGGGCATCGAAGGCGATGCCGGGGCGCGCCTTCCCACGGCGATGACCTGCAACAACATGGAAGCCGTGCTGGCCGCTGCGATCGGTTGCATGGGTCTGGCCTGGATGCCTGACTTCCTCGCAGCCGACGCGCTGGCCGATGGCCGCCTGCAACGGGTGCTGCCTGCGCTGCCCACGCACCAGGGCCAGTTCTCGTTGCTGTGGCCCGGCGGGCGCCATCCCAGTGCACGCCTGCGGGTGTTCATCGACTATGCCGTTGCCAACCTGTTCCGCGGCGACGAGGAAAAGGGGACGGAGGGGATTAAGTCGTTTCAGGCACAGTAGAGCCGATTACGACTTAATCCCCTCCGTCCCTTTTTTCAGCGGCTGAAGCGGCGCGCGCCTGCCACGCAGATCACGGCGACCACGGTCACCAGCACCATGCTGAGGCTGACCGATTCGTGCAGCAGCAGCGCGGCCAGGGCCAGGCCGAAGAACGGCTGCAGCAACTGCAGCTGGCCAACAGCGGCGATGCCGCCCTGCGCCAGCCCGCGGTACCAGAACAGGAAGCCGATCAGCATGCTGAACACTGCCACGTAGCCCAGTGCCCACCACGCCGAAGCACCGACTGCCGCGAATGAGGCCGGGCGCATCAGCACTGTCAGCGGCAGCATCACCGGCAACGCCAGCAGCAGCGCCCAGCTGATCACCTGCCAACCGCCAAGGTGGCGGGCAAGTCGACCACCTTCGGCATAGCCGAGCCCACACACCACGATTGCCGCCAGCATCAGCAGGTCGGCCTGCAATGACGCCTCGATGCCGTTGCGCACTGCATAGCCGACCACGCAGGCGCTGCCCAGCAACGAGAACAACCAGAACGCCGGGCGCGGCCGCTCGCCACCGCGCAGCACGCCGAATACCGCAGTGCTCAACGGCAGCAGGCCGAGGAACACGATGGTGTGCGCTGATGACGCATGGCGCAGCGCGAGCGCGGTCAGCAGCGGAAAGCCGACCACCACGCCGAGGCTAACCACCACCAGGCCTGGCAGGTCACTGCGCCGCGGCCACGGCTGGCGCAGCAGCAACAACAGACCCAGGCCGAGCACAGCGGCGATGGTGGCGCGTGCGGCGGTGACGAACCCGGCATCCAGTTCAAGCACCGCCAGGCGGGTAGCCGGCAACGAGCCCGCGAAAATCACTACACCGATGAAGCCATTGATCCAACCACTCGCCGACCGTTCCACGCCTGTAATCCTGAAGTGCCGGGCGACGCCTGGCGGAGGCTGTATGGAAGCATCCAGCGCGGAACCGCCCCAGCTACAATCCAGTACAGTCGTAAATAACTGTACTGCCCACACTTCCACTACAGTTCCGTCATGCCACGTCCGCTTACCCGCATCGAATCGGTCATCCAGGCCGTCCGCAACCGCATCACCGCACGCGTGGATGGTCCCGGCTCCCGCCTGCCTTCGGTGCGCGCGCAGGCCGCAGCGATGGCAGTCTCAGTCTCCACCGTGGTCGAAGCCTACGAGCGCCTCGCGGCCGAAGGCCTGATCACGGCGCGCGCAGGATCCGGCTTCTATGTCAGTGGGCCCGCCGCACCGCTGGCACTGGCCGAGATGGAGCCCCGGCTGGACCGCGCCGTGGACCCGCTGTGGGTGTCGCGGCAATCGCTGGAAACCCCGCCGGGCCACCTCAAGCCCGGGTGCGGCTGGATGCCCAGTGACTGGCTGTACCACGACGGCGTGCGGCGCGGCCTGCGCCGGTTGGCGCGTGCCGATGCCATGCATCTGGCCGACTACGCCGGCCCACTCGGGCTGCCCGCGTTGCGCCAGCTGCTGCAACGGCGAAGCGCCACGCTCGGCATCGATGCACCGATGGAGCAGATCCTGCTGACCGAATCCGGGACGCACGCGGTCGACCTGATCTGCCGCTTCCTGCTCAAGCCCGGTGATTGCGTGCTGGTCGATGACCCCAGCTACTTCAATTACCACGCGCTGCTGAAGGCGCACCAGGTACAGGCCGTGGGTGTGCCGTACACGCCCACCGGCCCGGACCTTGAAGCGTTCGAACGCGCATTGCAGGAGCATTCGCCGCGGCTGTACATCACCAACTCGGGCCTGCACAACCCGACCGGCGCAGTGCTTTCGGCCAGCACCGCGCACCGCCTGCTGGGCCTGGCCGAACGCAGCGAGCTGATCATCGTCGAGGACGACATCTTCGCCGACTTCGAACTGCAGCCGGCGCCGCGGCTGGCCGCGCTGGATGGGCTGTCGCGGGTGATCCACGTCGGCAGCTTCTCCAAGACGCTGTCGGCGGCTTCGCGCTGTGGCTACATCGCTGCGCGCCACGACTGGATCGAAGCGTTGACCGACCTGAAGCTGGCCACCAGCTTCGGCGGTGGCCATCTGGCCGCACAATTGATGCACATCGCGCTGACCGACAGCGGCTACCGACGCCACATGCAATCGGTGCGTTCACGCCTGGCCGATGCGCGCCGGCACACGCTGCGCAAGCTGCACACGCTTGGCATCACGCCGTGGCTGCAGCCAGAAGCTGGACTGTTCCTGTGGTGCCAGCTGCCGGATGGCCGCGATGCCGCCGCACTGGCGCGGCAGTGCCTGCACGAAGGCATCGTGCTGGCGCCTGGCAACGCGTTCAGCCAGTCGCAGCGCGCGGCCGACTATCTGCGCTTCAACGTTTCGCAGTGCCAGGACGCACGGATCTGGCAGGTGCTGGCGCGGGAGTTGCGTTGAGCTGGTAATGCGCGACCAGCGCATCCACCACCACGCGCACGCCCGGCAACTGGCCGCGACGATGTGGCAGCAGCACGCTGGTGGTGACTTCGCCGGCATGCCACGCCTGCAGCACCTGCTGCAGGCGACCTGCCGCAAGGGCCGCAGCACACAGGCTGTAGGGCAGCACGGTGATGCCAAGGCCCGCCTCGGCCGCCGCGATCAGCAGCTGCGATTCATTGCCGACCATTGCCACCTGCGGCTCCACCTGCACGGTGCGGGCGTCGGGACCGTGCAGCGTCCATCGCGTGGCGTGGCGCGCGGTGAGCAGGCCGGCATGCGCGCGTAGTTGCTCTGGTTCCACCAATGCCGGTGCAGCTGCCAGATAGCCAGGGGACGCGACCAGCACGATGCGTTCGCTCCCCAACGCGCGTTGCACCAACCCCGAATCCGGCAGCGGACCGAAGTGGCTGCGCAGGGCGATGTCGATGCCCTCCTGAGCCAGATCGATGAAACGATCACTTGCTTCAACTTCGATCCGCAGCCGTGGATAGCGGCGGGCCAGTGCAGGCAGGCACGCGGCGAGCTCGCCCTGCACCACCGGAATCGAAGCGCTGATGCGCACGGTGCCGCTCGGTTCGGCCTGGCGGTCGCGGACGATGGCCTCGGCGGCCTCCACTTCAGACAGGGCCGTGCGTGCGCGTTCGAAGAACGCCTGGCCGACCTCGGTCAACGCGAAGCGACGCGAACTGCGTTGCAGCAGCCGCACCTCGAGGTGTTCCTCCAGCAGCGCCACACGCTTGCTCAGGGTCGAGCGCGGCAAGCCCAGATGGCGGCCACCAGCAGCGAACCCGCCCTGCTCCACTGCGGTCACGAACAGGGCCAGGTCGTTGAGATTGAGCATGCGCAACGTCCACAGATGTGGACTTCAGGATGCCATTCTGACGGCTTCCGGGGCAATGTCCACGCAGGCACGCTTTCCTCACCCGCCGCATCGCGGCTCGAACCGGAAACCTGCCATGACCCCGATCCTCTTCTACGGCGTGCCCTCGGGCTGCTCGTTCGGCTCCATCGTCGCCCTGGAGTGGCTGCGCCAGCCGTATCACCTGTGCCGCATCGACATGCCCGGCCAGGTGCAGGGCGAAGACTACCGCCACCTCAATCCACTGGGCGAAACCCCGACCCTGCGCACCGCGCAGGGCGAACTGCTCAGCGAAAGCCTGGCCATCCTCAACCACCTGGCCGCGAAGGGCATCTCGCAGGGCCTGGGCTTCGCACAGGGCACGCCCGGCTTCGATCGCCTCAACCATCGGCTGGCCTATCTCAACACAAGTTTCTTCGGTGCCTACGCCCCGCTCTGGCATGCGCTGGAACACGCGGAGGGTGCCGAAGGTGAAGCGCTGCGCAGGTACGGCACGACCAAGGTCCGCCACGCACATCAGGCACTGGAGCAGATGATCGGAACGGGCCCGTGGCTGCTGGGCGCACAGCGCAGCTTCGCCGATGCCTACTTCGCCGGCATCGCGCGCTGGAACGATTACCACCAGGTGGTCGACCGCCGCGAGTTCCCCAGGGTGCAGCAGCTGTTCGAGCGCCTGCAGGACGACGCCGGCGTGCAGTTCGCCCACGCCGTTGAAGCGCAGCGGCCGGCAACCAGCAGCGGCGGCTTCCTCGGCGAGGTGCGGCTGGAAGAAGTGCTTGAGGCCGCAGCGGCCTGAGCCCGGCCCGGCCTGTGCGGCAGCGGCGCGCAATGCCTC